>JAAESS010000273.1 GCA_024229195.1 Flavobacteriales bacterium | reverse complement strand
AAAGATGCTGCTTACAAGATTTCAATTTTTGAGTTGGGAACTTTTTTGAACTCGCTTGATCCTGACGATCCAACCCAAGCTAAAACTTATTATTCTGATAAAGATTATGTGTTGAACAGCGAATTACATGTAGGTGACTTCATGCCAAACAGGAACGACACGGTCTTATATGTTGAAAGAAGGTTTCTGGATGGTGACCCAAGCACAGTTGATGATATTGATACAATTACAAAGGAAAATTCATCTCCATCTATGAAATTTGACCTTGATAAGCAATTTTTTCAGGAAAGGTTTATTGATCATGATAACTCCTCTGATTTTGACAACAATGGTAATTTTGTGCGCTACTTCAGAGGCTTGTATTTCGACGCTGAAGGCTTCGAAGGATCACTCATGAATATAAACGGGTCAAACGCATCTATGACAATCTATTACACTTACGATAGAACTGTGACCGAGGGTGCAGATGATGACCTCAATGGAAATGGGATTGCAGGAGAGACAGATGTGATTGTGAAGACCAAAATACAACAAGTGTATGGTTTCGGAGGCGTGCTGACAGGAAGATATGACAGGTCATACGGAGGATCTCAAATTGAAGAGTTTTTATTGAATCCTGATACTGAAAATGGAGAATCTGAACTGTATGTTCAGGGAGCAGCCGGTTCAGAAATAATCATAGATCTTATGAGTGAGGAAACCTTAGATTATTTAAGACAACAAAACCTTTTGATCAATGAGGCTAACCTTGTTTTCTATCTTGATGGAGAACAAGATGAGGTTCCAAACAGGTTATTTTTGTACAAGGATGATTATAATTCTATGGTAAACGATTATTATAATTTTAGATTCGGACCTGATATTTTTGGCGGTGAACTGGAATATGACGACGCTGGAAAACCTGAAAAATATAAGTTCAGAATTACAGATTATATCTCTAGTGTTGTTAAAGGAAATGAACCAAAAGCATTGTCTAAGTTGGTCTTGAAAAATTTTGTTCCTACAGACAACCTCGGTGAAGTTGCTTTTGATTCAATCATATCAGATTGGAGTTATATTCCAAAAGGTGCAGTATTGCATGGAAACAGACCTCAAAACAACGAAAAAAGGATAAAATTAGAAATATTTTATTCCAAATAATTCCATAAATTCGCCACAAACTAAGATCTGATAATTTATAGGCTTCTCACCTTATCAAATAAGTTATCAGTATTTTCGTTTTCATTAGTATAAAAACTCAAATAAAATGTGCGGAATAACAGGTTATATAGGTTATCGTGATGCTTATCCGATAATCATTAACGGATTGAAAAGATTAGAATACAGAGGCTATGACAGTGCCGGTGTGATGTTGTTTGATGGTGAACAAATCAATCTGGCTAAAACCAAAGGTAAGGTTGTCAGTTTAGAAGATAAAGTTGATACTGAGATTTCCGATAAGGGCTTTATTGGTGTAGGCCATACACGGTGGGCTACCCATGGTGTTCCCAATGATGTAAATTCGCACCCCCATACTTCCCAATCAGGAAACCTGGTTATTGTTCATAATGGAATCATCGAAAATTATGATACCATAAAACAAGAATTAATAAGCAGAGGTTATCACTTTCACAGTGATACTGATACCGAAGTATTGATCAATTTGATCGAAGAAATCAAAACGACTGAAAATGTCAAATTAGGACAGGCTGTTCAGATTGCCTTAAATCAGGTAATCGGAGCCTATGCTATTGCTGTTTTTGACAAGGCCAAACCAGATGAAATTGTAGTAGCTAAATTAGGGAGTCCAATTGCCATTGGAGTGGGTAAGAACTTTGAGGAATTCTTTATTGCTTCAGATGCTTCTCCATTTATTGAATATACAAAAGAAGCCATATATCTTGAAGATGAGGAAATGGCGATTATAAAAAAAGGTAGAGAGGTTAGGGTCAGAAAAATACAAGATGATTCACAGATCGATCCTAATATTCAGGAGTTACAAATGAATCTTGAGCAAATTGAAAAAGGTGGTTATGATCATTTTATGCTCAAGGAGATCCATGAGCAACCTGCTGCGATTACAGATACTTTAAGAGGGAGATTATTGGTTAACGAGGCTATTATCAAGTTATCAGGCCTTGAGAATAATATGAAGAGGTTCCTGAATGCAGAACGCATAATAATTGTGGCTTGCGGGACTTCATGGCATGCCGGCCTTGTGGGTGAATATATCTTTGAAGATTTTGCACGTATACCAGTTGAGGTAGAATATGCTTCAGAATTCAGGTACAGAAATCCGGTCATTACCGAACGTGATGTTGTTATTGCGATATCACAGTCTGGTGAAACAGCAGATACCTTGGCAGCCATTAAACTGGCCAGATCAAGAGGTGCTTTCGTTTTTGGTATTTGCAACGTTGTAGGTTCATCTATCACCAGAGAAAATGATTCTGGAGCTTATACACATGCCGGACCTGAAATTGGAGTGGCTTCAACCAAAGCATTTACCACTCAAATAACAATACTATTGATTATGGCTTTAAGATTAGCGAGAGCCAAAGGAACAATGTCAAGTGCAGACTACAGAATGCATTTACAAGAATTAGAATTAATTCCTTCGAAAGTTGAGCAACTACTGAATATAGATGATCAAGTCAAAGAAATTGCCAGAGAATATTTATTGTCAACAAACTGTCTGTATTTAGGTAGAGGGTATAATTTTCCTGTAGCTCTTGAAGGCGCATTGAAATTAAAGGAAATTTCATATATCCACGCAGAAGGATATCCTGCAGCAGAAATGAAACATGGTCCTATTGCCTTAATAGATGACAGGATGCCTGTTATCGTGATTGCGACAAGCAAGGGTCATTATGAGAAAGTAGTGAGCAATATCCAAGAAATCAAATCCAGAAAAGGTAAAATCATTGCAATTGTAACCGAAGGTGATACCACGGTTAAGGAGATTGCAGATCATACCATAGAAATTCCGGAGGTTCCAGAGGCATTTACACCTTTATTGACTACAATTCCTTTGCAATTATTGTCTTACCATATTGCTGTGATGCGCAATTGTAATGTAGATCAACCAAGAAACTTAGCGAAGTCTGTAACCGTGGAGTAGGATTAAGTGTTCGATATTCTTACCCCCTTAAACCTCGTCGTGGAAGTATGAAAAATGATTTTTTTATTACTGAATTAGAAAACGGTGTTGTATTGTTAAAACAAACAACTGAAAATGATTTTAATGATTTATATCTAATTGGAGGTAAACAGAAAATTTGGGAACAACACTCTGATACCGATAGATATAAAAAATCAAAGTTTGAAGATTATTTTAATGGTGGAGTAAAAAACGAATTAGGTTGTTTTACGATTGTAAAAAAGTGTGAGAATAAAATCGTTGGTTGGAGTAGATATTACTCTTTCAATAAAATTGAATCATCTGTTAGAATTGGATACACATTCATTGGAAATGATTATTGGGGGACAAACGTCAATTACAATACAAAAAAATTGATGTTAGATTTTGTTTTTAATTTAGTTGATACAGTATTTTTTGATGTATTTTCAAAAAATTATCGTTCTCAAAAATCTGTGATGAAGTTAGGTGGGAAACTAAATAAAACTAATGGAGAAAAATATGAATATATCTTATCTAAATCAGTTTGGTTTAATGAATCTAACTAAAAAACAAAAGAAAGAACTCAGAAGATTATTTCACTATCTTAGATATGTGAAAGATTAAATAAAAAAGGGATCTTAATACCAACAAATAAGAAGTGGGATAAATCCAAACTCAGTTCTTACATTAAGAATCTAAAATTAGAAGTTGATGTGGGAAAGGTTTAAGATTAACCATTCCGAAAGAATAAACCATCACGGTGGAATAGCTTTAAAGACATTAAATCTATTTCCCGTTGAAAGTATTCATGGTATTGGCCAGTCCGGCTAGGGCAAAAGAAGTAATGGCCTTACCTGACTTTTCAATCCGCTCCGATAGTTGTTCTTGTTCTTCATCGTTCCAGACACCTAAGACATGATCGATTTGTCTGCCTTTACTATATTCACTGCCAATCCCAAATCTTAGACGGGCGTAGTTTTGTGTTTGTAAAACTTCATTGATGTTGGTCAATCCGTTATGACCACCGGCACTGCCTTTTGCTTTTAGTCTAATGGTACCATAGGGAAGATTCAGATCATCAGTGACCACTAAAACATTTTCTAAAGGAATATTTTCAAGTTTTAGCCAATAATTGACCGCCTTACCACTCAGATTCATATAGGTATTGGGTTTGAGCAAAATAAATGTTCTTCCTTTATATTTAAATCGGGCAAGATCGCCGAGCTTTTTTGTTTCAAAAACAATTTTCTCTTTTGCGGCAAGCGAATCAAGTATTGTAAAGCCAATATTATGCCTGGTATGATCATACTTGTCACCGATATTACCCAGTCCTACAATAAGAAATTTTTTCATGTCAGGTTCAATATTGTTTTCTGCCTTAAAAACCGATATTAGTTTTTGCAAGAATTTCATGTTATAAATATAAAAAAAAAGCTTTCCGAATTTCGAAAAGCTTTTAAATACATTGGTAGAGTCAGATTTATTCTGCAGCTGGAGTTGCTTCTGCAGCAGCTGTTCCTTCTTCTCCTTCAGCTCCTTCTTCTCCTTCTTCTCCTTCTTCTCCTTCTTCATCTTCTTCCTCAATCGTCAAACGAGAAACTCTAACCTGAACAACCACAGTATTGTCTGGATGTAGGATTTTAAAATCTCCAGTCGCCAGATCAGATACTAATGTTTTATCCCCGATTTTTAACGTTGAAATATCAGCATTGATAAAATCTGGTAAATTTGCAGGAATCGCTCTTACTTTTAGTGTTCTGTATGGGTTGCGCAAATTACCACCTACCATAACACCGGGAGAGTTTCCTATAAGTCTAATAGGAATATCCATAGTTACTTCTTTGTCTTCCGATAATTGATAAAAATCTATATGTAGAATTTTATCTGATACAGGATGAAACTGAATGTCTTTCAAGATAGCTTTAAACTTGTCTCCATTTTCAAGTTCAATCGTTGCGGTATATACATTTGGAGTGTATACCAATTTGCTAAATGACAGTTCGTCTGCCGAAAAATGCATAGCTTGGTCTCCTCCGTATAAAACGCAAGGAACCTTTCCAGCATTACGTAAGGCTTTGGTAGATACCTTGCCCACGCTTTCTCTTTTAGATCCTTTGATCGTAATTGATTTCATTTTCTATTTTTTATTAATGTTACATTATAAATTGTCCGCTGATAGACGTATTGGTCTGAACCTTCTTCATCACGTCAGCGAATAAGGGCGCGCAAGATACAACTTTTATCTTAGAACTTTCCTTTTTAAGAGGTATAGTATCAGTGACTATAAGTTCCTGCAAATCAGAGCTTTCTATCCTCTCATAAGCCGGTCCGGATAAAATTGCATGCGTTGTTAAGGCTCTAACGCTCAATGCACCTCTTTCCATCATGATATTTGCGGCTTTTGTAAGTGTTCCAGCCGTGTCGACCATATCATCAACAAGGATAATATTTCTACCTTCAACATTACCAATCACCTCCATCGTATCTATGACATTCGCTTTTTTTCTTTGCTTATAACAGATCACTACTTCACATTTTAGATATTTGGAATAAGCATAAGCTCTTTTTGAACCACCCATATCTGGAGAAGCAATTGTTATATTATCCAAATTTAATGCCTCAACATGTGGTAATAGAATTGTGGATGCAAACAAATGATCAACAGGTACTTCAAAAAATCCCTGAATCTGATCAGCGTGTAGATCCATTGTCATGATTCTTGTTGCACCAGCTGCCTGTAAAATTTTAGCAACCATTTTGGCCGCAATAGGTACCCTTGGCTGGTCTTTTCTATCTTGTCTTGCCCATCCAAAATAAGGCATCACAGCTGTGATATGTCTTGCAGAAGCTCTTTTGGCAGCATCGATCATCAAGAGCATTTCCATTAAGTTATCATTGGGAGGGTTTGTAGATCCTATTAAAAAGATTCTTCTACCTCTGATAGATTCTTCAAAACAAACCTGATACTCGCCGTCACTAAAAAGATTTTTTCTAACTTTCCCTAACTCCATGCCATAGGATTCGGCAATTTTCTCTGCTAGAACAACACTTTGGGAAGAAGCGAATATTTTTGGTGATAATTTTTCAGAATGCATAAGGTTTTGTTTTTTAGGATTTTGAATGGATTTGACTGATTGCAAAATTAATTAATTATTTCTATTAGTAAATAATAATATGAAAGAAATTAATAGACTTTAGAACTAGAATTCAAAAAACGAATTCAGCTAAAAAAAGGATATATTTTTCAACAAAAAGTTTATATTTGCAACCCCAAAAAAGAAGTATTTGTTTGTTTTTTTGAGGGACTTCTGCAAATGAGGCCTTGGTGGCGGAATTGGTAGACGCGCTGGATTCAAAATCCAGTGATAGCAATATCGTGCCGGTTCGATCCCGGCCCAAGGTACAACAAGCCAAAAAATTGGTTTATAGCGAGCGAGCTTCTTTTATGAAGCTCGCTTTCTTTTTGTAGCTATATATACTTCTAAAGCGTTAAATAGTAGTCAAAAAGCTCAATAATTTAAAAAAAGTGCAGTAAATTTAATGAACGATTAAATTGTAATAATGCTTTTTCCAAAAGACAAATTGCAAGAAATTGTTGTAGCGCTGAATTCGATCATTGAGAAAATGTATGAATTTGAAACCAAGTACAAATCTCAAATCAATCAAGTTCATCCTAATTACTTCCATAGTGCTTAAAATCTCGTCCACTATTTAGCCATGCGATCATTTAATATCAATATATTTCAACAAAAGTTGGAAGACGTTGGCTTACCTATTGCACTTGAAAATCAGGATAATATCTTATATAGTTTCCTCAACCTTAGGTCTATTATATACAGTTTCCTTGATTATGAATTATTTGATGAAGATGGAGAATTCCTAACCAATAAAGAGGTTAGAAAAATTCAGGAAGAAAATTCTAAAGCACTTTTCGGAACAATAAAAAATATGAGGAAAACGGCCGAGACTCTGCAATCAAATTCCAATTGGCCAAAAGTTATTTTTTTTGTCCGCTACTCATTTTGAATCAAATTATTCTCTTGGTATTTATTGTGGATTAATATAATAGTGAGACCGAAAAGAACGGCTACAACGATTAAAATCGTACTAGTTAAGCCGCTAACGCCGAAAGATAATCGAATTAAAATAGTTGAAATAATAAATCCTGAATTTCTGATGATTTTGTGAAATTGATCCGTGTAAAAAAAGGAAATCAATAGTAATACGACATCAACAAGAATCAACACTGTAAAAAATGAATCAAAAAAAAGGTTATTGATACTTTCAAATGAGGGTAATTCATTTGAAGAAATATAAATACCCTTCGACCAATTTATAAGTGTGTAAAGGGCCATCGCAAAAAATAAGGGTACAAGAATAACCGCAATGATACTTTTAGTTCGAACAAATTTTTCAATTTTTGGTTTGATCTCTGATTGCTGGTCCAGTTTTCTTTTCCCCTGTTTTTGAAATTGATAGATCAAATAGAAAAGTAGTAGAGATGCGATTAGGTCATAGGTGAATTGAAGGTCAATTTTTATTTCGAACCAATCAGATGAAAGTTCTAAAACCGAAAGATCTTTAAACAATTTACGAAAAATGATCAAGGTTATGATTTCATATTGCTTCGTTATGTAAGTAGAAAAAGATTGGGGTAAATAGTAAATTAACAGATAGACCTCATAAATTAAAATAAAGGAAAAAGGCGTATAAATTGCCGATATAGGATTTTGAAGTAATTCTGATTCAGACAAAAAATCGATCACCTCAAATTTCAATAAATAGATAATTGCTAAATGAATAAAAAAACTCAAAAGTGCAATATTGAGTATAATTTTTTCAACTCTGATTCTAGTTTCTTCTGAAAGAAGAAGATCAAACAAAAATGCTGGTATATTTTTATCTTTTGCCATAAAAATCTTGTAAACAATCTGTTTTGTTTTTTGATATGATCAAAAAACATAACTAGTTTTTCCAGTAGTAAGATACGAAATAATAAGTTTTACAATCATAAAGTTGCCTGACCTGCCAATATCAGGTTGAATATAGAAGAGGTTTCTGTCTAAAAAACATATCTCAAAAACGACAATATATGTGAGGTTCAGAAATAGTTATGCGTGATCTGGAGCAAAGTAATTTGAGAAGGACTCTCTATTATTTATCCGGTACCTTTTAAACCACCCGATAATGCATTTACCAGCAACAATAATTCTAAAAGGTACTGATCACTTAATTTTGGATCATTTTCTTCCCTTTCTCTCCACTTGATCAGATAGTCAATTTGAATATCATGTAGCACCTTAAGCGCACTGTTTCTAAGTTTATTATTCTCTAGTTTAGAGATTCGCCTTGAATCGACTGAAGCCTCCATCACATCTTCTATTTTATCTAGACAAGTACTATAATCCGTTAAGATCAGTTCCATCAGTTCCTGTCTTGTTTGAGGTTCCTCAACCAGATCAGCAAATGCATTCATGATGGCTTTGTCTGAATTCAATAGATTGGATTCGATTTGGATGAGGCTATATTTTAAAAATGGCCATGTCACCGCCAGCTGCTTTAACTTCTCGAAATCATCTGGATGGAGTTTTTGAAACTCTCCCAAGGCTGTACCCATTCCAAACCATCCGGTTAGGTTAAACCTGGATTGATTCCAACTGAAAACCCAAGGGATTGACCGAAGATCTTCCAGTGAGCGCTGACCTGTTCTTCGCACTGGCCTGGAACCGATTTTACTTTGTTCCAAAACATCAATAGGTGTTGCACTGGTATAAAAATCAATAAACTTGGGATGGTCGAGCAAACTTCGATAGGTTTGTCTGGCCATACCGACCAGCTGATCCATCATTTCATATCGTTTTTCATCCTTGACCTTGTTACTGCTTTTCATGGCTTGCCTGGCCGTACCTGCCACAAACATCTCTAAATTATAAGTGGCAGTAAGACGGTTGGCAAATTGGTTCGCAATTGTCTCTCCCTGAACGGTCATTTTAATATGACCACTCATTGATCCGGGAGGCATACTGTCTAAAAATCGATGAATTTTTCCACCGCCCCGGCTAATTGTTCCTCCCCGTCCATGAAAAAAACATAATTTGACCCCAAGTTCTTCACCTACTTTGCTTAGGTTTTCTTCAGCCTTGTAAATATTCCATCGGCTCGTCATAATTCCACCGTCCTTATTACTGTCGCTATAACCCAACATTACTTCCTGCGTAAAAGACACCCCGTTTTCACGTTTCTTTTGCATGACTTCATGGCTTAAATAAGCCGATAAAATCTCGGGGCCAGCCATCAAATCTTCTATTGTTTCAAGAAGTGGAACTACCGGAAGTTTTGTATCCTGAAGGCCAACTTCTCTCAACAGCAAGAAAACCAATAAAAGATCACTTAAACTTCGAGTCATACTAACAATAATAGAACCAATTCCTTCTGTTCCATATTGATCAACATAAGCTTTAACTTCTCTAAGGTATCCAAGTACATTATCTGCTTCTGGTCCGCAGGGTACTCCAGCCACCAGAAATGGGCGTTTGCTTTTAAGTTCTTTATTCAAAAAAGACAATCGTTTTTCTTCACTCCAACTTCCATAGTCTGAATCTTCGCTTCCGCAAGAGGCTAAAATTTGACTAATTGCCTTTTCATGATAATCGCTATTTTGTCTGATATCGAGCTTGGTCAGATGAAAACCAAAACACTGAACCATTCGCTCAACAGGGAAGAGCCATTGTTTTGCTATCCTGGCAGCACCGACCTCAATAAGTACTTTTCTCAGCTTTTTAAGTTCTTTCCATAAATCATCCGAAGATTGGAAATAACCAGCGTCTCCTAATGTTTGCTTATCTGATATGGTATGATCTAACCTAACCAATAATAGATTTACAAATTGCCGTAAAGGTTCAGAAGGATTCCGATCCACAGCTTTCTGACCTTCTTCTCCAAAAATTTTGGCTTGAGCAGCAATATCATCAAGGAGCTCTTCAGGAATGGCGTTAAGATAGCTTGAAAAGCTCAATCTATCGGCTATGTCAACCAATTGATGATGCAGTTTATTCAAAATAAGCTTACGATGCAATCTCAAAGTAGATGCAGTAAATTTTGGTGTAACGAATGGATGGCCATCTCGATCACCACCTACCCAACTTCCAAACTGAATCAGTGGATACTGTTCTGGCCATTGCAATAATTCAGGTGTCAATTCCAAAGTGGTCCAGGCATCATGCAAACGTTGATCGGTTAAGCGCACTGCCTCAGGAAATACATTTTCAAAATAATACATCAAATTATTTCTCTCATCTTCAAGACGTGGCTTTTGTAAATAAATTTCACCTGTTCGCCACCAACGCTCCATCAAACTGATAATTTCTTGTTTGAGCCTGGTTTGTTCTGTTGTTGACCAGTTTGGATTTTCTTTTTTGACCAACAATAAATACAATTCACGGTGGATGTCTAAAACCGTCAGACGCTTGGCCTCTGTTGGGTGAGCTGTCAAAACCGGGATAACTTTTACATCCTTCAATTTTTGGGCCATTACCGTCTCATCAATTCCTTCAGTTTTCCATTGATTCAGAGTTTCTCCCCAAGAACCTCTCGTAGATGCTATTCCAAACTGCGTTTCTGTTTTTCGCCTGTATTGGGTTGCTGAATTTTCTTCAGCTAAATTGAGTAACTCAAAACAAATACCAATTGCTTGCGTCAACTTTTCATTTGAATAGTCATTTCTATTTGATATGTTTTGGTGATCTAATGGTAATCCTTCTGCCAGACTTTTCTCACCCACAGATATCAGCATTTCCTTAAATAAGGATACTAAAAAATCAAAATCGATTTTTATCTTCTCTAATCCTTCGTTTTGAAGTAATTCTTTTGTCATTTAGCTTTTATTAAAATATATGAATGACACAGATGCTTATTATCGTCTCGAAAATAGAATGAAAAACGTGCTTAACTGCTTACAGGTTTTTGCAGCTACTCATTCAAATTTGTGTCAATAACCTTTACAGATTAGTTCCAAAAACAAGCTACAAAAATAGGGATCACTTTAATTTTTTCCACACAAAAAACAATAAATTGAAAACAAGTTGTTTTCTCCTTCTAATTTGTTGTTATAATCGCGGTTTCTATAAAGAGTCTAAATTATAGGAAGATTAAAATAAGAGATAAAGTAAGAAATATAAAAGCCGGAAGAGACCGTTTTATTGGATCATTAATCTTGATGTGCATCCCGATGGCACCAACCATCATAATCGCCATCCCGATAGCTCCAATATTTTCCGCTTGCGGATAAAAGATTGAAAAAAGGAGAATCAATGATAATATTATTTTAATGACACCAACGAGTCTCATCATTTCTGGCGATAGCCCATATGCTTTAAATTCATCTTGTAATGAACCTGCCTCGCCTCCTCGCCATTGAGTCGGTTTTTTAGCTCTGAGAAGCCAAACATTCAGTACGCTAAGACTTATGATCAATTTAATTGCAATGTCAAGATATTCCATGGAGTGGTGAGTTTTGTTATTGTTAAAATTCTTGTCTGTTTAATACATTTATAACCTTTTAAATTGGGTTGATTTTTATAAAACAGTTGCACTAAAATAATAAATTTTTATTGTTTTTGTTCACTTCTTTCCTTTTCGAATGGAGAAAATCATAAATCAGAAGATTTTTCAGCACCTATGTTTTTAAATTATTTCTCATTTTTAGATCACTATTTCAGGATATTCTTCATTTTCTTTCCTCTTTTCAACTCGTCAATTAGCTTATCCATATAACGGATCTTTTGCATCAGCTTACCCTCAGCATATTTATTCTTTGATAGTAACTCCATCCATCATTTCATGCTCAGTTGGTTTTTCGAACCAAGTTTCCATAAAATCAAAGTTTTCCTTGCTAACTTCAAATTCGAAAGTTTCTCCTTTTTCTTCATTTCTCTTCATTACCCTATGCAACCTGGTATCTTTTGAAATATCTAAAAAATGCATAGTCAACTTATAACCTTTCAAATCAGCAAATTTTCTAAACTTTTCTCGGTGTTCAAATTTTGAAAGCCCCAGATCAAGAATTGAATCTGTTTTTGAATCTTCCAATTGATCAATTAAAGTCATGATCATTTTTTCTGCCCTGTCAATCCTTTCAAGAAACCATTCAAGTCCGTCAGTTGGTTTTTTATCAGCAAGAAACAGGGTGTTATTCCATTGGTCGATTGAAAAGATGATACCATTAGTTTTTCTTTTCAATTCCTTTGAATAAGTAGTTTTTCCCGAGCCTGTATTTCCAACGATTAAATGGATCATTTATCTTTCAATGATTAAATGTTCAAGATACCGAACAGCAGACGGAACTAAATTTGAACGATTTTTTGCCTTTTCTTCATAATAATCTAATGTCTCTCTATTTATTCTTCTTCCCTTTACAAAAACATTTGTTGGCTTTTGCAAGGTAGACAATTCCAAAAAAGGATTCTCATTGACTAAGATTAGATTAGCAACCTTACCCTCCTGAATACTTCCAAGCTTATTCATTATTGCATGTGTTTTAGAGGCATTAATCGTCGCTGTTTTTAATACCTCATAATTTGAAAGTCCGGCTTCTTTGTAAAATGCAAGTTCTTTATGAATAGAGAATCCTGGCATGGTTACTCCAATTCCAGCGTCTGTACTACAAATAATAGTCACATTGGCTTCATGAAGTTTTTTAATGATATTGATATGAAAATCATGCTGATTTTTGATTGCCTGAACAATACTGGAATCTTTTAATTTAGTATTATACCACCTGTCAAATTGGGCTTTGCTGTCTACTTCCCTAATCATAGGATTCATATAATCAAGCCTTTCTAAAGATAAAATATCATCATCTATTAACATCTGATAAATATTATTGTAAACAATTAAAGTAGGGCTTAAAGCGCTATGATCAGATTTTACGTAGCCATCAATTACTTCTTTTAATTTTATCGTGTCTAATTGATAATTTAAAGGTTGCTGAATAATTTCTTCCGCATGTTCGATTGACTTTATCTGAGGGTCAAAATGATAAGAGTAGGGCATTTTTTGTGATGGATGTGCCACAATATCAATGTCAGAAATAATGGACTGTTCAATAACCGCATCATATAGATCCTCGGTTAAACCATAATAGGTTTTGATAAAATCATAACCTCTTTCTTTATATGAGATCACTTTGTTTCTCGCTTCCTCCGGGCTTGTCAAGTTTAAATTATCATCACCAATGAATTCAGGACCAGTGAGCTTTGGCCCTGTTGTAAAGAATAGAGGAGAAATAATTTCATCATTATTTACAGCTTCTTTGATCCTTAAATGCATGGGCATTCCCCATAAATTTCGAATGGCTGTAACTCCATTTGACAAGTATAAGCCAAGTTCGTACCTATCCCATACATGCACATGCATGTCGATAAGACCAGGCATGAGATACTTGTTTTTTGCATCCAGAATCTCAACGCCTTCTGCTTCAATTCGATCTCCGATCTCTTTAATTACTCCATCGCTTATAAGAACCATCTTATCCATTAAAATGGTATCCCGAGTCATCGGGATAATATTCACATTGGTAATAAGATAAGAGTTCTTATTCGCAGATACATTTTTTCCTACTTTCAAGTAGCTGGTGCGCTGCTCGTCAACCATAATTGTAACTAGGATTGCTAAGGTGAGCGCTCCAACAATCATAGCAATGAACTGTAAAAATTTCTTTAGAAAATTCATAAATCTTCAGCTAGTTTTTATTACTTAATTCTGAACTTCTCATGGGCATAGAATCAATGAGATTAAACAATTCTTCCTTTCTTATTATATCAGACTTCTTAAGTTTTATGCCACCATCCAATCCAATTAAGATGATTTCAAATGGAATTTTTTTATTCAGAATGTTCACATTCATTTGATTTGAAACTTCTCCGGATCCTATTATTTCCGGATTGTCATAATCAACCAGCTCATATTTATTTCCGATGACCTGGTATATCATCAATTTTCTTTCTTTCAATGCTGAAGATGAATTCCTCAGCTCCTCAATTTGATTTTGGTATGTTTTTGATGCTTCACTTTCTGCTTTCACAATTAATATTCGGTCATTCCATTCATGCTGCTCTAAATTCTGACCATTCAGATTTATTAAGAACAGGTATGCTATTACTGAAAAAAGTAGTCTGATCATGTCTTTTTAATTCTCAGAATGTTGTTTTTCGTGTTCTATCCACCATGCCCAAAATACAAATATCCAGACCAGGTTGGCACTCCAGACAATAGAATTTACATCAGGAGGAGGAGGTCCAAAAAAGCTCATGACCTGTATGATCAAGAGAAACCCGATTAATGACCAAAACGCTATTTTTTTCTTTGGTTTCTTAACGCTGTAATAAAAATAGACTCCTGTAAAAAACAAACTGAATTCGATGATCATTTCAACAGCAGGATAGTTCCACATACCAAGACCAACTTTATAGTCACTAAAAGGACTAAGAGGTAAATCAGGGCGATGCACCAGAAAATCCAGCACCCAGTGGCTCAAAACCAGCCCTGCCAGAATCAATGAATTTTGTCTGTTCTTTGTAATTATGAAATATACCATTCCAAATAACAAACTCCAGAAAATCGCCATCAGCAAACTATGAGAGTATGGATAATAGGTAAAATCAAGAGGAGTTAATTTCGTAATACCATCCTGAATCGCAACGGTTTCTATTCCAAGTAAAACGAATATTGGCCAGATAAGATCTAAGAATTGCACTGCCATAAACATCAAAGCCAGAGATAGAGAATTACTTATTTTTTTGGATGCAAAACCAAGTGCAAAATGTCCAATAAACATAGTTCTTATTTAAGTGTTCGTAATTTACTTTAAAAGCATTTTAAGTAGCTTCAGTTTATTCTTTGAGTACGGAGGATATTTAATATTTGCTTCGAACCATAAAGGTTTATCCAAGATACTTTTAAAATGCGAAAATGTGTCAAAACCAAATTTTCCATGATAGCTTCCGATACCACTTAAACCTACCCCGCCAAAAGGAAGATTGCTATTCGATAAATGCATAACACTGTCATTTACTGCTCCTCCTCCAAATGATACTTCATGTAATATTTTTGATATTGTTTTTCTATTTTTTGAATAAATATAACAAGATAAAGGTTTTGGACGCTGTTTTACTTTAGCGATGACTTCATCGAGATTTGTAAAGGACAAAATCGGAAGAATTGGTCCAAAAATTTCATCCTGCATAATTTCATCATCAAAAGAGACATTTTTTAAAATAGTTGGGCTTATAAAACGATTTTCTTTATCTATTTCACCTCCAAAACATACTTTATCAGTATCAATAAGCTTTTCTAATCGATCAAAATTATTTATATTTATGATCCTGACATAATTCTCGTTAATATCTCCTTTGGCTTTATAAAACTCCTCTATTTTAGCACTTAAAGTTTCTATAAATTTTTGTTCTATTGATTTTTCAACTAAAATATAGTCTGGAGCAACACAGGTTTGTCCGGCATTGAAAAATTTGGCCCAAACAATTCTTTTTGCCGTCATCTTAATATCACAATCAGAGAGCACAAAGGTTGGGCTTTTTCCTCCAAGTTCAAGTACAACAGGACTAAGGTGCTTAGCAGCGGCCTGATAAATTATTTTTCCAACAGGAATACTTCCGGTAAAGAATATTTTATCAAATCTATGCGATAAAAGTTCTGTGCTTATCGCTACACCTCCTTCAACAACATGTATAAATTCTTCCGGAAAACTAGCATTGATAATTTTAGCCATGACCGCTGACGTTTTTGACGGAAGTTCACTGGGTTTTATAATGACTGTATTACCTGCGGCGATAGATGAGATAGTTGGCAGTATCGAGAGTTGATAAGGATAATTCCATGCTCCAATGACTAAAGTGACACCCAGAGGCTCAGGTATAATATAGCTTTTAGCTGGAAAATTAGCCAATCCTGTGGCCACTCTCTTCGGCTTGCTCCAGCGTTTTAGATTCTTTATAAAAAGATTTATTTCGTGATTTATTAAAGATAGTTCTGAGGCATAAGTTTCAAATTCTGACTTACCAAAATCTTCAAATATTGCCTTATAAAGTTCACTTTCATTTTCTTTAATGAGCTTTCGAAACTTTTTTAACTGTTCAATTCTAAAACTGACATCTTTTGTTTTATTCGAGTTAAAGAATGTCTGCTGTTTTGAATGTAGTTCTTTAATGTCCATATCGTTTATCCTTAGAATGCTTATTCTTTGTTGTTGCTACTGCGACTCCATTTGGTCTACCATATCCCTTACTGTCTGTTGGAGTGGAGTATATGTCAGATGTAATTTTTCTATACTTTTGCTCGTATCAAATTGGATCGGGATACCCACATTATTTTTTACGAATTTTCTGCTCAACCCGAAAAAGCTTCCTATTAAGCTTAGCACCCATTTTGGATTGTTGGATTTTGGCAGTTTGTACTTATCCTTGTATTCCGCTTCAATAAGATTCGAGAACGACAGTATATCCGTCACTCTTTCTGCCAAAATATGTCGTCCCTCAGCTTTGTTTTCCAAACAGTAAATATGAGCACTGGCAACATCTCTTACGTCAACATATCCAAAATATAATTCAGCAGCGCCAGATTTAAACTTTCCTGATAAAATATTTCTCATAAATTTTATACTTTCAGACTTTGAGATTGACTCGAGTGAAGGCCCCATTACAAAAGAAGGGTTTACTACGATCAACTCCCAAGAGGATTGCTGTTTGGCAATTTCCCAAGCCTTTTTTTCAGCCTGAACCTTAGAGAAAGAATAGGGCAGGTGGTCTAAAGAACTGCTGGTATTAAACTCATTCTCGGTAAATTTTGATAGATGTTGATTTTTCATATCAATTGCATCTCCATAAATAGCCGCAACACTTGAGGTTAATATCACTTTGCGCACTGAATTTGATTTATTCGCTGCCTCCAGCACATTTGAAGTTCCTTTGACAGCCGGGTCAACCAGATCCAATTGTGCATCCTTAACATTTAAAATAAATGGAGAGGCCAGATGTAGAATTGAATCACACCCTACAGCCGCTTCATCAAAACTACCTTTTTTTAATAGATCAGCTTCCCATATTTCAAGTTCTCCCTTGTTTTTATCCGCGATGTCGGTCAAGAACTCATACTTTTCTTTCTTACTTTTATCTCTTACAGTCATCCGAACTGTATATCCCTTTTCCAGAAGGCCTTTCACCACCCATGATCCAATATAACCGGATCCACCGGTTACTAAAACTGTATTTTTCATTTATTTTTGTCGATTTTTTGCCCTCGATGATTGTATAAAATTCTGGGCGTGATTTTAAACCTCTAACTTAACAAATAAAAACCGAATCTACCTGCCTAGATAGAGTTAGCTAAGATGGAAATAAGAGCCAAGATGATGTGATGATTTAATTTTCCCTGCAAGGTAGGTAGGTTCAGTTTTCAATATGACTATTCTATAAAAAACCATCCATGGCTTCCGGCAACTGCACCAGCCGTTGTCACTAAACTTAGTATCAATAAGAACCAATGAGCCTTATGCATGATTGAAAATGTTTTTGACGGATTTTTAGCAGCATATTCTTTAAACAACTTATGTAAAACGAGTGGCTCTAAAACATATAAAATGAGCGTAAATAAAACCCAAACCAATGTCATGGCATGGAGCCACCAAAACCTATAATCCAGATACCTTTCCCATCCGTCAAGCACATAAAGCATATAAAAACCGGATATACCTGTCAGTAAAGTTGTGATTTTGGCTTGTATGGCAAATCTTCCCTCGATCTGTTCAAATGTTTTTATCTGATCATCTTTCGAGCTAAGCTTTTTAACGGCAGGAATAATAACGGTAGTTACCATGGCAACACCACCTATCCATAAAATAACAGCAATTACATGAATTACTCTTGCAAAAGTATAGCTTTCCATAGTTATGTTTTAAGTGTTTGATGCCAGTATCTCGTTTGCGAATATAATCAATCTATATTCAGATCTAGTAGGTATTATTACCTGTAAATTGATAAGTCTTTTACTATGCTATTTTTTTCATTAATAATTCGGCTACAAGTTCTGAAGAAGCCGGGTTTTGACCAGTAATCAATAAGCCATCTTCCACAGCATATGGCGTCCAATCATCACCTTTTGAAAATATTCCGCCGTTTTCCTTTAGCATATCTTCCACAAGAAATGGCACTACATCGGTTAATTGTACAGCATCTTCTTCTGTATTTGAAAATCCGGTAATTTTTTTCCCATTCACAAGAGCTGAACCATCAGTTCTTTTAGTGTGCTTAAATACAGCAGGCGCATGACATACTGCACTTACCGGCTTGTCATTATTGATGAATGATTCAATAAGTGCGATTGAATGAGGATCTTCCGCCAAGTCCCATAAGGGGCCATGTCCGCCAGGATAGAAAACAGCATCATAATCAGCTTGACTGACTGAAGCTAGTTTTAGAGTTCTGGATAAGATTTCTTGAGTCTCATTATCTTCATTAAACCGAACTGTCGCAGGAGTTTGAAAATCAGGTTCATTACTTTTTGGATCAATAGGAGGTTGTCCACCTTTAGGCGAAGTCAATGTAATGTGATATCCTTTATCTTTTAGTAAGTAATATGGTGCAGCAAATTCCTCTATCCAAAATCCGGTTTTAAACCCGGTATTTCCTAAATCTTCATGGCTTGTTAGTACAAATAATATTTTTTTCATTTTATATTTTTATCGTTTATTTTCTTTTGTTTGTTTTTCTATTCTCAGTAATATATTATTTTTCATTATTCTGATTTCTCAGGAACTTCATTTTCTAGTTCCACAATAATCTCATTTTTACGATTAAAAAATTCATAAGGAGCATTATATCCCAAAAAGTAAAATCGATTTGTGTGAGCTATCCCTTCAGCGTCCATAGCAGCAATTAATTTCTGTTTATACTTTTCTATTTTTTTATCATTGGCCCATCCACCAAAAGTGATCGCTGTAACGGTTTTTGCCGGTTCTTCCCTAAATTCGATTTGTGATTGGTTCGGCTCTGGAAGTGATTCCTTATCAAATTTCTTCGGCACCATAAACATCATCGTAACCGAGTCCTCTAAAGACATGGCTACTGGAGAAGTCATTGCTATTTTTTCATTTTTTTCATTGCCACCAAAAATGTATCCCGCTAAAATTGAAAACCCTTGGCCTGAAACATCCTTATACGCATTACCTGTGAGTTGTACAGAGGTAAACAGACTTGCTTCATAACTTCGGATTTCAAAATCATCATATTCTTTATCGACAACATAAGGATAAGTTTCTATATTCCTTTGGGTACTGTAGGCAAATACCTGAGACACTATAAAGGCTACAAGTACTACTCCTAAGATGATTAAAACTGCTTTCATTCCTTAAAATTTATCGATTGAATTTCTCAACTTCAATTCTATTTTAATATTTTTTCTCGTTTCAAACGGGATAGGAAGCAATGACCAACAGGAGCAAGCCACAGCAAACAATGCGATAAAAGTTGTTGTATTCTCTTTGGTAGCTAAACCATAAATTGATCCTATTGTGAAAATCGCTAAAATGATTGTAATTACGACAGAAATCATTTTATTAATTCTACTACTAGACTGCAACTGTTCAATGGTTCTATCATTTAATTCATTATTCATTTTATTTGTTTTATATATTCTCAGTTTGCTTCAAAGGCCTCATTAAATCAAGGTATACGAAACATTTAATCAAAGTACTAAGATAATTAATAAGGAGGATATTCTCTTTAAGAACAATCAATGTTGTGATTTCATTAACAGTTTTAAGGACTCTGTTTTAGATTTTTCAGTAGTCTTTTTACTTAAACTTCTCCATCTACCAGACATTTTCTGGCAACTATAATATCAGCTTGAATAGTTTCTGGAAATCGTTCTTTTAAAGCAGCTCCATTAAGTATATGGAATTGTTTTTTCATTCCATCAACACAAGCTTACGAGTTGCGATAACTGTGCTGTTTGAAAGTAATTTGGCAATATAGATCCCATTAGATAATCCTTGAGAATTCCAACGAATACTGGTTTTTCCTTCAATGATTTTTAATGAACTGATTTTTTGACCATAGATCGTATAAATGTCAATTTTATTTGGAGGAATTTTAGAATTGAAGTCAAAATTAGTTTCTGAACCAAAGGGATTCGGATAATTTATGAATGCGGGTTTTGGATCATCAATATCAGAGACACTTAAACTGCCTTCGACCTGTAACTTTAATGCCACGGGTCTATGGTCAGATATATTTTCATCATAGGCTAACCAACCCCCAGGTAGAACGTCTTCAATTTTAATGGTTTGAATATCAGAATTGTCATCTTCAAGTTCATCAAATAGTTCATTTGATATCAAAATATGATCGAGATGAGATGGCCACGATGGATATGACCAATCAGAGTTGGGTCCGGTTGCAATGTCAAAATCTGCGAATAAATAATTATCCCTGTCATCAAGAAACATTTGGAACACATTATTCTGAGCAGCATCCGTTAGGATATCATTCAGATCTCCAAGGATAATAACATTTTCATTAGAAAAATTAGTTTCAACATATTCTTTCAACAGAGAATTGGCATAATATCTTCTTGTTTCTTCGTCCCTAGTATTGTCCAGATCCAGAATTCCATTACCACAACACTTAAAATGATTGTTGATGACAATATACCTTTCATCCTTGTAATTAAAATCCATAACCATAGGAGACCTTGGGAAATAATTCCAATATTCTGCAGTCGTGTATATTTCATAAATATTATTGATCTGAATAATATCAGGTTTGTATAAATACGCCAATCCTGCAAAAAATACGGATTCTATATAACCATCATATGAATCCAAACTACTGGTCAGCTGATTAAAATAATTTAGATTATCTACTTCTTGTATCGCTACGATATCCACATCTAAAGCCTCAATGATATCAACAACATAGTTTAAGGTTGTATCACCATTTTTAGGAAATCGTTCAATATTCCAGGTCATTACTTCTAAGGTAAACTCACTTCCAAATGATAAGTCTTCGAATTCTTGACCTACCAATGAATTCCAACTTGCTAACTGGATTAATATTATGATGAATAAACGTTTCATTTTGACCAAAAAATTATTTTATCCCTGTTGCGATTCTTATACGAACACTATCTACAATCAGGAAATTAATTTCTCATTTATTTCTCGATGGCATAGCGCTTACAAAAATAAAGTAAAACCCTATTCTGAATAAATAATTTTGGTAAGTTTTTTATTCTTTTTTCTTCGTAGGCAGAAGTATACTTTAAACTAATTTAAATCATTCATTATGATTTGATTGATATTTATTTTTAATTAGGCATGGTAGTTTCTGCTGCGGTTTTTATATTGTCTTTGTAAACTCGATCAATAAGTATACGACGCGGATCAATGGCTAATTTTGAGGGTAGAGAATCAATTTCAAACACAAAAGTCATTTCTGGCTGATTAACTTTTACCCTTTTTTCGAATATTAAATTTTCTTCATCATCATCAGCAAATGCACCTACATCAATCCAATCATTCATAGCAGTTCTAGTTTCATTTCCTAAGCTATCAGATTTTATTTTAGAACTTTCGATTTCAAGTGTTACTTCATACTTACCATTATCTAATTTTCTATAATTGGCTTCTTTTAGACGGTTATCATACAAGGTAATGTCTTTAAACCAATCGGTAATTAGATATTTTAGAGAATCAGGAACCTGAGGGTCTAGATGTCTTATGAAATCTAATGAGGTTGGATATGGAGGCTTTTTATATCGATACTCATCTAAGAAATTCTTCATGGCTAAATTAACTTTGGCCTCACCTATGTAGTCCTGAAGTGCATATAAAATAACACTTCCTTTTCCGTAGTGTATATACCCTTGATTCTCTACCTTATAAAGTGGCAATTCTTTAAGTCGTTCACTACTTCTACCTCTTAAATAACGGTCGTGATCGTACTTTGTAAACTGACGCATTTTCATTGGGTTTTCAGTAATATTTTTAATTGTCATTAAGGATGAATATTCTGCAAAACTTTCACTCATCATAGTGCCACCTTGCATATTTGCTCCAATAACCTGATGCGCCCACCATTGGTGACCCATCTCGTGCGCAATTACAGCATCTACGATATTATTTTCCGTTTCATCCTCAAGATTAATGATAAAGCCAATAGCCTCAGAGTAGGGCATCGTTCCGGGAAATGCTTGCGCAAAAGAGGCATAACGCGGGAACTCTATAATACGACATTGCTTATGAAAATAGGGACCAAAATTTTCAGTGTAATATACCAAAGAACGTTCTACAGCATCCAGCATCATATCCACGTTTTCAGGATGCTTTTCATCATAATAGACTTCTATGTCAACACCATTCCATTTGCGTTTTTTGATTTGAAAATCAGCCGACATAAAGGAATAGAAATTTAGCGAAGGTGTATCTGTTTTATAATGATAATAATCTCTTCCGTTTTCTTCCCATTTTTTAATCAAAGAACCAGGTGCAATGGCAGTTTGCTCCTTAATGGTTGAGATCACAGTTTCGACATTAATATAGTCAGACTGCCCATTGCTTATGTAATTACGGTTATGCAATTCGCTAAGTTCTTCAGATAATTTGGGGGTACGTTCTTTAGGCTCGAGATCATATTTTTTTCGGGTATTTTTATCAGAAAGCTCGTAGCCTTCATTATAACCCATAGTTGGTAAAATATCACCGTTATTAAAGAAGGTTCCATTTTTTACAATCATAGTTGGACCACGACCATTTTCAAAACCTTTGGTAATGAATTTATTATCCAGTTTGATTATGGTCTTCTCACCCGGTTGTAACGCCGGACTCAATTGATAAATGGTATATAAATATGTGGTGTCTTTGTAAACTGGTTTTGCGTTGGGAATATTTAATTTTGTATCCCAACCTTCACCATTAAAAAAATGAAGTGAATCAATAGCTACACCAGACTCATTGGTTAATTCGATTTCTGCTTTTATGTGAATATCTCGTTCCTTAGGAAAGATGTCTATATAATATTTAGCATCAGTAACTTTAGGATGCACAGCCTCTTTATATTTACTGTATTTCTTTTCGAAATCTGCACTGAGCTGTTCTGTAGCATCACTTGATCGATACGGATTTAAAACCTGTGTATTGTAATATACAAAGCCTGCAACGCTAAGCCATACAAGGGTCAGTATGACAATGAAACCGCGATAACTTTTAGGAACTTCTTTTCTAGCAGCTCTTATACGACTCAAGAGTGAGCTTTTAGAACCGCGATTCCATAAGGCACCAGCAATAAGTAATCCAATAACAGCAAATAGAATCCAGTATAGATTAAACCATAATTTACTTTTTAAACCAGGTCCGAAGCCATTTATGTCTGAATAAAACACAGATCCACCACCACCAATGCTTAACATGTTACTGCTAATATCCAAAACATTGAGAACAATGTCCCAAACCAGTAAAACCAGGATCGAAACAAAATAACCTATGTATTTGTTGCTGGAAAGTACCTGAATCATAATCGTTATTCCACCAAATATGATATAGAGTGCGAGATTTGCGTAAAAGAGATCTAGTAAATAAACATCAAGTTCTATGCGGCTAAACCCACGAATTAATTGATAGATAATACCGATTAGAATAAAAAATAAGTTTAGAATACTTGTTATACAAACCAATGACAGGGCTTTAGCAGACATTGAAACGAAAGATGTATGTGCAGTTGCATCCACAACCTCATTAATTTTAGCATCTCTATCACGCCATATTAATTCTCCACTAAAAAAGATAAGAATGATGATTAAGAAGATATTGGTACTACCCTTTATTGTATCAATTAATTTGTATGTAAGAGGATAGGATTGTAATCCAAAATACTCATAGCCGCTTATTAAATCAGTGATCAAAATGATCATGCAAAATAAAAATAGTATTTTGAAAGTAACGCTCTTAGCAATACTCAAAAAGTTGGTAAAAAAGAAACTTTTAAATTGAAGCCAATTGGTTGCTGTATCAAAAGTGGGGTGTAGTTTGGGAAGTGAAAACACAGTGTCTTTGCTTTCAGTCTTAACTTTTTCTTTCTTAATTTTTTGATTCTTCTTTTTGAATGAAAAGCTAAAGTAGGAGATCAATAAAATTATTGTACCAAGACCTGTCCAAATTAATCTGTTCCATAAAAGAACTCCAGAAAACCCTGGACTAATTGTGTTTTTTTCTGCCGGAGTAAAATATTTAGTTTCAATAGCATAAGTGTTGACTCCGAATACATCGGATAAACCAGCGATAGTTTCATTTTCAACGTCAGACATTAACGAGCCTGAAACAATGTATGCCACAATGATCACTAAACCGCCAACAAATGAAATTACGGTACTCTTCCACTTATTTGCCATAGCAAAAATGACAGATCCTGCCAGGAACATATTTGGAAGAATAAATAATAAATAGTTATTGATAAAGGTTTCAATATAAAACTCTCCAAAGCGTGAGGTATCGATCCATTCGAAAATAGAATTCATGTAGGTGCCTAATAACATTCCTATGAACACACCGAGCAATGGAAACGTAGAAACTACCAAAGCCCCAAAAAAGCGACCAAAAAAGTAGCCGGATTTGCTTAAAGGAGTTGTAAATAAAATCTCATTAAACTCGTTATTGTGATCGCGTAAGGCTGCGTTATTAAAAAATGCTACAGCCATTAGAAGACTGAAAATACAAAATATGGTTACATGGATAGTAATGGTATATGGCGAGTTACGATAAACATTACCAATAGCGCCACCAACTTGTACATTGTCACTAACTGTGGCAAAGAATTCCATCAATGCCAGTATGAATATAAAAATATACACCATGGGTTGCTTAAGCGTATATTTTAATTCCGAAAAAAAGAATGTTTTAAACATGATTAAAATGGTTGAGGATTATTAAACAAGTATGTTAGACGTATTGATTTTAGAAAAAAAGACATCCTCTAAATTGGGTGTAACTTGTTCAAATCCGTTTTGCGGATGATCGTCACTAAATACATGTATAAGTGGTTGTCCACCCACCATTTTATTTGAAATAATTTTATAGTCGTTCGCATAGTTTTGGAGCTCATCTCTACTCACTATTTTTTGAAACACCTTACTGTTTAATTCATCTATGGCAGTTTGTGGTGAACCGTGATAAACAATTTCCCCTAAATTCATAATCGCCATCTTTGTGCACAGTTCGCGAACATCATCAACAATATGAGTTGATAGAATTACAATAACGTCTTTGCCAACATCTGCCAACAAGTTATAAAAGCGATTACGCTCACCAGGATCGAGACCTGCAGTAGGTTCATCTACTATGATGAGTTTTGGATTTCCGATTAATGCCTGTGCAATGCCAACACGTTGTTTCATTCCACCCGAAAAACCTTTTACAGATTTATTACGCTTATCGTAAAGATTTACTTTATTCAACAAGTACTTCACCAATTCTTTGCGTTCTGAAGTATTGGTAATCCCTTTTAGAATGGCTAAATGGGTTAATAATTGTTCTGCCGTAATACGTGGATAAACTCCAAACTCTTGAGGTAAATAACCTAAGACCTTCCGCAGTTCTGCAGGTTGATTTAAAATATCGATGTCATTTAACGTAGCAGTTCCAGAATCTGCTTCTTGCAGCGTAGCCAGAGTTCTCATGAGCGACGATTTTCCAGCTCCATTCGGTCCTAGCAGTCCGAACATTCCGTTTTCTAATTCTAGATCAACATTTGCTAGGGCTTTAACACCATTAGCATAAGTTTTTGATAGGTTCTTGATAGTTAATTTATGCATTGCGTATTTTTAAGGTGATGATTTGTTAGAGTTAATAATTCCCGAAGGAGATTATTATAGCTGTAGCTGATTAAATGTTACTACCCACTAATTATGCAATATACTGATTAAAAACAAAAACGGTTTGAGTATTTGCTCAAACCGTTTTCACTAAAAAATTATTGTAATTCTTATTTAAGCCAGTTCTCTTAACAAGGTTGTAGCAGCAAGCTTTCCAAGTTCATTTGAGGCCAAAGGACTTGCGCCGGTTATTAGTTTTCTATCAAGGCATACTGTTTTGTCTGATTTCGTATTCATCAGATTTACTCCAAGATCTTTTAATCTTTCACTTAAACCAAAAGGCATATGACCAGGAAGATAACCGATCATAGGAGTTTGTTTGTCAACAGAGTCAGGAAATACAGCCATATTATATCCTTTATAAAGAAACTCCTGATCATTAAGCGTTGTCGCTAAAAATGAGCCTGGTCCGTGACAAAGACTGATCGTGAACAAATCATTTTGGTGTGCCCAATTCAATAGATGACCTACGTTTTCATCTTCAGGAATTCCCAACATAGACCCGTGTCCACCCGGAATAAAAACTCCTGCATAAGTATCAGATTTATCAAATGAATTGCTGATAAACTCTTCTAATTTCAATGGTTTTTCAAAATTGGCTTTAAGCTCATTGTAAAGCGCTTTTACATATTCATCCTCTTCAGGAAATGCCCACATTTCAAATACCACTGGTTTTCCGGTAGGGGTAGCAATTTCAAAGTCAAAACCGGCATTTTTTAAATGTAGCATTGGCACTAATGCTTCTATAGGATGATTTCCTGTTGAAAACAACTTTCCATTCTTCATCTCCATATTTTTCTGCTCTGTAAAAATTACCAAGATCTTTGATCTTCTTCCTTTATATTTTGTGTAGGTAATATTTTCAAAGTCAGATCTACTCACTGTACCTAATTTTATTGCAAGCTTTGAAGGACTGTAAGAGCCGTCTGATTCTAGTTTTGGAGCAATTCCTAATAGTTTTTTTAACATGATGTTTGTTTTTTATGAGTTATATAATTCGATGGCTTTGTACCTAATTGATTTGGATGACTATTTTTCCTTTTGCTCTTCCGGATGCCAGATGAACTAGGGCATCTATACTTTTAATAAATGGATAAATGGTGTCAATGATAGGTTTGATCTTCTCATCTTCTATTAAAGATTTTATTTCTTCTAAATGAGAGCCATTTGGATGCATAAAAATGAATTTATATAAAGCTTCGTGATCTGCACTCAACCTTGCTAATTCCGCAGGTAATTTATAGTCATTCATGCCAAACATTTTAGCACTTTCTTCATCCAGAGGACCAACAACACTTACCACTTTTCCACCTTTTTTGATCACCTCAAAAGCCTCTGCAGTGTAATTTTGGCCAAGTGTATCGAATACGATATCTGCACCTTTTACAATAGATTTATAATCTTCTGTTTTGTAATCAATTACCCTATCTGCTCCAAGTTTTTTGACCCATTGCACATTGCTTGTACTAGTCGTAGTGTAAACATAGGCGCCTTTTGTCTTTGCATATTGTATTGCGAAACTACCTACACCTCCAGAACCCGCATGAATAAGGACTTTGTCATTTTCTTTTATCCCAGCATTTTCTAATGATTGTAAAGCAGTTAATCCTGCTAAAGGAATACTTGCAGCCTCCGCAAAAGAAATATTACCGGGTTTTTTTGAAACTGCTGCACTATTTACCGAAACATACTCTGCCAGTGTACCCATTTGCTCCTGGGGAACTCGGGAGTATACCAAATCTCCAATTTCAAAATTACTCACTTCATCACCAGTTTCTAAAACAATTCCGCTAACATCATATGCCATGCTACTTGGAATTGGGATGGGCAGAAGACCTTGTAAATTTCCTGCTATAATACTCTTATCTATAGGGTTTATTGCAGCGGCTTTCACCTCTATCAGTACATCTTTTGACTGAACAGGTGGCTTGCTGATTTCATTAAAGGCCAGACTATCTTTAATCTCTCCGTATTTTATCAATTGTAATGCTTTCATTCTGTATCTATTAACTGTTATTAATAATTTGACACAAAAGTAAGAGGAGTATTCTGACTAAAAATTGACCTATGGTAAGAAATCTATTTTTTAGTTTTTTCGACCCTGATACGGCTTAAACTTTCTTGGGTAATGCCAAGGTAGGAGGCAATGTGATAGTTTCGGGTAGACTGTTGGATATTAGGGTATTGCTCAACAAATAGATCATACCTTTCTGCGGCAGTTAATTGAAGCTGATTTAAAATCCTTTTGTTCAAACTAACCACATGACGTTCTAAAATAAATCGTTGAAAGGGTTCATACTCTGGAAATTTAGATAAAATTCCATTGATTTCATCCGCATTGAATTCAATGATGGTAGATTCTGTCAGGGTCTCTACGGTAAGTGTTGCCAACTCATTATTATGGATAGCGATATAGTCACTGATCCACCAATTTTTAATCGCAAATTGCAAGGTATGCTCTTTTCCGTTTTTATCAGTACAGTAAGATCTTAAACAGCCACTTAAAACAAAATATATCTTTTTTACAGTTTGCCCTTCTCGGATCAAAGTTGATCCTTTTGGAATAACCTTCTTCTTTGAAATAGAATAAAGATATTTTTCAGCTTGAGTGCTTAAATTTATTTTCCCTTTTATTTTTTTGATTAAATCTTCCAATGCTTTTTTCAATAACGTTTCTCAAACGCTCACATATTACTCCCTTCCCAAAGTATCTACATTTTGATCTTCTGCTTTATATTGAATTGCAGTGTAGGATATGATCTTCCAGTCTTCCTTTTTTTTAACCAGAGTAATGGTGGCTTTTGCAACAGATTTTTCTCCAGACTGGCTTGTCCATGATTGGTCGAAAGCGACCCAGGCCAAATTTTTATCATAAAAAATTAGATAATTAGAATTTTCAAAAGTAGAGGTTATGGGCTCAGGATTCTCGATAAAAAATGATTCTAAATTTCCACCACTCTTATCCCAACCTTTTGTTTGAGCAAAACCATCTTCAGATATATCTAAACGCAACACATCGTTGCTATGGTCCCAAAAAGAGGCCCATTTCTCATAATCTTTCTCCATGTAAGCATAAGTTTCTCCTTCAACAACTGTTTTAAGTGTTTCTTTGACATCTTCAAGAGACGATATTTTTTCTTGTTGACAAGAAAAAAGCAATGCGATAATCATTACAAAAACATATTTATTCATGTGAGATTTATTTTAGGGTAAATTACAACTAATTTTTATCGAAAAATCTACCAATTGCCCAAGAAGCAGATATAAAGGCAATGATTCCACTAATCTGTAATACTTTTATTTTAAGTTTCTTTTTT
>JAAESS010000272.1 GCA_024229195.1 Flavobacteriales bacterium | reverse complement strand
GGATGAGCCTTTTGGTCAAATAGATAATTTTAAAAAACGTTCCTTAAGAAGAATGTTGTTTTCGTATTTAAGAGAAAAAAATATTGCTTGTATTGTTGCCACACATGATGCCGAGGATGCACTTTCTTTTGCGGACAAAATGATTGCCATTCGAGACGGAAAAATCATTGCTGCATCAACTCCTCGAGAATTGTATGACAATCCCAAAAACAAATACGTAGCCTATCTGTTTGATGATGTCAATGAGATTGTAATTGAGGGAGAGAAATTGTTGTTATATCCACATCAGATTCAAATCGTTGAAAAATCAGATCATAAAGCAAAGGTGTTAACTTCATATTATCAGGGAACACATTGGATGATTGAGCTCAGCTTTAATGATCAGATCATTTTTTTAAATCATGACCAAAATCTGAAAAATTTGAGCCTAGTTTGTCTGAATTTTGAGGGAATCGGTTAATATTCTTTATTTTTTTTAATAATCTCATTCACATGAGTGCCATGGCTAAGTTGCAAGTAGCATTCAATTTAAAGACTAAATAATCTCATTTAATTAGGTGACTATTTCCCAATACAGAAATTAGCAAATATATTCCCCAATAGGTCATCTGTTGTGATCTCACCGGTAATCTCACCCAAATGGAATAAAGCCTGACGAATATCAATGGCCATTAGGTCAGACGAGATATTCGCATCCATACCTTTTTGAACCTCGCTCAGTGCTTCAAAGGCTTTGTTCAATGCTTCAAAATGACGGGAATTGCTTACCACAGTTTGTTGGTTGCTAAGCGCCCCGGTGTTGACCAGTTGCGTCAAATGATCAAGTAAAGTATCGATACCTGTTTTTTCTTTAGCAGAGATCAAAATCCACTTGGGTTGAGTTGTTTCAAGTTCTGCAATTTTCTTATCGTCTAAGGTGTCAGCCTTATTGATCAAGGTCAATATTTTTTTCTCCGGGTATTTCTCCTGAAGTTTCTGTTCTTCTTCTGATAGATTATTCAAGTCTATTTTATGACTTGCATCAATCAAATGAAGAACCAACTGCGCTTTTTCAATATTCTCAAAAGTCTTCTGGATACCAATATTTTCAACAATGTCCTTGGTGTCGCGAATCCCTGCTGTATCAATAAAACGATAGGTTACACCCTGTAATGCGATTTCATCTTCAATGGCATCACGAGTGGTCCCCGCTATATCGCTTACAATGGCTTTTTCTTCATTTAGCAGCGCATTGAGCAAAGTTGATTTCCCTACGTTGGGTTCTCCTACAATCGCGACGGGAATTCCATTTTTCAGGACGTTTCCTAAGGCAAATGAATCGATTAGCCTCTTGATCACATGGGTAATCTTATTGATCAATTCCTGAAAGGCAGTTCTGTCTGCAAACTCTACATCCTCCTCAGAAAAATCTAACTCCAGTTCAATTAAAGAAGCAAAATTTAATAATTCAGCCCTTAGGTTGGCAATCTCATTTGAAAAACCACCACGCATTTGCTGCATGGCAATACTATGAGAGCTTTGAGAATCTGATGCGATGACATCGGCTACAGCCTCTGCCTGACTTAAATCCATTTTACCATTTAGAAAAGCGCGCAAGGTAAACTCTCCTGCGTCCGCATGACGGGCGCCTTTACTGATAAAAAACTGGAGGATTTCTTTTTGAATATAGGCTGACCCATGACAAGAAATTTCTACCACATTCTCTCCTGTGTAGGAATGAGGTGTTTTAAAAACAGTGACCAATGCCTCATCT
>JAAESS010000271.1 GCA_024229195.1 Flavobacteriales bacterium | reverse complement strand
TGATTGTTGATGTATGATTTAACAAATACCGCAATTGTTACTACCATCAATAATTCAATATTCTTAATTCAGAATTGGATATTCGATATTCAAAAAAGCTTTATCCTAGCGCAGGTCTGACGGGAAGGCTGTGCGTGGGGACCTGTGCTGGGTTAAATATGATTTATGATTTGGGATTTATGATTGTTGATGTATGATTTAACAAATGTCAATGCCTAAATAACGTTGACCGTTTTTGGAGGTTTATAATTCAAATTTAATCTTTTTTGATAATGATAAGATGTTGGAAGCGGGAAATAACTTTTTAAGTTATTCTCGCTTTCAATATCTATGAGCTTTATTTGGTTTTCAAATTGTACTGGACTAAGCCTTTTGAGAGCTGAATGGGGCTTTTGTTCGTTGTACATTTTGACTGCCTTTTTTAGTTTCTTTTTTAAGTCTTCTAATGAATTTGGTGCATAGTATTTAAGATAGTTGTTTTTGATAATCCCATTTATTCTTTCTGCGTGTGGATTCTCAATGGCAGTTTTACCCATACTATTTTGCATTCCTGCTAATTGAGTTAGCTTAAGAAATGCTTTGCAATAGTACTGCCCACCTCCATCAGAATGGATGATCAAACCATTGTATTTATTAGATCTTCTTTCTTTAAATGCCATTTGTATTGCAGGTATGGTAGTGTATTGAGTTAATAAAGTATAACTAGCACTATATCCCAGGATTCGTCGTGAATACATATCCATAATAAAGGTAAGGTAGTAGAATTTATCTGCTATCTGATAATAAGTTATATCACTCACCCAAACTTGGTTGACATGTGTCAACTTAATTCCATCTATCAGGTTTGGAAAACGGATGACTCCTTTTGAATCTGTCGTTCTATGAAATGATTTTCTTCTTCCAACACCAAACCCCTGTGACTGCATATAATGCTCAAACTTATCTCTCCCTATTACCTCAGGTTTAAGAACATAATATGCATCACGCAGAGACATTCCCGGATGATCCTCACGAAACTGCTCCATGATTATTGTCAATTGCTGATATTGCTCTTGTCTTCGCATATACCTATCCATTTTACTATGAAAAGCCTGACGACTAGTATTGATGACTCTATACAGACTATTCAATGAATAACTCAGGGTTTCTTGGTTTTGCCAGAACCAGATTTGAGTTTTGAACCAGCTTTTTTTTTAATATCAATGCCAAGATCATTCTCTGTAATCTCGATCATCTTACTCAAAAAATCTAATTCAATCTGTTTCTGACCTACAATCTGCTCAAGCTCTTTGATCTTTTCTTTTAATACACTGATCTGTTTTGAACTACTCATAGGCTCAATGATTTGACGATGTCCTTTTTGATATAAAGATGAGTACTTATATACCCATTTGTATACTGAAGTTCTAGAAACTTGGTAGTCTATACTAGCTTCACTTACTGTTAATAGGTTATTCTCTACTTTTCGTACAATCTCTTTACGAATGGATACTGAAAAGGTTCGATGCCTACGTTGATCAAAATGCTTCTTAAAGGATGTTGTTGTTGCCATTTTTTAACTTTTAATTGCCAAAAAGTGGTCAACATATTTCAGGCACTGACACTAATCAGATCAAAAATCGAAAATCAATAATCGTAAATCAAAAATGTATTAGCACTGATAAAGGATATATGATGTAGGATTTGTGATTGGTGATATCTGATCTAATTGTCAGTGCC
>JAAESS010000270.1 GCA_024229195.1 Flavobacteriales bacterium | reverse complement strand
TGAGAGTAAAACGGTGATGGATATCGTAAAAGAAGGAGTTGCGGAAACTGTGGCTATTTTGGATGAATACAACAAGATCAATGATATGTTTGGTTTGGAGGAAGTGTATTCGGATGCGGATAAAATGGAAAAGTTAATGGCACAACAGGCAGTGCTGCAAGATAAGATCGATGCACAGAATGCCTGGGAGCTGGATACGAAGCTAGAAATTGCCATGGATGCTTTGAGAACACCTAATGGAGATGCTCCTATCAAGAACCTCTCCGGTGGGGAGAGAAGAAGGGTGGCTTTGTGTAGATTACTTCTGCAACAGCCTGATGTATTATTACTGGATGAACCTACAAACCATTTGGATGCTGAGTCGGTACATTGGCTGGAACATCATCTTGCTCAATATCAGGGAACTGTTATCGCAGTGACGCATGATCGTTACTTTCTTGATAATGTTGCCGGTTGGATTCTTGAATTAGACAGAGGAGAGGGGATTCCATGGAAGGGAAACTACTCTTCCTGGTTAGAGCAAAAATCAGATCGTTTGGCAAAGGAGGAGAAATCGGCTTCCAAAAGGCAAAAAACATTGCAGCGTGAACTGGAATGGGTGAAAATGGCGCCAAAAGGAAGGCATGCCAAATCAAAAGCAAGGTTGTCCAATTATGACAAGTTAATGAGTCAGGATCAGAAGCAAAAGGAAGAGAAACTTGAAATTTACATTCCAAATGGCCCAAGATTGGGGAGCAATGTTATCGATGCGATCGGTGTTTCTAAAGCTTTTGGTGATAAGTTGCTTTATGATAATTTGAATTTTAAGTTACCTCCAAATGGTATTGTTGGTATTATCGGACCCAATGGAGCCGGTAAGACCACTATATTTAAAATGATCATGGGAGAAGAAAAACCCGATAAAGGTGAATTTAAAGTAGGAGAGACAGCAAAAGTAGCTTATGTGGATCAGAGTCATTCAAATATAGATCCTGAGAAATCAATTTGGCAGAATTTTTCAGACGAGCAGGAGCTCATCATGATGGGTGGTAAAATGGTCAATTCAAGAGCTTATCTTGGTCGTTTCAATTACAGTGGATCGGAGCAAAATAAAAAGGTTTCAACTTTATCCGGAGGTGAAAGAAATAGGTTACACCTGGCGATGACCTTACGAGAAGAAGGTAATGTATTGCTTTTAGATGAACCAACCAATGATTTAGATGTCAATACGTTAAGGGCTCTAGAAGAAGGGCTTGAAAATTTTGCAGGATGTGCCGTAATCATCTCTCATGACAGATGGTTCCTAGACAGGGTGTGTACCCATATTCTTGCATTTGAGGGAGATTCTGAGGTCTATTATTTTGAAGGAAGTTTTTCTGAATATGAAGAGAATAAGAAGAAGCGACTTGGAGGAGACATGATCCCAAAAAGAATTAAGTACAAGAAACTAATTCGTTGATCTGATCATGAATTCAAAAGTTAGAAACATTAAAAAGATCTTGCTTTCTGATAATTGGTATACACTAAATAAGGTTGTGTTTGATTATAAAATGCCTGACGGACAATGGGTGGAGCAAGCAAGAGAGTCTTATGACCGAGGAAACGGGGCTGCTGTTTTACTGTATAATAAAAAGAAGCAAACGGTAGTTCTTATATCTCAATTCAGAATGCCGACTTACCTGAATGGAAATAAAACAGGATTGATGATTGAGGTTACTGCCGGACTATTAGATGGTGATGACCCTCAAACTTGCGTTATCAAGGAAGCCGAAGAGGAGTCAGGCTTTAGAGTAAAAAAAGTTGAAAAGGTTTTTGAGGCTTATATGTCGCCTGGTGCTGTCACTGAAATAATTCATTTTTATATTGCAGAATATCAGGAATCAGATAAGGTGAGTGAAGGAGGTGGACTAGCTGCTGAACAAGAAGATATAACAGTCTTGGAATTAGGGTTTGAAGAGGCTTTGAATATGATCTATACAGGAGAGATCAAGGATGCTAAAACCATCATGCTTTTGCAACACTTAAATATTCATAATTCATTGAAATAAAATAGTATAGAATATTTTATTTCAATGATTAGATCAATTATTTGTTTAACTAATTTACTAGTTAATTTTACCGGAATTTTTGATTTTGCTTTCAAGGTATTCAAGATGCATCGTATAACTTTGTAAATCATTCAGCATACTTGATCTTGAGGATTTAAACTGATCTTTCATTTTTGTGAAAAGCTGTTGATAATAGTCAATGCCTTCTCTCATATTTTTGGTGAAAGTCAAAAGGGATTTCTCTTGTCTCTTGTTTAGCTCACCTTGAGTTTCATCAATTTTCTTTTTAAGATGGTCAGCGTATAATTTCAGTTCTTTTAAAAACATATGAGGCCTGGCATGATTAGATATCATATCAATTCTTCCATAGATATGATCTGTAATTTCACTCAGACTCATGATTTTTGAAAAATAGGCCATATTGGGTCCAGGACATATTGAGACGCCTTTTACGGAACGTTCTTCTTTATTTCCTATCATTTGCTCGGTGGCGGCTCCAAGGCCCATACAAAGGCATGCTTTTTCTACTATACTCTGTAATTTTCTCTTATAACTATTTGGTGACAAGTCTTCCTGCTCCAACTCCTTGATTTTATTTCTTTGATATTGACGAGAGGCCGTGCACATTGTTTTGTCAGCATATTCATTGTTCAATGCTAGGAATTCTTTTGGACAAGCACTACCAGGTCTTCCTGATTGTATTTTTTGATCCTTTTCTAAATCCTTGGAATTATCTTTTAGATTGTTGAAAGGAACACCTAAAGGAGAAATATTGCTGAGATAAAGGTCTTTTTCAGTAGCCTTAGCTAGTTTGTTCAAGGTGGTATCATCAACTGTAGTTGCCTCAGGAACTAAAAGGAAAGGACTTCCCCATCCAACAGAGTCTATACCGTAATGATCAATTAGGAATTTATGTTCTTCTTCAGTTCCTACACCTCCCTGAGCGGTAATTTTTAATGCCAGTTTCTCAGTTGGTTGAATTTTATTTCTATCAGCCAATGCTCCATCTAATATTCCATAAACCGTTTCGATTAAATCTTGCCTGTTATCTTTAAATTCTTGAAGAATGGGCCCCATTAAATAGCCGTCAGTTGCGAAGGCGTGTCCACCGCAATTCAGACCTGATTCAATTCTGTACTCAGATACCCAAAGTCCTTTTTTTGCAAGAAATTTACCCTGGATAAGTGCTGATCTGTAATCGCTTACTTTGATCACGATCTTCTTTTTGATATATCCCTTTTGATCTGGATAGAAATCATCAAAATTTTCGATATAGCTGTAAAGCCTTGGGTTCATTCCGGCAGATAGGATCACTGATGATTCAAGATTGCTTTGCGCAAAGCCTCTGAGTGCTGCATGGGCATCATTAAACTGATTTGGTAATTGTTCTCCTTCTTTATAATTGGCTTTATCCAATTTTGTCATGATGTTCACATCTATACTTCCCATCGAAATATGCTGGTCCGCCCAATTTCGAATTTCATTCCATGTTGTATTTTGAGAGATAAGCTCTATGAACTTTTGTTTTAAAACCGAACTGTCAGGTAACATATTAAAATAGGTTTTTATTTCCTGACTAGTCTCCATTGTGGAGTCTTTGATCTGTTTAAACTTTTTTCCTGCAAGCTCTTGTAATAAATTGAGATAAGACGTGATCCGTTTGGCTCTAAAATCCTCAATTTTGTTTGTAATTGCCTGATAGGGTAATTCAAATTTTTCACAATAGGCCTTTCGAAGATTTTCAATAAGGACGTCATCTACTATAGATACTACAGAGTCCATTCCGTAAGGTGAAACTTTTAAAGGTGTATCGAGGGTAAATCCGGTACCCATTACCGGAATATGAAAAGTGTGATTTGTCTGCATAATTGATTTTTTAGCTATTGCTTTTTCTATTATTGAAGGAATGGATGCTTAATCCAAACTTCAGAATTCATCAATTTACAAAACTAAAAATCGAATATTCATTTTAGTTGATATATGTCATGTTTGCACAAATTAATATCAACATTAAAAAAAAGACATAAAAAAACCTATCGGTTGAGATAGGTTCTAATACATTAAAAAAATTAAAGCGACATATTAAATAGTCTTTACGTTTACTGCATTTAACCCTTTTTTACCTTCCTGTAGATCGAATTCAACGGTATCTCCTTCTTTGATTTTGTCAATTAAACCAGAAATGTGAACGAAATGTTCGCTGTTTGAACCCTCTTCAGTAATGAACCCATAACCTTTGGATTCATTGAAGAATTTTACTGTTCCTTGTGACATGGTGATAAATTATAATTAAGCTCAAAGATAATATTATTTTATAAATTTTTTCACATCTTTTTGGATAAATGAATTATAAGTTACTCAGATACCATATGCTAAACAAGATGAGAAAGATAATTCCGAGGTAACTCAGGAAACTTAAATATTTTGAAGGCTTAGCCTCTTCAGGCATATGTTTTCCTTTTACCAATGTGAAATTAGCAATGGCATAAAAAGGACCCGTTAAAAAAGATAAAATCGTTGCGATTTTCACAAAAGTGATCATACTTGTTTTAAAGTAGCTTAAAATAACCATTGTACCCAAGCTTAAAAGAAAGATCCATATCAAATAAAAATATTTGCTTTTTTGCCCTATGAGTAACTCACTGGTTTTTGCCATTGCTCTAGGTGAGGCATCCAGAGTAGTTAGTGTTGTGCTGAACATAGTGGTAAAAGCTGCAATTCCAATAAAAACGGCGGCTCCTTTTCCAAGATTATCAGTGTATAAACCAATAAGTTGTTGCGCAAATGCGCTTGCACTATTGCTTATTTCTTCAGGAGAGTGATACATGACAAGAGCACCAAGCGTCATAAAACATATTCCCAGAAATACTGTTGTGATATAGCCAACATTGAAGTCTGTCAGGGCTTTTTTTGTGCTGAATTCATTTTTTGTTGTTTTATTTTTTTCCAGGGTCCAGAGGGAGTGCCAGGTCGACACATCCAAAGGGGCAGGCATCCAACCCAAAAAAGCAATTAAAAATGTAATTTCTATCGTGCCTTTTGGAATTTGAGGCAACATTGAGTAGCTGTGGTCCGCTTTTAGAATAGCTATAATAACTGCCGTGACCGTACTAATGGCCAAAATTGAAATAATTACTTTCATTCCCTGATCCAGCAATTTGTATTTACCCAAAAGTAAAATCAAGAGGCAAATTCCTGTGATTACCAAACTCCAAATGCTAAGATTTGGAGTAATTCCAAATAGATTATGTGCCAAGCCGGCAGTTACAATGGTGACTGCTGCCTGAATGGTAAACATTGTTAAAAAGGTGAGTATAAAATATAAGATCAGTACCCAGTTACCTAATTTTTTATAACCATCAATAAGACTTTCTCCTGTGGCCGTGGCATACCTTGGCCCGTATTGAAAAAACGGATATTTAAAAATATTTACTAAAATCAGTGCCCATAATAATCCGAAACCAAAATCAGCTCCCGCTCTTGTCGATTGTACCAAATGAGAAACACCTATGGCTGCTCCGGCAAAAAGTAAACCAGGACCTAGGTTTTTAAAAACTATAAGTACCTTTCGGTTCATGGTAAGACTTATTTACTGGTAATGATCTCTGCGAGTAATTTTTTCGCCCTTAATAATTTGACCTTAATATTATTCATGGGTTCATCCAGCTGATTGGCCATTTCTTTGTAACTCATTTCCTGAAAATACCTAAGATTGATCACTTCCTGGTAACGAGGTTTAAGCTGAAGAATATAGGCTTTTAATTGGGCCAGATTTTGCTCCTGAATTAGTTTGTCAGAAGGTGTTGGTTCTTCATCAATTATACGATGCAGTTCTGCATGGTTTTTATTGATGGAAATGGTTTGTGTTTTTTTCTTTCTTAAATGATCGATATACAGATTACTGGCAATCGTAAAAAGCCAGGTATTAAATTGAAAATTTTCATCAAAACTATCAATTTTATCAAAAGCTTTTGCAAAGGCTTTTATAGTGATGTCCTCAGCCTCATCTTCATTTTGACATTTGTTAAATTGAAAATGATACACATCTTTCCAATATAAATTTAAGAGATCATTGAAAGCTTTTTGGTCCCCTTTTTTTGCCTGACCAATTAATAAACTGATATCTTTTGTGTCGCTCATGTACTGATTACCAATGTTTAGGGGGGGAAATAATATTTTTTATAAATATATACAACTGTATAAATATAATTGAAATTTCATACAATGGCCCAAAAGCGATTAAATCTTTTTCATTTAGCCTGGCAGCAGTTTTTTCAATGGTGCCATACCAGAAAATAAGCCTGATCAAAAATAAAGGTAAAATTATAAAAGTAAATGTTTCTGTTATCAGAGCAGTGAAGGCCAATGCATAAATAAAGAATTGAGAGATAAAAAAAATACCCAGTAAAAATTGTGTTGAAGTTTTATAATGTGTCGCCGTTGTGATATGCCTCCTTTTTTGCCTGACCCATTGCTTAAAATGAGTATGTGGTCTTGACAATGTAAAAGCATCTTTATGGTCGCAAATTGCAATGTTGTGTTGGTTTGAAACCTGCGAAACGAAAAGATCATCATCTCCAGATTTGATATGATTGTGTTTGTCAAATCCTCTTGCTTCTATAAAAACTTCTTTTTTATAAGCCAGATTCCTGCCAACACCCATATAACTTTTTCCGTCAAGAGCATATGAGAAATATTGAAGTGCAGTCAATAAAGTCTCAAACCGTATCAGTTTATTTAAAAAGGAGTTTTTTACTTTTTCATAGGCACCATAACCTAAAATGACAACTGTTTTTTGAGTAAAATGAGCCAGCATATGAGAGGCCCATCGTTTACTTGTCGGCTGGCAATCTGCGTCAGTAAGCAAAATATATTGATTTTGCGCAGCAAGAATTCCTTTTTCCAAAGCCGCCTTTTTTCCTTTGGAATCGGCTTGGCTAATGGGAATTATATGGATATTAAAAGCTGAATTCAGATGTGCTTTTTCAAATAAATACATTTGACTTAAGCTGTCATCGGTTGACGCGTCATCAACTAAAATAAGCTCAAAGGAGTTGTGTTCCTGCTGTGCCAGTCCTGAGAGTAAATTTTTTAAATTTTCCGATTCATTTTTTGCGCATACAACGATACTTACTGAAGAGGTCTTGTCTAAGTCAGGAGATGGTTTAAAAGAAGTATATTTCCTGAAAAGGAAAAGATAGAAATAAGATTGTATAAAAAAAACGACACAAAATGCGATGAGCAGTAACATTGTGTCTTAAGAAATGCTCTTAGTAGTTATATTCTCTTCCTGATTGTCAAGATTTGTAGTGCAACTTCCTTCTTTACCACAGCCGCATGTAATTCCTTCGGCTTTCAGTCTTACGTTACTTCCGGCACAAGTTCCATCAAATTCTCCGTCTTTTTTAGCCCAGATTTTTATGGCAATACCGGCAAACCCAAGTCCTAATAAAATAACACTTAACAATAGAAGTTTCATATACATCAAATTATGGTGCAAAATTAATCATTTATTACAGTAATGAAAAACAAAACACAACTTTTGTGTTATGTTGTGAATAGGTAAGGGGGGCTCTTATAACAATCTTTGTAGGAACAGGTCAGTATCTTGTTTGAACTCATCAGCTGTAAATTCCTGATCAGATTTACATTTTGCTTTTAGTGTTTTTATATTACTATCCCATTGATTTCCATCAAAATAGGAGAGGCCTTTAAAATCACGAACCTTGTATAATGATTTCTCACCATAACAGGTTCCGAGGTATACAAATGCCATTTTTTGTTCAAAAGCCCATTTTATGACACTAAACATCATCCATTTACCGAGAGCATAAGTTTGATATTCCAGATCGAAAAAAGCAAACCAATAGTGAAGTGTACCATTTTCAATAATACTAATCACATAACCAACATTTTTATCAGCTATTTTAAATTGAAAAATATGGCTTATGCTTTTCGCACTAAGGATATAGTCAAGACGTTCCATGGAGATCGATTCACTAAACCTTTTACTGGCAAAATCAAGACAATAATTCTTAAATTCGATATCATCTAAATTAAAGTCCTTCGCGGGAATCACCTCTAAAGACGGTTGTAATTCCTCCATTTTTCTGACAACTCTTCTGTTCTCTGAGGATTCCTTAAAAAGTGAAAGATCAACTCTTAAACTTCTTGCCAAATAGTAAGTTTCCTCTTGGAGATTCACATTATTTGAATAAGGTAAAAAACCTTGTGCATATATTTCAGGAAGCTCACTTTGGTCTTCTTTTATACAATAGGTGGCGTAGTTGAATGTATACGTCTTATAATCAACGAAACTTTCTGATCTGAATATCTTCATAGGTAGCTTTGCTCAATAAAAAAACCCATCAAAAATAGCTTTTTGATGGGTAAAAATAACATTTATTCTTTAAGATTCCTGGATCAGTTCACTTTGTACGTTTGAAGGTACAGGTTCAAAGGAAGCAAATTTTGTGCTAAAAGTCGCGCGTCCCTGAGTTTGTGAACGCAGACTTGTAGAGTATTTATACATTTCCGCTTCAGGAACTTTAGCTTTTATGATCTGGTGTTTTCCATCACTGTCCATCCCCATAATGATAGATCTTCTTGATTGCAAATCTGTCATAACATTTCCCAGTAATTCTTCAGGAACTTTTACTTCAAGATCAAGAATGGGTTCGAGTAGTTTCGGTTTTGCATCCAAAAAGGCAGCCTTAAACGCATGAGCTCCGGCAATTTTAAAGGATATATCATTGGAATCTACAGAGTGCATTTTTCCGTCAAAAACCATTACTCTGATGTCACGAGCATAAGAGCCTGTTAAGGGACCTTCTTCCATAACTTCCAAAATACCTTTCATAATAGCAGGTAAGTAGCGTGTATCTATAACACCACCGGTGATACAATTATAAAAAATCAGTTTTCCGCCCCATTTCAGATCGATTTCTTCTTTCCCTCTGATATTGAAGCCTTCTGGTTCATCCATCCCTTCGTGCCAAGGCTCGATTTTTAAATGAACTTCTCCGAATTGTCCTGAACCACCAGATTGTTTTTTGTGTTTATAACTTTGAGTGGCAGCTCTTTGAATGGTTTCTCGATAGGCAACACGTGGTTGATTGAAAACAGCTTTAATACCATAGATATGCTGAAGAGTCCAATCAATAGTTGCCAAATGTAACTCTCCTTGACAGGATAAGATCTGTTGTTTTAATTCATTACTGTATTTAATTACTACTGTCGGATCCTGACTATGGATTTTCTTAAGTACCTCATTTAACTTTTCTTCGTCCTTTTTATTTTCAGCTTCAACGGCTTTTCTGATTCGAGGCTGAGGAAAAATGATTGGTTTTATGGTAATTTCTTCTTTGGTAGCCCGAAGTGTATCGTTTGTTTCAGTGTTTTTAAGTTTTAAGGTAGCTCCAATATCACCAGCAGTAAGTTTGTCAACTGCATGTCTTTTTTTGCCATCCATAATGAATAATTGATTCAAACTTTCTATTTCGTCATTTCTGGAGTTTTTTAGTCTGTCATTTTGATTTACTTCACCAGATTTCACCTTAAAAAAAGTGATCTGTCCCAAATTAGGCTCATGAAAGGTTTTAAAAATAAAAAGAGCTGTGGGCTGATCTGCTTTGCAAAATACTTCGTTGCCTTCGAGACTTTGTTCCGGCTTTAGGTCGGCAGCTGCGGGAGCTACATTGTCAATAAAGCCCATCAAACGACCTGTTCCCATATCGTTTAAAGCAGAAACACAAAATACAGGGAAGAGTTCATGATGCAACATACCTTTCTGTATTCCTTTTCTCATTTCATCTTCATTCAGAGTACCTTTATCAAAATAAAGTTCCATCAACTCTTCATCATTCTCAGCAGCTTTTTCTACCAACTCATTATGAAGAAAATCGGCCATTTCCTTTTCGGATTCAGGAATTTCAAATTTTTCAGGTTTACCACCCTCTGGTTTGAATTTATACATTTTCATTTTTAAGACATCAATAATACACTGAGCGCCATCCATAACGATAGGATATTGAATCTTAATTGCATTATTTCCAACAAGGTCCACAATACTCTGGTAGCTCGAGTCAAAATTAGCTTGTGGATGATCTATTTGATTGATGACGAATAAGGTAGGGCGACTAAATTTGTTGATGTATTGCCAAATGATTTCTGTTCCTATTTCAACTCCTTGTTGTGCATTGATTACGGTAACCAAAGAATCAGCAACTCTCATAGTTGAAGCAATTTCACCTATAAAGTCGTCCAGACCGGGTGTGTCGATGATATTAATTTTGTAATTTCTCCATTCTGTATGCAGCGGAGTTGCAAAAATTGACGTTTCTCTTTCTTGCTCAATCTCGTGATAATCAGCAATTGTATTTTTATCTTCAACTGTACCTCGTCTATTGATCAGTCCAGCCTCAAATAGCATAGTTTCGGCAAGCGTGGTCTTGCCGCTGTTATGGGCTCCAACAAATGCAACATTTTTAATGTGTTTTTCGTCATATATTTTCATGGAATTTGTCTTTAGAAGTTCACTTGTATAAAGTTAATAAAATATACGACAAGTATTTTATGACTTATGTTAGGTCTCAAAAGGAATTAATTAATTTTTGTCAGTGTCTCTTTTTTAGGGTCTTAGCCGAGGATTGTAGTGAATTATATCCGTTTATTACTCTGAGATGAATTTTTTTAGGCCAGAATGGCATAATGAGAAAATTAGCTGCGACTTTTCAGCTGAGTTTTTTTTGAAAGTATTTTGAGATGATTTGCTGGCAATTGTTCTCTGAAATAAGAACGAGCCTTCTGCTTTGAACAGCCGAAGTTTTAAATAATATTAACTTCCATTTCAAGATCAATTTCAAATTCATCTGAAACTGCTTTCTGAACCATTTTTGCCAATGCCAAGATATCTTTACCCTTTGCATTATTATGATTTACAAGAACCAGGGCTTGTTTATCATGAACTCCCGCATCACCGATTCGTTTGCCTTTTAATCCACACTTTTCTACTAACCAGCCGGCAGGAACTTTGATCAGCTTATCTGACAATCTGTAATACGGCATTTTTGGATCGCGTTTCTGAAGTTTTTGAAAATGAGTCAAAGGAATCACAGGGTTTTTAAAAAAGCTTCCACTGTTACCAATTTCATTTGGGTCGGGTAATTTAGATTGTCTTATGGCGATCACCGCTTTTGAAATATCATTGATTCCTGGTTCAGAGACCTTATTTGCTCTAAGTTCATCTCTTATCGCTCCATAGTCTGCGTTGATTTTGTGGTCTTTTGTGCTGAGTTTAAAGGTGACATTAAGAATGATAAACTGACCTTTTAACTTGTTTTTAAATACAGATTCACGATAACCGAAGGCACAGTCTTCTGCTGTAAATGTTCGGATATCACCACTACTGATTTCTAAAGCCTCCAATGATTCAAAACAGTCTTTTATTTCTACCCCGTAGGCACCGATATTCTGCATGGGAGAGGTTCCAACATTTCCGGGGATAAGTGAAAGGTTTTCCAAACCACCAAAGTTATTTTCAAGGCACCAGCAAACGAATTCATGCCAATTTTCACCGGCCTCGACTTTGACCAGAACAGTCCCATTGTTTTTATCGAGAATCTCGATCCCTTTTGTATTGAGATAAATAACAGGAATGTCGATATCCTGAGTAAGTAAAATATTGCTCCCTCCACTTAAAATGAAAAGTTTCTTTTGTTGAGAAACGATTTCCTTTAACTCCATACAAGAGGTGACCTCCGAGAACTGTCTGGCAGTTGCGGCAATACCAAAGGTATTTAAAGATCTTAAGGATTTATTTTTTTGAAACATTTAGTTTGGGTATTGTTCCAATGCTAATTTCAATAATTCAACTGAACGAACCAAACTTTCCTTGTTCAGTACATAAGCGATCCTGATCTGATTCTTTCCTGACCCGGGAGTTGAATAAAATCCGCTTGCAGGCGCTACCATTACAGTTTCACCCTGATCATTAAATTTTTCCAGCATCCATTGGGCAAAATCATCTGCATCATCAACCGGTAATTCTGCAATACAATAAAAGGCACCTTTGGGTCGTGAAACTTTTACACCTTTAATTTCACTTAAAGCGTTGATCAGAACAATTCTTCTTTCATCGTATTCTTCGATAACTTTTTCAAAATATTCAGGTGGCGTATCTAAGGCTGCTTCACTGGCAAGAAGCGCATAGGTTGGCGAGCTTAACCTTGCCTGTGCATATTTCAGAGCTGTTTGAATAAGGTCTTTGTTCTTGGACACAATACAGCCTATACGAGCTCCGCACATACTGTACCTTTTTGAGACAGAATCTATAACAATGGCATGCTCATCTAAACCATCAAGACTCATGATAGAATGATGCTCGATACCTTCATAAACAAATTCGCGATAAACCTCATCAGCAATTAGAAACAAATCATGTTTTAAGGCAAGGTCCTTTAATTTTTCAAGCTCCTCCTTTGAATAGAGATAGCCCGTAGGGTTTCCAGGATTACAAATTAGTATCGCTTTGGTTCTTTTACTGATCAGCTTCTCAAATTCTTCAATGGGAGGTAAGGCAAAATCATCGTTTATACTTGAAACGATAGGTACTACTTTGATTCCATTCGCAACAGAAAAACCATTATAATTCGCATAAAAAGGTTCTGGAATGATAACTTCATCTCCAAAATCAGTGATACTTCCCAGCGTAAAAAGTAAGGCCTCTGATCCACCTGTGGTAACGACGATATCTTTTTCGTTGACATTGATATTATTTTGTCTGTAATATTGGCCAAGTTTTTTTCGATAAGCCTCTGAGCCTTCACTTCTGGCATAAGACAATACCTTTATTTTGTTGTTTTTAACAGCTTTCAGCGCAGCCTCCGGTGTTTCGATATCCGGTTGCCCTATGTTTAAATGAAAGACGCTGATACCTCTTTTTTTGGCGTCTTCAGCAAAAGGTACAAGTTTTCTTATGGGTGATTCTGGCATGTGCTGCCCTTTTAAGGATATTGCTGGCATATTTAAAGTCTTGAATGTAATTGCAAAATTGCAAAATATTATTTACTTTTTCCCTTTTAAGGCTTATTTTTTGAGGGATATTTAGTATCTTTAATATTGTAATATTAATCTAAAATAACGCTATTATGTCAAGTGATTCTAAATTGTTGTTAGGGCTCATCTTAGGTGCAGCAACGGGTGCGGTAGCAGGATTACTTCTTGCTCCGGCTTCCGGAAAAGAAACTCGTGAAAATCTCTCAGATAAAGCTGGAGAATTAAAGAGTGATCTGGATAAAAAGTTTAATGAACTTTCAAAAAAAATTGAAGATTTGGATAAGGAATCATTAAACGATTTTAAAGAAAAGTTTAGTGATGTCAAATCTTCCGTAAAGGAAAAATTTGATAAGGTTTCTGCCAAGGTAAAAGATCTTGAAAAGGAATTGTCAGAAAAAATCGAGTCAATTAAAAAGGAAACAAAAACTGCGGAAGCTAATTCCAATTCAATATAAATTAATATTGAAATAGGTAATGATAGATTTGGTTAAAAAATATGTTGAAAATAGAATTCAACTTGTTAAATTTAATTTTATTGGGGCCATTGCTAATGTAGCAGCTGCAATGGTTAGCTCGTTTTTATTATTGGTCATAGGTATTTTGATTGTACTTATGTTCAGTATTTCTGTGGCCTTTTGGCTTTCTACTTTCTTTGAAAGCGAGATCGTTGGATTTGCTCTTGTTGGTGTAATTTATTTATTGTTTTTTATCATCTATGTTGTCTTTGCGAAAGACCGTGTTGAGTTAAAGATCAAAGATAAGATCGTTGAAGAAGCACTTGCCGATGAAGATGATTTTAATGAAAGTATAGAATATGAAGAGTAGGTCAGTAAACAGAATTACCACATTCGACGAATTGAATCTGGCAAAACTAAAATTGGCGGATACAATAAAAAAACAAGAACAAGATATTCTTGACAGTCCCGTATTGTCAATTGTGTCTACGATTTTTCAGGGTGGCTCCGTAAGGAGTTCTCTAAAGCATTCTATGGAGTCTTTTTCTCTTGAAAATTACAAGGGTGCTGCCATGAATTTGATTAGTACAATTCTTATGGCCAATAAAAAAACCCGTAAGTTTTTTGTAGCATTTATCATTGCCAAGGAAATGGTTCCTTTTATACTAGATAAGGTTAATGAATACGTGAAAAAGTAAGGACTTTTTATGATGGTTTGCAAAAGCTAAATATTTCTTAAAATTATTGTCAGGTCTCAATTTTGTAGTACTTTCCATATGCTATATTGTTTTCTGAGATGTATAATAGAATTGTTCTGATTTTACTGTTTTTCAGTTGTTCCCTGTTATCTTTTTCACAGGGTCGATTCAGAATATTGGATACGAACAAGAAGAGTGAAAACTTAACTTTTTCTTTGGTCAATAATTTGATCGTCATTTCTGCAGAAATCAATGGCAAGGAGCTCAATTTTTTATTAGATACCGGAATAAAAAGGACCATCCTTTTCAATCTTAAATTTGAAGACTCTCTTCAGCTTCGAAATGTTGAGAAAATACAACTTAGAGGTCTTGGTGAAGGTGAACCAATCAATGCCTTGGTCTCTAGTGGAAATTATTTTAAATTTAAAGGTATTGTCAACCCTGAGCTATCGTTATATGCCATAACGGATGAGTTATTTGATATATCCGCTAAGATGGGTTTGGATATCCATGGTATAATCGGAGGGGATCTATTTCGAGATTTTATTGTTAAGATCAACTATGGTTCTCAAAAAATTACTTTTTATAATGCTGATGTATCTGAGGATATTGCTTGCAATGGCTGTGAAACTTTTCCTCTTGATTTTTATAACGGCAAGCCATTTATAGATGTTGTGATTGAGAATCATTTAGGAAAGGAAGTTAAGGTGAAATTGCTTATTGATTCTGGAGGAGGTGATTCCTTGTGGTTATTTCCTCATTCAGATCCTGACATTCTTATTGGTGATAGATATTTTGATGATTTTTTAGGGAAAGGACTCAATGGAAACATTTTAGGAAAAAGAAGCCGAATAAATAAGTTGAAAATTGGAAGCTTTGAATTTGAAAATGCTTCAGTTTCATATCCTGATTCGACATCAATATTAAGAGTTCATGCAAACAAAGATAGAAACGGAACCTTAGGTGCAGGAATTTTAAAAAGATTTCAAGTCATTATGGATTATCCGAACAGTCGAATTACATTGAAAAAGAACCGACGATTTTACCGCGCACCATTTTTATATAATAAAAGTGGTATGGAATTGATCTACGGCGGAGATATGCTTGTGAAGGAAAATCAATATCAAGCACCACTGTCAAAGGATAATCAATCCTTATCGATCACAAATATTTTTTACACTTTTGGATATACCTATAAGCCCAGTTATAAAATTTATTTGATAAGACCTGGTTCACCAGCTCATTATGCCGGATTGAGGGAAGACGATATTATTTTAGAGATCAACGGAAAAGAAGCTTATAATTTAAAAATGGAAGAAATTGTATTCATGCTGTCACAAAAGGATGATAAAAAAATAAAAATTCTTGTTGACAGAAAAGGACAGCACCTCAGATATGAGTTTTACTTGAAAAGTCTATTGTAAAAAAAAAGCCCTCGAGGGGCTTTTTTTAGTTTGTTTCAGAGACGATACTTTTCTTTTTTTGAAGTTCTCCGGTTTGTTGTTCAAGAACTCTACCTTTAATTTTTAAGACGACGGTTGGTTCGTATGCATTTGAGGTGATTGTAACAGTTTTTGAAAATGGTCCAATTCTGTTAGTTGCATATTTGACTTTAATTTCACCGCTCTCACCTGGCATGATTGGCTCTTCTGGTTTTGTAGGTACCGTGCATCCACAACTACCTTTTACGTTTGAGATAATCAATGGTGATTTACCTACGTTTTTAAATTTAAAAACTCTATTTCCATCAGAATTTGCAGCAATTTCTCCATAATCAATCACTTCATTTTCAAATTCAAAAACAGGTCCTGTATAGTCCTTTTTAATATCTTCTTTCGTTTGGCCGTTCATTGAGAATGAGACTAGGCCAATAAATAATAAAACTAATATTTTTTTCATGATAAATAATTTGTTTCAAAATTAATACATTTTCAAATAAATCTAACTTTAATTAACCGAATTTATTGCTTAAAATTGTAATTTTGCACACTATTTGACAAAATTTAACATATGAATATCCCGGCAAAATACAATGCACAAACGGTAGAAGCAAAATGGTATAAGTACTGGATGGAACATAATTATTTCCATTCAGAACCAGATCAACGTGAGCCCTATACCATTGTAATTCCTCCTCCAAATGTTACAGGAGTATTGCATATGGGGCATATGTTGAATAATACCATACAGGATGTTTTGATACGTCGAAAGCGAATGCAGGGCTTCAATGCGTGCTGGGTTCCGGGAACAGACCATGCGTCAATAGCCACAGAGGCGAAAGTTGTGGCCAAACTTAAAGAAGAGGGGATTCAAAAGTCTGATCTCAGTCGGGAGGAATTTATAGAACATGCCTGGGAATGGACACATAAACACGGGGGCCTTATTTTAGAACAACTGAAAAAACTTGGAGCTTCTTGTGATTGGGAAAGAACAAAGTTTACAATGGACGAGGATCTTAACCAGTCTGTGAATAAGATTTTTAAGGATTTACATAAAAAAGGATTGATTTATAAAGGATACCGAATGGTAAACTGGGATCCAGAGGCTAAAACAACGCTAAGCGACGAAGAGGTAATTTATATTGAGAAACCAGGTAAGTTATACTATGTCAATTACGCAATAGAGGGAACTGAGGAGCTAATTCAAATTGCAACTACGAGACCCGAGACAATTTTGGGAGATACCGCCATTTGTATTCATCCTGAAGACCAAAGATTCACCCACTTAAAAGGTAAGAAGGCGATTGTTCCGATTGTCGGAAGAACCATTCCGATCATTGAAGATGATTATGTTGATGTTGAATTTGGAACGGGAAGTCTTAAAATTACACCTGCTCATGATCCGAATGACAAAATCATTGGAGAGAAACATCAATTAGAAGTAATTGATATTTTTAATGATGATGCAACGCTTAACGCCAATGGATTGCATTATGAGGGTAAAGATCGTTTCCTTGTGAGAAAACAGATCGTCAAAGAACTTGAGGAGAAAGGATTTCTTGTCAAAACTGAGGATTATATGCATAAGGTAGGGACCTCTGAAAGAACCAAAGCTGTCATTGAGCCAAAAATATCAGAGCAGTGGTTTTTAAAAATGGAGGATTTAGTTAAACCTGCGATTGATGCGGTCTTAAAAAATGGTGATGTTCAATTAGTGCCGGATAAATTTATCAATACCTACAGACACTGGATGGAGAATATCCGTGACTGGAATATTTCCAGGCAATTATATTGGGGTCATCGAATTCCGGCTTATTATTTTGGAAATGGAACCAATGATTATGTGGTGGCAGATTCTAAGGAGGAAGCATTAAACCTGGCTAAAATAAAAGCGGGTAATGAATCATTAGTTATGTCTGATATCAGACAAGACGAAGATACTCTCGATACCTGGTTTTCTTCTTGGTTATGGCCAATGAGTGTATTTAATGGTATCAACGATCCTGATAACGAAGATTTTAAATATTATTATCCAACCAATGATCTGGTTACTGCCCCTGATATTCTTTTCTTTTGGGTAGCCAGGATGATCATTGCAGGTTATGAGTTTGCTGATAAAAGACCTTTTGAACATGTTTATCTTACCGGAATAGTAAGAGATCAGCAAAGAAGAAAAATGTCTAAGTCCTTAGGGAATTCGCCTGATCCAATTGATCTGATGGATAGTTATGGAGCTGATGGTGTAAGGGCAGGGATATTAATGAGTTCAGCAGCCGGAAATGATTTGCTGTTCGATGAAAATCTCATGCTACAGGGCAGGAATTTTGCCAATAAGATCTGGAATGGGTTTAGACTCGTGAAAGGATGGGAAGTCTCTGAAAATGCGGTTCAGCCTGAGTCATCAAAAATGGCAATTGAATGGTATAAAGCCAAATTTCAAAAAACATTAGCTTTTATTGACGAGCAATTTGACCAATATCGATTATCAGATGCTTTAACCGCAATCTATAAATTGGTATGGGATGATTTTTCTTCCTGGTATTTGGAAATGGTGAAGCCGGAATTTGGAAAACCTATCGATCCAATTACTTTAAAAGCAACTGTAGATCTATTTGAAGATAATATCAAGATACTACATCCGTTTATGCCTTTTATTACAGAAGAAATCTGGCAATACTTTAAGGATAGAAGCGAAAAAGAAGCATTGGTAATTTCTGCATATCCCGCTCAGGAGAAGTATGACAACCTTATCTTAGATGAGTTTGAAACGATAAAAGAAATCATCTCTGCAGTTCGAAATATCCGTAAGCAAAAGAACATATCATTTAAAGAATCTTTAGAGCTTTTTGTTCTGAAAAAGGATGAAGTTAATGCTGATTTCTATACATTGATCAAGAAGATGTGTAATGTATCAAAAGTAGAAGAGACGCCAAAGAAAATTGAGAAGGCCTTGACTTTTAGAGTTGGTTCTAATGAGTTTTTTATCCCTTTTGACTTACAGATCGATGTAGAGGCTGAAACTATTAAATTAAATGAAGAACTGGCTTATCACAAAGGTTTTCTCGCCTCAGTGCAAAAAAAGTTAAGCAATGAAAGGTTTGTAAATAATGCTCCAGAGCAGGTAATCGCCAACGAAAGAAAGAAGGAAGCTGATGCTTTAGCTAAAATTGCCATGGTCGAAAAAAGCCTTGCTTCCTTGTAAGTCGAAATGTTTTATTTTGTTGTGTTACCCTTTAAACTCTCTGTGAAGACCTTATCAACCTTCGATTTTATTTCCATCAGGGTCCATGATGTGGACAAATTTACCATAATCATAGCTTTCTATTTTATCACAGATCTCGACACCTTCTTTGCGTAGTTCTTCAACCAGCGCTTCAAGATCAGCCACTCTATAATTGATCATGAACTCTTTTTTCGAAGGTTCAAAATATTTGGTATCATCTTTAAAGGGGCTCCATTGTAAATAATTGACCTGTTCAGGATCATTCGCGTTCCTGAATTCGAAGGGGGATCCATTAGCATCGACAAACAGACCAAGATTTTTATGTTACCAATCCTTTATTTTAGGAGGGTCTGAGGATTTGAAAAATATTTCACCTATGCCGGTTACTTTTTTCATTCTATTTGAGCATTGTTACAATTTTTGCTGAAATATTCACTTCGTCCCACGTTTTACTTACCCCATCAGGACCAGTGTGCAAAGCCAAACAGGCTTGGTGCAATGATTCAACTGCAGATTGAGCCCCCCAAACATTAAGGTCCATTTTTGTATCTATCATGATGGTGTCTTTGCTCATCTCATAGGTGAAAGGAAGATCTTCAGTCATCCCATTCATCGTAAGGGCAAGATTTCCTTTGTTTTCGTCTTCAACAGAAAAAACACCCTTTAAACTCAAGGTATTATCCATGATGGCAAAAAAGAATTTATTCAGTTTGTGATCCCGAATCGTATCTTTGGTGAAGATGCTGCTCACCGGAATTTCAAATGCCAATCCTTCCAATGCCTCTGAAGATGAATTACCTTCATTTGATGCAGTGATATTGATTTCAGTAAATGTCCCTTTTACCGGAACTTTATCAGTCGTTTTATAAGCCGTCCATTGAACCGTAGAGCTTTCCTTATCAACGCTATAAGATTTTTCACTTTTTACAGTTTCTTCAGATTTTTTTTCCTTGGCACAAGAAACCAAAAACAAAGTTACAATGGCAACAAGGCATACATTTACAATCTTCTTCATGTGATTTTTTTTAATAGTTAATAGTAATTTTTAGAGAACTTTTTTACCCGTATATTTTTCAACAAGTCGGATATACTCTTTTTTGGCATCATCTTCAGATATATTTGCCATCTGAAAATAAGCATTCAATTTAAAGGCATTTCTGACCATATCATCACCGGATGGAATAACCATAGAGTCCTTTGTAGTAGCGTGTTTATAATAGGAATAGAATTGAAGCATAATATCAGGGGGCAGCTTTTTAGTCATGGCCGAGGCCATCTCAAAAGCTTTATTAAATCTTCTATCTAAATCATCCATTATTTAGACGCCAAGATGGTTTCACCACCTCTCGTTTTTTGGTTTAAGTTGACTTCAATTTTCATGTCCAAAGGTACGAAAATATCTATTCTGGAACCAAATTTGATAAAACCTGCATCTTCGCCCTGAATTACCTGCTGGTTTGTTTTGGCATAATTCACAATTCTTCTTGCAACCGCTCCAGCAATCTGACGATAAAGTATTTCACCGGAAACCTTATTTTCAACAACGATGGTAGTACGTTCATTATCCTCAGAAGATTTTGGATGCCAGGCAACAAGATATTTCCCGGGATGGTATTTGCTGTATTTAACTTTACCGGAAATAGGATATCGGGTAACATGTACATTTAATGGCGACATAAAGATGGAGATCTGCCTTCTTTTGTAATTAAAATACTCCTTTTCAACTACCTCTTCAATCACAACGACTTTACCATCTGCAGGGGCAATAATTTGATTGTCGCTGATGATTGTATTTCTTTTTGGATCTCTAAAGAATTGAAGGATCAATACAAAGCCAACTAAAAAAAGAATCATTAGGGCTTTTTGCAACCAATAGTTGGCTATAAAATTGTCAATCAATAATAGTCCGCTCACCGTAATAAAGGCAGCTACTAAAATAATCTTAAAACCTTCTTTATGAAACATTATGTAGTAAGGAATAAATAAATAAAAATAAATGGAATTGCAAATATAATACTATCTAATCTGTCTAAAAAACCACCGTGTCCGGGCAGAAGATTACTGCTGTCTTTAACTTGTGCCTGTCGTTTAAACATAGATTCGATCAAATCACCTAAAACACCAAAAATACTGACAATGATAGCAATTGTAAACCATTGAATCGGTTGGATGCTCGAGCAATAGGTTGCCACAAAGTATCCCGCAATAAAAGTAAATATGAATCCGCCTAAAAAACCTTCGATCGTTTTGTTAGGAGATACCCTTTCGATTAATTTATGTTTTCCAAAGTTCTTGCCAATTAAGAAGGCAAAAACGTCATTACTCCAAATTAAGATGAATATGCCAATAATAATCGAGGTGTCAAATCCTCCATTAAAATTCAAATAAGGAATTTTGATCAGCAGAGAAAAAGGAATAACAATATACATTAGGGTTAAAAAGTTTTTACCTAGGTATTGTCTTCCAATTCTTCTTGATGATACCAAGGCAAGAATAAATGAAAAATAAATTCCAGTTAGAAAGATTGATAAAATAATTTTTTCAGAAAAATCATTTTCAAAAACCACAAGATTATTGTTGGATATAACAGCAGTCAGAAAACAAGTGACACCCAAAATATATGGGAAAACACTTTTTAACTCGATGATCTTTATAAACTCGTAAATACAAAGGATCATAAAAACCAGAAATAAACTGTAAAAGAAAACCGCACCCAGAAGAGAGGATGAGATTACAAGGGCCACATATAACAAGCCGAAAATAATTCGTTTGGTAAAGTTGTTCATGAATTTATAAATCTTCAAGCAGAAGCAAATATAGAGTTTTGGAATTAGTATTTCCATAACTCATGAAATCCGTTTCTGTTTTATTTATAATGAAATCCTTAATTGAACTGATTATAGTAGGCGAATTTTTTTCAGATCGATTCCTTATTCCTGAAATCCCGTCCCTTGAATCATTCACGATCTGGCTTGTTTTTGCATATACAATAAAGTTGTTTGGAAGTTCTTTTAATTTCTTGTCCTTTAATTGTTTTGAGGAAAACATAATACTTCCATCATGTGCAATCAAGCACTCACAATGGGTCATAAAGGGTAAAGATGAAATAAGCTTACTTGTTTTGGCACTTTTTATTTTTGTCAGTAACTCTCTGATCTCTTCATTAAAAGTTACTACGTTATTCCATTGATTTTCCTGAAGTACTTGCACCAAATTTTTTTCTACTTCTTCAAGATCGGAACAATATAAAAATTTACCGCCTTTGTGTATAAACTTCTTTACGAAAAGCTCATCAATAGAAAGATTTCCTTCTTGTTCTATTGCTTTTCCAACTTCTTCTTCCTGAGAAGTTTTGATGATATTTTTAAAAAGTTTATTAAAAAAACTCATAACCAATTTGTATTGTTCAAATGTACAAAAACACTTTGATTATTTAGAATTTTCCTCTGCAATTTCCTCCTTAGGTTTGTCTTTATCTATGTCTTCAGAAGTTTTTTTATTTTCTGCAATTTCCTTGTGAAATGGCCTTTCTCCAAAGATTTTGATCAGATCACCTTCAAATATCACTTCTTTTTCTGTCAAAATTTCTGCAAGCTCAATAAGTTTGTCTTTGTGCTCTTCTAAGATTTTGATAGCTCTCTCGTACTGTCTTTCAATAATTTTTGAAATCTCTTCATCAATCGTTTGTGCAGTAAGTTCACTATAAGGCTTTGTAAAACCATATTCGTTTTGACCGCTGGAATCGTAATAGGTAATATTTCCGATTTTATCATTGAGTCCGTAAATACTTACAATGGCTCTTGCCTGACGCGTAACTTTTTCAAGATCGTTCAAAGCACCGGTTGAAATTTTATCAAACATAACTCTCTCCGCGGCTCTTCCTCCAAGTGTAGCGCACATCTCATCAAGCATTTGATCGGTTTCAACGATTTGTCTTTCCTCAGGAAGATACCAGGCTGCACCTAAAGATTTTCCTCTAGGAACAATGGTCACTTTAACCAATGGCGCCGCATGTTCCAGCATCCAACTAACCGTGGCATGACCGGCTTCATGATAAGCGATTGTTTTCTTTTCTTTTGTTGTGATGATCTTGTTCTTTTTCTCTAATCCACCTACAATTCTATCTACTGCATCCAGAAAGTCCTGATGGTGCACACTTTTCTTACTTTTCCGCGCTGCGACAAGGGCAGATTCGTTACAAACGTTTGCAATATCAGCTCCTGAGAATCCAGGTGTTTGTTTAGAAAGGAATTCAAGATCTACATCTTTTGCAAGTTTTAACGGCTTGACATGAACATCAAAAATTTGTTTTCGTTCATTTTTATCCGGTAGATCCACATAAATCTGTCGATCAAACCTACCGGCTCTCATCAATGCTTTATCTAAAACATCAGCTCTGTTGGTTGCAGCGACTACGATCACATTAACATCGGTGCCAAATCCATCCATTTCAGTAAGCAACTGGTTCAATGTGTTTTCTCTTTCATCATTTCCGCCAGTAATGCTATTTTTTCCACGTGCTCTACCAATTGCATCAATCTCATCGATAAATATGATCGATGGAGACTTTGAGGCAGCTTGTTTGAACAGGTCTCTTACTCTGGAGGCACCAACACCAACAAACATTTCAACAAAATCCGAACCGGATAAAGAAAAGAAAGGAACACCTGCTTCACCCGCAACTGCCTTTGCTAATAATGTTTTTCCCGTTCCCGGAGGTCCTACTAATAAGGCACCCTTTGGAATCTTTCCACCAAGGTTGGTGTATTTTTCCGGATTCTTTAGAAAATCAACAATTTCCTGAACTTCTTCTTTTGCGCCTTCTAATCCGGCTACGTCTTTAAATGAGGTTCTTACTTTGGTATTTTCATCAAAAACTTTGGCTTTTGATTTACCGATATTGAAGATCTGACCTCCTGCGCCACCGCCGCCACCGCCAGACATTCTTCGCATGAAGAAAATCCAGAGACCAATAATGAAAATAAAAGGTAGCCATACCAGAAAAGAATCAAAAAAGCTTGTTCTTGTGGTATTGTCTTTGTCAAAATCCAATTCATACTCTGCTTTTGCAGTCTCAAGATTTTTTTCAAAATTTTGAAGATCCCCGAAATCATAAATATAGACAGGAGATGTTTGTCCAAAAACAGAAGGGTTTTTATATTTTGAATATTTGTCCTTTGTGTTTAAGGCTTCACTTTTAATACTTAGCTGGGCAATATCTCCATTAACAATAAGGATCTCTTCAATATCATTATCATTGAGAATCTCATTAAACTCGTTCTGGGTCAACTTATTACTTGCCAGATCAGTACTGTTGAGTAGTTGGTATCCGATGAGCAATGCAAAAATGATTCCGTAGATCCAATAAAAATTGAATTTGAAGTTAAATTGCTTAAACGGTGAGTTATTGTCTTTATTTGTATTTTCTTTTTTCATAAAATAAGTTTAATGATTGATGCTTTAAAAAGCACTTTCAATTTTTGTGATCTTTGCATCTCCCCAAAGCTCTTCCAGATTGTAAAACTCTCTGACATGTTTTTGGAATACATGAACAACAATGTTCACATAATCAATCAGAATCCACTCAGCATTACTTTCTCCTTCTACATGCCAAGGCTTGTCTTTCAGGCTTTTACTTACGCTTTTTTGTATTGAGGCTGCGATGGCACTCACCTGGGTATTGGAACTTCCGTCACACAGAATGAAGTAGTCACAAACAGTATTTTCAATTTCTCTTAAGTCAATTATTGAAATATTTTCACCTTTTACATCCTCAATTCCCTTAATAACTTCAGTGATCAACTGATCCAAATTAACTATTTTTTTTGTCATTAAATTGTTTCAAAATTTCTTGCAAATGTATCACATTTTTATCACTTTAGATGTTCGATAATTGCAATATTACATGTATCTATTCAAACTTGATGCCACAGATTCAACAAATTCTTATTTGCGTGATTTGTCAAAAAATAAAGACTTAGGAAAGTGGACCGTAGTCACTTCTGAGTATCAGACGAAAGGGAGAGGGCAGAAGGGGTCTGAATGGCAATCGGATAAGGGTAAAAATTTGATATGCAGTATTTTAATTAAGCTAGACGATTTTAATGCAGAAGATCAATTTATGCTTAATTGTGCTGTCTCTGTAGGAATTCAACACTATCTAAAACGTTATAAACTGCCAAAATTAAGGATAAAATGGCCTAACGACATTATGTCAGTTTCTAAGAAATTGGGTGGTATTCTAATCGAAAATACACTTGTCACAAATAAAATAAGTCAATGTATCATCGGGATAGGAATCAATATTAATCAGGAAAAATTTTCAGATGAACTCCCGATGGCAATTTCTATCAAGCAATTAACGAATCAAGAAACAAGGAGAGATATTTTTTTACAGGATCTTTTAAATTCAATTCAAAACAAATTTGAATTAATTTTCACAAATCAACACGAAAAATTGTGGAATGAATATGAGTCATCCTTGTATCGAAAAGATGTGGCACATATGTTCGAAAATGAAAAGGGGGATCAATTTATGGGTATTATCAGGGGTGTTACCAAACATGGTAAACTCAAGATTGAGAAAGAGGACTGCTCAATTGAAACTTTTAATTTTAAGGAAATCCGCTATTTGTAGATCAATTTTATTATTGCTTTTCAATGTTACTGATCAGCGTATCAATAAACTTTTGAAGTGGTTTTTTGACCATCATTGCCACCATTGGATTAAATTTACCATCAAAAAGTAATTGTACATTGCTTGATGATTCCGAGTCGTCTTCAATATCAGCTGTCAGGCTAAAAGGAAACTTTTCATTCGCTGAACCAAGGACGATCTTTTTTGGAGCTTCAACTTCCTTAAGTTTAAGTTCGATCTCTGGCATTCCTTTGAGGGCAAATAAAAATGATTCTTCATTTGCTTCGAATTTATCAATGTTTTCAGGCATGAGTTGTTCGAAATTACCAACATTAGATAAATATTCAAAAATATCCTGACTTGACTTTTTTACGGTAACTTTTGGGCTTTCTAAATTCATAGTATTAATTGGCGTTCCATTCGCCTGGATCTTCCCTCCAGGATTTTAAGGTTGTGACTTGTTTTGAGTTAATAAAATTTGTGTCGAGTGCCTGTTCAATAAGGTGCTCATAATCACTTAAGGTGGTCAGTTCGAGGTGACGTTCTTTAAAGTTTTTTTCAGCAATTGGAAATCCATAATTAAAGATAGCGACCATTCCAATGACTCTTGCTCCGGCTTCTTTTAATGCATTGACTGCATTCAGACTGCTTTTTCCGGTGCTTATCAGGTCCTCAACAACAACAATACTTTGACCGCTGTCTAAAAAACCTTCAATTTGATTTTTTCTCCCGTGTTTTTTGGGTTCAGGTCTAACATAAATAAACGGGACACCTAATTCCTGAGCAACAAGAACACCAATTGCGATTGCGCCCGTCGCTACTCCGGCAATCACGTCAGGTTGTCCGTGTTTATCCAATATGATCTTGGCAAGATTTTCACGAATGTAATTTCTGATCATTACGTATGACAAAGTAATTCTATTGTCACAGTAGATAGGAGATCTCCATCCGGAAGCCCATGTGAATGGCTCATCAGGTTGCAATTTTATTGCCTTTATCTGTAAAAGCAATTCAGCTGTCTTTTTTGCTGTATTTTTGTCAAAAACCATGCTACAAATGTATACAATTTTTAAGAATGATACTTCAATTATTTTAACAGATAATACAAACATGTTGTTTGAAAAGGACTATTTTTTATGGAAAGAAATAAGATTGAATAATCGTTTAGACGAATTGCTTAGTGCAGAACAAGGTCAGGTGATTTTATTTGATGAAGATCTCAATATGATTTGGAAAGAATTTGGAAAGCATTTTAAAATCATTGAAGCTGCCGGAGGAATAGTGGAGAATGAAACGGGTGAAATTCTTTTTATTTTGAGAAATGGAATTTGGGACTTGCCGAAAGGGAAAATTGAGAAGAATGAGAGCAAAGAGGAGGCAGGCTTGCGTGAAGTTGAGGAGGAGTGCGGATTTACATCACTTGATCTCGGACATTTTATCGGAACCACATATCATGTATACGATGAAAATGAAGTCGAGGTTTTAAAGATCTCTTATTGGTTTTCAATGACATCAGATCAGAAGGACCTGAAGCCTCAATTGGAAGAGGGAATTACAGCCTTAAAATGGGCAAAAAAGGAAGAATTAAACTTTGTGTATAACAATACTTATCCAAATATTTCTTTTCTGATTGAAATGTACAAGGCTAGTTTTCAATAATTTGAAACATAAGTCTTGCATCCAAGCAGAATATAGTATATTTGCCGCTTTTCAAAATTAGACCAATGACTGAATTTATCACCAAAAGATTACCAAATGTCAAAAATGATGTTTTGTCAGGTATTACTGTCGCACTGGCACTCGTGCCCGAAGCTGTAGCTTTTGCATTTGTTGCAGGAGTAGATCCTCTTGTCGGATTGTATGCCGCTTTTATGATCGGGCTTGTCACATCAATATTTGGTGGGAGACCAGGAATGATCTCTGGGGCAACTGGTGCCTTAGCAGTGGTCATGGTGAGTCTGGTCGCAAGAGGGAATGAGATGGGTGTTCCAGGCGAAAATCTTGGATTGTACTATTTGTTTGCTACAGTTATCCTGATGGGATTCATTCAGATCATGGCAGGAGTATTAAAACTTGGAAAATTTGTCAGACTGATACCACACCCTGTTATGATGGGTTTTGTAAATGGCTTAGCCATCGTGATTTTTTTGTCTCAGTTGGGTATGTTCAAAAAAAGTATTGGAGGAGAAAAGGTTTGGTTGCAGGGTATGGAATTATATCTGATGATCGGATTGGTAGGTCTAACGATGATCATGATGTGGGTTTTGCCAAAATTCAAAATAACTGCCAAATTACCCGAAGCCTTGTTGGCAATTCTTACCATATCTGCGATAGCCATATTTTTTAATTTTGATGTGGCTACAGTCGGTTCTTTTATAAGAGATGGTGGAGGTGAAGGATTAAAAGGAGGACTTCCGATGTTTCAATGGGAAATTTTTTCAAAGATTCCTTTTAACTGGACAACGATAAAATTCATATTTCCATATGCACTTATATTAGCAGCTATCGGATTAATTGAGTCTTTGATGACCTTAAATCTTATTGATGAACTCACGGATACCCGTGGAAATGGGAACAAGGAATGCGTTGCGCAAGGAAGTGCAAATGTGATCACTGGATTGTTCGGAGGTATGGGTGGTTGTGCCATGATCGGTCAGTCTATCATCAATATCAAATCAGGAGGTAGAGGCAGATTGTCAGGTATTGTAGCAGCATTGACCTTGCTCGCCTTTATCTTATTCGCTTCCTCTTATATCGAACAAGTACCAATCGCAGCGTTGGTAGGCGTTATGTTTATGGTTGTTGTGGGGACGTTTGCCTGGAGTAGTTTTAGAATCATAAATAAAGTACCCAAATCAGATGTTTTTGTCATCATCCTGGTTTCTGCCTTGACCGTAATATTTGATCTTGCCATAGCCGTTTTTGCAGGTGTTATTGTAAGTGCTTTGGTGTTCTCATGGGAAAATGCCAAGAGGATTCGGGCCAGAAAAAGAATGAAAGAAGATGGAACTAAAGTATACGAAATTTGGGGACCATTATTTTTTGGATCAATTTCTGCGTTTAATGAGAAATTTGATGCTAAAAACGACCCGGATCACGTAGAAATTGATTTTGTTGAATCGAGAATAAGTGATCATTCGGCGCTAGAGGCCATTCTGAATCTAGTAAAAAAATATGAAAATGAAAATAAAACGATTCATTTAAAGCACTTGAGCGAAGAATGCAAGGCATTATTGTACAAATCTGATCCTAGATTTCATCAGATCATCATAAACGATATTGATGATCCAAGATATCATTTGGCAGCGAACCCTGAAGAGTTTCCTAAAAGTCTTTCAGAATATCACCTATAGCATTTTTGACTTATGGGTTGACATCTTTAGGAACAAACATCGATACGTCGCCATTGTTTCTTAGAATATCTCTGACTATGCTCGAACTGATATACGATGTATCTGCACTTGTCAACAGAAATACAGTCTCTATCTCAGACATTTTTCTATTTGTTTGAGCGATTGCTTTTTCAAATTCAAAGTCAGCAGGATTGCGCAGTCCTCTTAAAATAAATTGACTACCTACCTTTTTACAATAATCTATGGTTAATCCCTGATAGGTATCTACTGTCACTTTAGATTCATGAGCATAGGTCTTCTCAATGAATTTTTTGCGATCTTCCAAACTGAACATATATTTCTTAGAGGAATTTGTTCCGATAGCAATAATGATTTCATCAAAAAGAGGTATTCCTCTATCGATAATATCAGTATGCCCTAAAGTTAGTGGATCAAAGGATCCCGGAAATACAGCTGTTTTTTTCATGTTATTTGTTTTGATAGAGCTTAACTTATACCAAGGTGCTTTCAAAGAGATCGGATAATGAAATACCTGCCTCCTTGGCTTGTTTGGGTAAAATACTTTCAGCAGACAAACCAGGTACCATATTAAGTTCTATAAAATGAGGTTCATCTTCAATAAAAATAAAATCGGCTCTTGACAATCCTTTTAGGTCCATAGTTTTATATATTTTATGGGCCATTCTGGTCACATTGTCTTGTTGTATTTTTGAAATTCTTGCTGGGGTGATTTCTCTTGATTCCCCTAAATACTTTGCCTCATAATCGAAAAAATCATTGTCAGAGTCTATCTCTGTAACGGGCAATACCAAAATCTCTCCCTTCCATCTGATCACTCCAACAGAAACCTCTATTCCATTTAGAAATTGCTCTATAAGAATTTCATGATCTTCCTGAAATGCTTTTTCCAGCGCATTCTCCAAATCTTCCTCTTTATAAACCTTGCTAATGCCAAAGCTTGACCCGGCTCTGTTGGGTTTTACAAAACAGGGTAATCCAACTTGTTTCACGATGGATGAAAATGAAACTTCATCTCCTTTATTTAGATAGACAGAACGCGCAGTTTTGATGCCATAAGGCTTCAATAAACTGAGGCAATCTCTTTTGTTGAAAGCAACGGCCATCTGGTAAAATGGAGCTGATGAATGATTAATTCCCAAAAGGTCAAAGTAGGCAAGGATGGTACCGTCTTCTCCGGGATGACCATGAATTGCATTAAAAACAGTGTCAAATCTTATTTTATAACCGTTAACGGTAGTTGTAAAATCTCCCATATTAATGGGGTGTTCCTGTTCATTTTTGTCAATATAAGCCCATTTTTCCTTTGAAATCAGGATGCGATATACATCAAACTTATCTTTATTAAGATGGTTAAAAACCACATTTCCACTTTTAATTGAAATATCCGCTTCAGAGGAATAACCACCCATAATGATGGCAATATTTTTTTTCATGTATGTTTTTTAAAAGCTAGTGCCAATTGTATAAACAAACTTACAAAAAAGACTTTAAATGACTGATTTACCATCTATGAGTTATCAATTTTTAAAGTATATTTGAAAAAGTTAAATCAAGAGATGAATTTATTGCAATACCTTAAAAGTAAAGAGTTTTTAAGAACGATTATTCTAATTGTTGCCTTTTCATTGATCATTGTATTTTCATTGATGAAGTGGCTTGCTTATCACACGAAACACGATGAGAGGATTGCAGTTCCAAATTTGGAAATGTTAAGTCTAGAGGAGACGGAAAAAAAACTTGAAGAGTATAATCTGAACTTTGTGGTGATTGATTCGGCGAGTTTTAACCCTAAATTTCCGCCTAAATCAGTCATCGAACAGAATCCTTTGGCAGGTGATTATGTAAAAGAAAATAGAAAAATATACTTGACTTTAAATCCATCTGATTATAGACAGGTTACTATTCCAAATGTGCTTGATCAAACGAAACGACAGGTTGTGATTCAGCTTAAATCAATAGGATTCAGAATAGGTAAGGAGCGATATATTAAAGATCTTGGAAGAGATGTGGTAAGAGGACTTGAGATCGATAGAAAAGAAATTAAGCCAGGAGATCGATTTCCAAAAAATACAGTAATAGATCTTGTTTTGGGCGATGGGCTCATTAGAAAAGAGACGGTCTATTAATTCGAAGATCATAAATAACAGCATTGGTAATGAAAGAAAATGAAGAGCATATCACTGCAGATGACGAGCTGTATGAACATTTTAAGTTTATTGCAAGTGAAGGTCAGGAGCCTTTGCGGGTCGATAAGTTTTTGATGAATTTTATCGAAAATGCGACAAGAAATAAAATTCAACAGGCTGTTAAAGCAGGAAATGTGCTGGTCAATGATTCAGTTGTAAAATCAAATTACAAGGTAAAAGCCCAGGATGAGGTCAGAGTAGTACTAGCTCATCCACCTCATGAAAACTTACTTGTTCCAGAAAACATTCCGCTTGATATTATTCATGAGGATGATGAGGTGATCGTGGTTAATAAACCTGCAGGAATGGTAGTTCATCCCGGACACGGTAATTACAGTGGTACGCTTGTAAATGCACTCATCTATCACTTTCAAAACTTACCTAAAAATAGTAATGAAAGGCCTGGTTTGGTGCATAGGATTGATAAAAACACAAGTGGTTTGCTTGTGGTTGCCAAAACAGAATTTGCAATGGCAAATCTGGCAAGTCAATTTTTTAACCGTACAACCGAGAGATTGTATCTTGCATTAGTTTGGGGAAGTCTAGAAGAGGATGAAGGAACTATTACAGGTCATGTGGGCAGAAGCCTGAAGAACAGACTTCAAATGGATGTTTTTCCTGATGGTGAGTTTGGAAAACATGCGGTAACACATTTTAAAGTGTTGGAGCGTTTTAGCTATGTCACCTTGGTAGAGTGTAAACTTGAAACAGGAAGAACCCATCAGATAAGGGCACATTTTAAATATTTAGGACATCCATTATTCAATGATGAAAGATATGGAGGCGATAGAATTTTAAAAGGTACAACCTATACTAAATACAAGCAGTTTGTGGATAATTGCTTTAAAATATTACCAAGACAGGCTTTACATGCCAAAACATTAGGCTTTGAGCATCCTCAAACAAAAGAGAAGTTGTTTTTCAATTCGGAAATTCCTGAAGACATGGTAAAATGTCTGGAAAAATGGCGAAAATACACTGTGAATCAAAACGAGATTTGACCTTAACAAAAAATTGAAAAAAATGAAAATAGTTATTTCACCCGCAAAGTCTTTGAATTTTGAGACGAAAGCACCAACTCAAGAATTTAGCCAGCCCATTTTTTTAAATGAAGCAGATAGACTAAACAGAATTTTGAAAAAGAAGTCTGTCAGGTCACTTTCCAAATTAATGTCAATTTCTGACGCTCTTGGTCAATTGAATTACCAAAGGAATCAGGATTGGGAGCTTCCGTTTAAACTTGACAACTCGAAGCAGGCAGTTTATGCTTTTACAGGGGAGGTGTATCGCGGCATAGACGCCAATAGTATTCCTGAACAAGACATTGATTTTTTGCAGGAGCACTTAAGGATTCTCTCAGGTCAATACGGAATTTTAAAACCCCTTGATCTGATGCAACCATACCGTCTTGAAATGGGTACAAAGCTGAAGGTCGGAGTCAAACCAAACCTCTACAAATTTTGGGGAGATAAAATTACAAAATCATTAAACTCAGAATTAGAAGAAGATGAACTTTTTGTGAATCTGGCAAGTAATGAATACTTCAAAGTTTTACAGGCAAAAGATCTTAAGACTCCCGTGATCACGCCGGTTTTCAAGGATTTTAAAAATGGAGAATACAAAGTGATCATGACTTTTGCCAAACTGGCAAGGGGGTTGATGGTTCGATATATGATCGATCATAAAGTGAGTACTGTTGACGGGATAAAAGGTTTTAACTATAACGGCTATGGTTTTGATGAGAATTTATCAACTGATACAGAACTCCTTTTTACCAGATAGTATTAGATTTTTATACTAACCGGGCTGCTTAAATCATTGTTCTTGCTCACTCCAATAATGACCAAACTTTTACCTGATTGTAATGTCTTTTTGGAGATTTTCAGTTTTGTCTCTCCTGTTAAACTGATGATGTTTGAAGTTTTATAAATATTGTGATCTTCTTTATGATCAAAAACATAGACAAGAAATTTGACGGCCTGAAATGAAATATTTTCGGCTGTTACATCCCATTCAAGAAGGTATTGCTTGTTTTTCAATTTGGATAATCGGGCGTTGACAACCGGTTGTGGTGTAAATTTTTCTTTTTTATTGGCAATGGGTTGTAAAACAGGGTTTTTGTAAAAATTATTTGTCAGAGTCTTATTGATGTCATAAGGATTTTCTTTTAATGACTTAGCACTGAAATAAACACTTCCTTTAATGGCAGATAGATGCTTATTTGCAGTTAATTGACGCTCTATTTCTGTTGGGTTTTGACTGAGCCATGCCTTGTCCTCAGTTATTTTTCCGAGTCTGTAAAGACCATGCCCAATGTACAGGTTTGTTCCATAGGAATTTTTTGCCCACCATTGAACCACCTCTTTATAATCGACTTTATCATGACCTATATGCCAATAAGCCTGTGGTAAAATATAATCGATCCATCCGCTCTTCATCCATAATACGATATCTGCATAAAGATCATCATAATTGGTTTGGCCGGCCTCGGTAGAAGAGCCTCTCTGGTCGTCAGATTGATTTCTCCAAACTCCGAAAGGGCTGATACCAAATTGAACCCAGGGTTTCATTGTTTTAATGGTATGATGTAATTCTTGAATTATTTGATTTACATTTTGTCTTCTCCAATTGTCTGGTTGGTCCGGATAGAAGCTGCCGCCATGAGCTTTAAAGCTTCTTTGGTCGTCAAATTCCTGATCTGCGATCTTATATGGATAAAAGTAGTCATCAAAATGAATGGCATCGATATCATAATTCTGTACAATGTCTGTGACAACTTTATTGGTGTAAGCTCTAACTTCGGGCAGACCCGGATCAAAATACTTGTTTTTACCGTGTTTGATAAACCATTCAGGTTTTTCATAAGTCAAGGGAAAAGGGTTTGATTTGTACTCCCTGTAATTGACAACTGCTCGGTAAGGATTCAGCCAGGCATGAAATTCCATACCTCTTTTATGTGTTTCTTTG
>JAAESS010000269.1 GCA_024229195.1 Flavobacteriales bacterium | reverse complement strand
CTCAAACTAATCTAAAACAACAAGCTGTAATTAATGCAGATCCTATTGAAGTACCTCTAGAAAATGGATTAGCCAAAGCCTACTTTGCTAGTGGTTGTTTTTGGTGTGTAGAAGCAATCTATGAAAGCGTGAAAGGTGTTGACGAAGTTATTAGCGGTTATGCAGGTGGTTTTACTGATAATCCAACCTATGAATTGAGTAATACAGGAAGAACAGGGCATGCAGAGGCGGTAGAAGTTATTTACAATCCTAATATTGTAAGTTTTTCAACCTTGGTTGATGTATATTTTGGATCTCAAGACCCAACTCAGTTTAATGGTCAAGGACCAGATAGAGGATCACAATATAGATCTATCATTTTCTACCAGAATGAAGGTCAAAAGAAAATCATTTTAGATAAAAAAACGGCGTTAGCTAAAAGGCTTGACGCAAAAATCGGTGCAGAAGTTTATCCTTTTCAGAAATTTTGGATTGCGGAAGGCTATCATCAAGATTTCGAAAAGAGGAATCCAAATCAAAGATATGTACGAGCAGTATCGATACCAAGATTAAATAGATTTAAGGAGAAATTCCCAGAACTATTAAAAGAAAGTACAAAGCATTAATTGAACGCCTGATCAAAAATCAGGCATTATTTTTTTGTAGCCTTTATCTCAAAAAGCATTGGGAATAGTTGATCTTTCATTTTATAAAGACCATTACTTTGTTTCACTAAATCCGGAAAAATATCATAAGGACTTTCATCATATTCATTTAGATAGTCAATTTTCAAACCAGCTTCTATAAGCGCATTTACTACTTCGCTTAAACCATGATTCCATCCATATTCCTTGCTAAGCATTTTTGAAGATTGATCTGCATAAGTCCCTTCATATTCTTCATAAATCACCCTATCTTGATTATAATGATATTTCATTTCTGTTTTACCATCAACATAATCAAACATCCAAAGTATGGGATGAAATTCAATAATGTAGAAAAAACCACCTGGTTCTAACCGTTCATAAATCATCTTTGCCCAGGGCTTTAAATTGGGCAACCAACCGATAACTCCATAACTTGTATAAACGATATCAAATGTATGCTCAATATATTTTGAGGTGTCAAGGACATTACAGCATGTAAATTCAGCATCCAAACCCAATTCTTGATTTAATTTTTGTGCTAGCTTAATCCCTTTATCGCTTAAATCAACACCTATACATTGTGCTCCCATCCTACTCCAGCTAAGCGTATCTTGTCCAAAATGGCACTGTAAATGCAATAAAGATTTTCCTTCTACATTTCCGAGAGATTTCAATTCATAAGGCATCAAAGATGTTTTACCCATCTTAAAGGCTTCCATATCATACATTTCGCTTTGAGCGTGTATAGTAACTTTTTTATTCCATGTGTCCTTATTAACTTCAAAATAATTAGTATGCTCTTCCATCCTTGTGTAATTTTCCATCTAAATTATAACAAGTTTTAAAATGAAATACATCTTT
>JAAESS010000268.1 GCA_024229195.1 Flavobacteriales bacterium | reverse complement strand
CAAGATTATCTCAGCCTGATCAGAATGATTGGTATGAAACTGTTAAAATCAATTATGGGCTAAGGCCTGATGGAACTAAAGATTTTGATTCACTGCCTGAGGGATTTGAAAAAATGGATCACAAGGCACATTTTGAATTCTGGCAAGACAAAATGGTACCGGATTCCTGGATAAAATTTAGAAATATTGCTCTGTATTGGCTGGAAAAAGGTGTAGACGGGCTTCGATATGATATGGCAGAAATGGTTCCTGTCGAATTCTGGAGCTATCTGAACTCTTCTATAAAAATACAATATCCTGATGCTTTACTGCTTGCTGAAGTATATAATCCTGGCTTGTACAGAGATTATATACGTTTAGGGAAAATGGACTATCTATATGATAAAGTAGGCTTCTATGACAGTATTAAGCATATCATGCAGGGTCATGGATGGACCGATCATATTCCTAAAGTGCAGGAAGAAGTTTTTGATATAGAGCACCATATGCTGCACTTTCTTGAAAATCATGATGAACAACGAATAGCAAGTCCTGACTTTACCGGATTTGCTGAAAAAGGTATGCCTGCAATGGTCGTTTCAACAACGATAAGTACCTCACCTACCCTTTTATATTTTGCTCAGGAAGTTGGGGAACCAGGAGCTGAAGATGCAGGTTTTGGCTCAGCAACCAGAACATCAATTTTTGATTATATCGGTGTGCCGAATTTTCAAGGTTGGACCAATAATGGAAAGTTCGATGGTGGTGGTTTATCAGAATCCGAAAAAGAGTTACGATCTTTCTATAAAAAGCTTTTATCATTCACCATCAAGAGTGAAGCTCTTATGGGGAAATACCAGGAGATTCACTACTATAACAAAGATCAGAACAATGCTTATGACCATCGTATATTTTCTTTTGTAAGATGGTCAGAAAACGAACAACTGGTCGTCATCTCGAATTTTGACAGCCAGAATCACTATGAGCTCGACCTTTGGATTCCGGAAGAAATCATTACTTCATGGAAATTAGAGGATGGTATGTTTAAGTTAGAAGATCAGCTTTCAATTGATACCCAGAACGAGTTAAAAGTTGAAAACGGCCATGGTAAAATAAAAATTGAATTGGAACCATTGGGTTCTCATATTTATAAGTTGATCAAAAAATAAACAGGTTGCTTTTTTATAAAAAGCAACCTGTTTATCCTCACAGAAAGGGGGGGCATTCATAACAAAAGCTAATTTATGTTCTGTTGAGTAGTAGTTTTTGTTTATGATTGATCATTATTTCTTTAATGATTCTGAATATTTTCTTTTTAACATAGTTAAATTTCAATACATAACTTTCAAAATCTTTTTGAATCGCTCTCTGAGTATTGTATAGATCATGCTCCAATTGTTTATTATTTGCTTCCAAAACCAGAGGGATTTTCTTATTATGCAGCATAATTTCTTTGTTGAGTTCGACACCCATATGTTCGACCTCTTTTAGTTTTCGTATCAGTTTTCTGGTTGTTTCATACAATTTTTCGGAGCTCAGATCAAGAAAATGAGTGCTGAGTAAATGCTCCAAAAATATCTGCTCATCATTCATAAATTCCAAATCATTGATCCAGACCAAGGAGCAATCATGAAGACCAACTACTTTATTAGTGCTATTTTCCATAATAATTGTCTTAAATGTGAAGTTTGTCATGAATAAAATAGGGAGTCAAAAGACTCCCTATTTCAATGATCAATGAACCTCAATAACTCGTTTTGGGGTGTTTTCACCTACATGAAGTTTATTCAAAACTAATTTCAAGATACCACGCTTATAGGTCGCATCGATCATTTCTTCTTCATTTACATTTTCTGGTAATGTAAATGATCTAAAGAACGAATTATAATTGAACTCTCTACGAGTAAAATTATCTTCTTCTTTCTTCATTTCTTCGCTGTTCTCAGCAGAAATTTTTAATAATCCATTTTCAATGGAAATTTCAAAATCTTTTTTGGTAAAACCTGGTGCTGCAATTTCAATTTCAAAAAGAGCATCTTTTTCTTTCACATTCATTGCAGGAATCCACTTATTTTCCATAAAAAAGTCATTGGTAAGTAGTCTGTCAGAACCTAAAAGGTCTGAAAACATAGTGTCATACCAAGGTAATCTGGGTTTTTTAAATTTTACAAGTGTCATGACAAAACATTTTAATTAATAACAGTTTAAAATTACATTGAAGAATACATTTATGCAATGATGCAGGTCAATCTAAGCGATGATAGTCATCATAAAAAGTTGCCCCTGAGAGGGCAACTTTCTTTTTGATTTCAAAGTGCGTTTTTAGAGAAAAACACCGTCTTCATCAACTTTGACTCGAATGGTTTTTTTGCCATTTTTCAAAACAAGTTTATATTGTTTTCTGACACCTTGATTTACATCATAATTGACCTTGTAAACATCTTTTGCAATTTTCCATCCTGGAAATCTTTCTGCAACAGAAGAAGCAATTTCGTTTGGCACGGCCACATTTGTAAATTTTTCAATGGTATAAAGAATCTTTCCATCACGGTCATAAGCCGCAACTATTTTTCCTTCGGGGATATAAAAATAAACCCGATAAAAATCACTTTCGTCTTCATAAAATTCTGAACTCGAAACGTCAAATTTTGCCACCATGTCCTCAAGAAGTTGTACCGGAACTGCGGCTTCGCTGTTATCAACACTATTCAGGTATTTATAATTTGTAGCACGTACCTCAACTTCAGGCAACATACCGTCATTAATAATCTGAGCATAGAATTGGGTCGTTAAACCTAGTGCTAATAAGACTAACAATAATTTTTTCATAATGCTTATGGTTTTAATTAATACTATTTCTCGATCCTAGTAATAAAATTACCCCAAACTACTATTTACGACAATGACCTGGCTCATAGGAATAAATGATCCTTATCACTTGAAATCTATTAAATATTGAAAAGTCTTATAAAATGGGAAAAGGGCACAAAAAAAGAACAGGAAGTTTTTAATTTCCTGTTCCCCTTGAATCAAAAATACCTTTTATACTTTAAAATACCTTATATTAAATTCCTTATCAGATCCTAATCATCAGCCAGGTATTCATCAATCTATAAAACCTATTTTTTGTTCTAAGGCCCTACAAGCTTTATCTTGAGATGCCTTTTTAATATTTCATTGAATTTGATCTATAAACCGCTCTCTCGCGGTTCTTCAAATTAATACATCAAACTTACAACACATCATAAAGCAAAACAATGACCAAGATTACTGATAAAATTGATTCTAATCAATTGGAGTCTTTTAATAAGGAACCCACTGATAAGCCTGATTCAACAAGATCAAGCCTACAAGAAACAATAAGAAAAGAAAAAACTGAAACCATTTAAAATCTATGTTCTCAATCCATTTATTCGCAAAACCAGGAAATGCAAATTGACTTATTCCTTTTGATAAACTAAACCATCCAAATAAGGTGATGATGATCCTCCAATCTTTCACCCATAAATTATGTGCCAAAATATGCAGTAAACCAATAATGATTCCCAGGATAGATAAAATAATCATGAATTTATCATCTTTTGCGAAAGCAAACATTTGTTTTATTCTTTTAGGATAGATGACAAAAAGAATAAAAAACAGCGTAAAGTACCAACCCCAAAATTGGGCTAAAAAAATCGAAATATCCATATTTATTCATTTATATGATGAATCACAAATAAAGGTATGTTTGTATGAAAACTCAAAGATCTCACTTTAGGTTTAAAAAATAATCTTTGAAAAAAACCATAGTGTCTGCCTATGATTACGATCATATCTATATTGCCCCTGCTTTGTGCAAAACAATTGAGCCCTTCTACAAAATCAGAAGAAGAAAGTGTAAAATACTCATGAGGTACATTGACTAAAAAAGAGCTTAGTTTTCTTTTGTTTTCTTCCTGTATTTGATCTAAATCTGTTTGTTCACTAAAATGAACGATCCGAATGCTCGAACCATTCATCTCTGCCAAACTGATCAATGGAGCTAAATCTTCAAGATCATATTCAATTTGAAAATCTGTTGGAAAAACAATTTCTTTTGGAGTTTTAAAAGAATGCTTCTCAGGAACAGCTATGACATTGCAGGAACTTCTCATGACCACATCTCCTGTATTGCTTCCCATAAAAATCTCCTTCGCTCCGGTAGCTCCCTTTGTTCCCATAATAATGAGCTCAATATTTTTTTCTTCCACTACCTGATGTACTGCCAAATTAAACAGGTTGTAATCACTAATAGTTTTAAATTCATGGAATTTATTTGTTGGAAGCAATTCAAGCAACTTCTCCATTTCCAGCTTTGAATTATCATACATTTCTTCTTCCAAAGCAGCCAATTCAGCAACATTCTGATCCATCAATTCTTCATTGGCCAAATAAGGAATCTTAAAAACATTCAACAAATAAAACTTACACGGTATTTCTTTAAATAGTTGACTGGCGTATTCAATCGCATTGATCGAATTGTCAGAAAAATCCGTAGGTAATAGTATATTTTTCATGACTGATAAGTTTAATTATAATTAAAGCTATAACAATCTCTAAACTATTTCATTGACCCTAATCAAGTTAGGTATTGATTTTCGTCAATTACTGCACTTTTTCCAATCTATTCTGATTGATAATGGAAATCTGATTTTTATCGGTATCTATTAATTGCTCATCCTTGAAGTCAGTCAGGGTTCTGGTTAAGGTCTCTTTTGCAATACCTAAAAAACTGGCAAGATCAGATCTTGAAATCTCAATTGAACTATTCGTATCTCTTTTTTTATGCAGTTGTAAAATCGCATCTGCCGTTTTTCTTCTTACAGAATCATACGCCAAGTGCATCAAATGATCTTTAATAAATTCAAGATCATTTGTTAGCAAATCCATAAAATTTAGACCTAATTGGGGGCTTGATTTGATCATTGCTAAAAATTCCTGTTTTGGAATTCTTATGATCTCAGCAGTTTTTATTGCTTCAGCATTTTCAACATAGGGTTTATTCTCAAGAAACGATGTGAAGCCGAAAAAACTTTTATCAGAAAATATTTCTGTGATAAGTTCCTTTCCATCGTGGTTGATCTTGAATGTTTTCACCTCACCTTTTAAAATATAAAATATATGGTTGCTGATGCTTCCTTCACAATAGATCGCTGATCCAGCTTTATACTCAACAATTTCATTATCCTTCAATGATTTTTCTATATCATCGATGCGCCATTTTTTATGAGCTGCAAGATCGCGCTGATCTGAATTTTCCATGATCTCTTTTCTTTTGAGTCTGGATGCGACTGCACTAAGTAAGTCTGATTCTTCAAAGGGTTTGGTAATATAATCGCTTGCTCCCAGGTCCATTCCTCGCCTAATATCTTCGTGCTTGGTTTTGGCCGACATAAAAATAACTGGGATTCTTTGAAGTGATCTATTTCTCGCTATGATCTGCATAACACCATATCCATCAAGTTCTGGCATTAGGATATCACAGATGATAAGATCAGCCTTAAAAAAGGTTGTTTTCTCCAATCCTACTTTGCCATTTTCCGCTGTGATGACTTCATAATTAGCTAGTTGTAAGATTTCAGCAGTGTTTTCTCTTACAACTTGATCATCTTCAATAATTAGAATCTTTTTTTTCATAATCTCAACATAAATTAGCCCTCCATATATTTTAAAACTTGCATTTTTAATTTTTTGTGCTCAAGGGGTAACTTGAGAATCACTTTGGTTCCTTGATTTTCCTCACTTTTTATTTCAATGCTTCCATTAAGCTGATCTAAATAACGCTTTACAGTATTCAGCCCGATACCTGTTCCTTGGATTGTAAGCGCATTATTAGCCCTGAAAAATCTATCAAAAATATGCTTCTGGGCCTCTTTTGGAATTCCGATACCGGGATCTTCAACTGATATCTTTAATAAATCATTTCTTCGAATCTTGATCTTTATGACACAATGAATCGGAGAGTATTTAATGGCATTGTATAATATATTATTTACAATGATCTCAACTACCTTTTTATCTTGCCAGACTTCAATGGGCATTTCACAAGGAGTAACTTCAATTCTTTGACCCTCCTTAAGAATTACCTGAGCATCGTTTACAATTTTATTGATCAAATCATAAAATTTAAATTTTGACAATTGCAATGGATAGTTTTCACTTTCAGTTTTTTCCAAGGAGATAAAATCATCAAGAATACTATTCATCTGAATGACGAGCCTTTTCACCGTTCCGGCATGATTACTTATATTCTTATTTCCTTGAGTCTCATTGTATTTTTCTATTAAGCTCGCGGATGTCATCATACCACTGAGAGGAGTTTTAAACTCATGAGACACCATGGAAATGAATTTTTTTTGCATCATATTGAGCTCCTTTTCCTTTTCAAAGGCAATTTTAGCCTGGTTCTCTGCAATAATTTTTTCCTTGATCTTTTCCTTTAGTTTCAAATTGGAACTTTCAAGTTTTGAAACCACTCTGATCAATTGAGATGTTCGTTCCTGAACCTCAAATTCTAAATTTCGATTTTTCTCTTTGATACGAAGCTCTTTCTGTTTTCTTGTTCCAATTTCAGACACAAGTGCTTTAGCAAATAATACTCCCTCATATTCAAAATAATTCAATCCTATTTCAAGATCAAGGATTCTTCCATTTTTATGTAAACCTATGAATTCTCGACCCTTCCCCTTTTTGTATTTTTTAGGGGATTTTAGATAGTTTTGAAAGTGTTTGATATGAAGTCTACGGTGCGATTCAGGGATGAGTCGTTCTATTTTTTTCCCGAGTAATTCTGCTTCATCGTAACCAAAAATTTCCTCAAAGGCAGAATTTATAATGACAATTCTTCCCTCTTCATTTGTTATGCATAGTCCTTCTAAAAGAGAATCAAAACAAATTTTATAAAAAACCTCATCATTCTTACGCATGTTAAGTTCTTCAAAAATTCACTCTATGAAGTTACGAATAAAAAGAATAGTTTTTAGGATTAGAATGGAATAAAGACTATTCAATAATCATTCTAAATAGCATTAATTCAGATATTTATCCTATCAGCTGCCCGTTTTTGTATGTCGTTTTATTGACCAAACGGCCATCTTGGTCATAGGTTTCAAAATCACCAGTCAACCTGCCCTCTTTAAAAAGACCTTTTCTTTTTAGTTTTCCATTCTCATGGTAAATTTCAAATGGTCCATTTTCTCGTCCTTTTGAATAATAACCCTTTCTTTTTAACAGCCCATTTTCATGATACATATGAAAAACACCCTCTCTTTCGCCTTCTGTATATTCAGTCTTGACGTAGAGCATCATATTTTCATAGTAATTTTCATATATCCCTGAAAGTTGGCCATTTGAATAAAAAGCTGTTTCCTTTAGATCGCCATTTTCGTAATACTTCAGGGCCGGACCTTCTTTCAGTCCATTACGGTAAGAAATTTTAGATTTAAGATTTCCATTTTCGTGGAACTTTTTCTGTATCCCGTCAAATCTTCCATCAATATGATTTCCCTGTGCCTCTTTCTGTCCGTTTTTATAATACATCACCAAGGCACCATGATACTTTCCTGATTTAAAACCAGTTTTGATCTTTAACTGACCATTTTCATAGTACTCTTCATAGGTCCCATTATATTTATCATTTTTAAAAGAAGTCTTTCGGTTAACGCGTCCATTCTTATAGTAAACCTCATGAGCTCCATTTTTTTTTCCGTCCTTAACCGTATACTTTAACTTTGGAGACTCGTAATTTTCATAAACGATTCCATTGTACGGTGACTCATTTACATAGAGCATTGATCTACCATTAATATTCCTTTTTTCTACTTCTGAAACATGCACTCTCTCTTGAGCATTTGACACAACTCCACAGATCAAAATGAGAAAAAGCAAAAAGATTTTTTCTTTCATGACATCGAGATTAATTTTACCAAACCGCCCAAAAATAAATATTTATTCCGAAAAATAAAATTATTTAGGCATTGATTTAGAACTTCTCTCACACAAAACCTGCTGAAAATGAGATTGTTGATAGAATTAAATGTAGAAATAGTAGTTGAATAGTTAGCGTTTTCGCTTCAACAAATTACTTGAAATTAAATCTATGGTTTCTTTGGAAATGATGATAAATCCCATCACAAGAATGATGATTAGCAATCCCTTAGCAATAGCCGCTATAGGCTGTAATACAGGCACATACAATTGAATCAATATACCAATGATCATAAATAGAGTCGTTATAACGATCATTCCCAGGATAATTTTAAAAATAGCTTTCATATTGTAATTATTGATTTTCTCAAATCTATTTCAAAACCAATAATAAAAAGCCGACACGCTATGTCTGATTTACTTTTAAATTTTTTCAATTCTTTCAAAACAGATCCTGTTAAACCTTATCCTCTCATCTCTTTTAAAACATACATTCGTTTCACCTCCATAACATTATTGGTCAAAGCTTTAATCGCTCTATGCTATCCCAAACCAATCTTGTAAGAACTGAGCGCTCTTTCTCTGGCAAATTTGTGTTCCACCATGGGATCCGGATAATCTGCTGTATCATATTCTGCAATCCATTTTTTTACATAGATCAAGTCCTTATCGAAATTTTTTAACTGAGAAGCAGGGTTAAAAATTCGAAAGTATGGGGCAGCATCACATCCAGTCCCTGCGGCCCATTGCCAATTTCCATTATTTGATGAAAGCTCAAAATCAAGAAGTTTAGAAGCAAAATATGCTTCTCCCCATCGCCAGTCAATCATCAAATGTTTACATAAAAATCCTGCTGTAACCATTCGAACTCTATTGTGCATACAACCGGTTTCGTTTAATTCTCTCATTCCTGCATCAACCATTGGATAGCCTGTTTGTCCATTACACCATTTCTCAAAATCAGACTTATCGTTTCTCCATTTAATTCCATCGTATTTAGACTTAAAATTTTCATGAACAGCTTGCGGATAGTGATAAAGAATTTGCATAAAAAACTCTCTCCATATCAATTCACTGAATAAAACATCACTTTTGAGCCTCACTTTTTCAACAATTTTACGAATGCTTACCGTTCCAAAGCGCAGATGTGGCCCCAAATATGTACATCCTGACCTAGAGGGGTAATTTCTGTTTTGCTCATATAGCTCCATCCCTGATAAATCATAATCTCTTACTTTAATATTTGAGAGCTTAAAGCCTAAGTCTTCCAAAGACGGAAAAGATGTTTTGTGCTTAAAGAAGTTTTTATAATCAGTTGATCTAAAGTTATCTACAGAAATAAAATTCCTTAACCACTTGTTCTTATAAGGCGTAAAGACATGATAGGGTTGTTGATTGTCCTTGACGATTTCAGCCTCCTCAAAAATTACCTGATCTTTAAATTGATGAAATTCAACAGACGCCTCTTTTAATAAAGATCTTATGTCATTATCTCGATTTATTGCATAAGGCTCATAGTCCTTATTACTGAATACTTTAGAAATCTTTTCAGTACTCAATAATTCCTTCCAAACCTCCAGAGGATCTCCTTTTATGATCAATAATCCACTCCCGTGCTTTTTGAGCTCATCATCTATAATTTGAAGAGATTTATATATAAAACTGATCCTGGGATCATCATTACTTAGTTCATCAGTTATCTTCTCGTCAAATATAAATAGTGGAATCACGGGTTCACCGTTATCCAATGCTTTTAACAAACCTATATTATCATCCAATCTTAAATCTCGACGAAACCAAAAAAATATCTTTTTCATTTTATTTAAATTAAACTATTCACTTATCATCAGAAACTAAACTTTTCAGCATTCCTTTAAAAATAAAACCATGAAATGGATAAACCATATACCAATATAATCTGCCCATCAATCCAACAGGTCGAAAAGTGGCTGTTTGGACCAATTTTTCATTTTTTAATCTGAACTCTAACCAAGCCTCACCAGGAAGTTTCATCTCGGCAAACAAGAGTAACCTTCCTTGCTTTTTATCTGCATATAAAACCCGCCAAAAGTCAACCGCATCACCCGAATTCAATTCGATCTCACTCGTCCTGCCTCTTCGAAGGCCCACCCCACCAGCTAATTTATCAAGAAAACCACGAAATTTCCATAACCAGTTACCATAATACCATCCATTTTGACCACCGATTCTCCATATTTTATCGATAGTCGTATTATAATCTGCATATTTTAATTCCCTTTGATCTTTAAAACAACCAAAAGAAGGTACATTGATAAAGTCTGAAATATTCATTTCGAAAGTTCCGCTGCTCATCGCATCTTTCCAACTGGAAACAATTTCATTATTTTGAACTTTGCTAAAAGCTCTTACAAGTGACTCTTGATAACTTATTGGCTCAATTCCAAGAGTTTTTGCCCAATCATTATTACGACAAATCACCTCAACCTTCATACTATTTACTAATGCTATTGCAAGGTTATAGGAGGTTGATGTCACAAAATATAACCAATAGGAAGATAATCTTGGTGTCATTACCGGAATAGTATATATGTACCTTTTTAAATTTCTAACCTTCCCAAATTCCAATAACATCTCTCTGTATGTTAAAATATCCGGGCCACCAATATCAAAATCTTTATCAAAACCCTTTTCATTAAACATGGTCTTGTCGAGAAAGCTGATCACATCTGTTACCCCTATGGGTTGACATTTTGTATTCAACCATTTAGGGGTTACCATCACAGGTAATTTTTCAACCAAATCTCGAATTATCTCAAAAGATGCACTTCCGGAGCCAATGATAATTCCTGCTCTTAGGGTGGTCAGACTATAATTACCCTTTCCTAATTCTACCTCAACATTCTTTCTAGAAGCCAGGTGTTTTGATAAAGTATTTTCATTTATGATCCCACTGAGATAAACCACGTGCTTTATCTGAGTATTGTTCATCGCGTCTTTAAAATTCCGTGCAGACTGATACTCAAGCTCTTCGTAATCTTTTGAGGAAGACATAGAATGCACAAGGTAATAGGCCCCATCTATATCATTTGGAATATTTGATAAAGATGCTTTATCTAGAAGATCCAACTCAATAATTTCAATCTTAGACCTTAAGGAATTAGGTGGATTAAATCTTTTCTCATCCCTTACACAGCAGATAACCTCATGACCTTTTTCTACCAAAACCGGTAATAATCTCTTTCCAATATAACCTGTTGCTCCGGTCAAAAGAACCCTCATAATATTATTAATTTGAGTTTTTAGTGGATGATATTTCTTTTAAAAGGTCTCTTATCTCACGGAGTACCTCAATAGATTCATCTTTTTTTGATTCTGAAACCTCACTTTTTGGCTGCCTTACGAGTAATTCTCTTTGATCCAATACCTGCTGTTTAAATTTCTCTGCCTCTACAATTCCTACGAGTTTCATGTCGCTTCCATCAGGATTGCTCCCTCCTGCAGTCTCAATTTTCAATATGCGTAATTCCAACAAGTTCAGAATCGGATTTTGAAGAAAGGTAAGGTCCTGAATATTCTCTAAGGGGATCGTTTTTTCAACCATAAAAAAGGCTCCTTTTCGAAAAATAAGATGCCGGGAAGTAAGTTTGCAATTTAGATTTTCATAGTAACGTCTGCTAAAATATTGGCCAAAACCAAGTAACCAGATGATCAAAAATGGGATACCTATTATCGTTATAAAAAGAAAAAACCCTACAGATAGAAGTATATAAGTCTTAATTTTCAAACTAAACTCAGCTTTTTTTATAATTTGGGTTTGGCTCATATGAAATATGTTAATCGAATTATTTGGAAATGAATTATCGAAATATTATTTCCATAAAAATACTGAAAATAAGTATCAAATTAATCACAGACTTGTATATTCAAATTAAACATTGTTAAATTCAATGTATCAAGGAACAACACCGCTAAAAAAATTATCTTTGTCTGTAATGAGCAGCCTAATAATGCAACATATACCTATGAAAAAAGTTATTATTCTATTCTTTTTGGCCCTTCTCAGTTGCACGCCAAACCAAAACAAACTCCGAGACAGTAAAGATCTTCAACGCTGGAAGGCGCAGGCAGAAAATTTAGAAATCATTAGAGATGACTTTGGAGTTCCTCATATTTACGGAAAGTCAGATGCTGATGCGGTTTTTGGTTTATTATATGCACAATGCGAAGATGATTTCAACCGGGTTGAGCGCAATTATATATGGGCACTGGGTCGTTTAGCAGAAATTGAAGGTGAAAAAGCATTGTACAGTGACCTTCGTGCTCGGTTATATATGACCAAAGAGGAGGCTATTACAAATTTTGAGAAGAGTCCTGAATGGATGCAGAAATTATGTATAGCCTTTGCAGATGGTATCAATTATTACCTCGCAACTCATCCTGAGGTAAAACCGAAATTACTCGATCATTTTGAACCCTGGATGCCTTTTTATTTTAGCGAAGGTTCAATTGGAGGAGATATTGAAAGGGTTTCAACAGAAAAGATCAAAAAGTTCTATGATGTAAAAAATGAATCTGCTTTGGCTCAAGTCTATGACGGAATGCTCCGACTAAACTACGGAGATCTTCAAGGATCTAATGGGCTGGCCATAAGTGGAAAAATGACGGAATCAGGTAATAGTATGTTACTGATCAATCCTCATACGTCATTTTTCTTTAGAGGTGAAGTGCACGTTGTTAGTGAGGAAGGGCTTAATGCTTATGGTGCGGTTACCTGGGGTCAGTTTTTCGTGTATCAGGGGTTTAATGAACATACAGGTTGGATGCATACTTCAACGGGCACCGACATTATTGATGAATTTGAAGAAACCATAATTGACAGTGAGCAAGGGCCTCTTTACCTATATGGTGATGAAAAACGGAAGTTGGAGACTTATCCGGTTTCGCTAAAATTTAGCTCTGATCAAGGTGTACAAGAAAGATCCTTTACAGCATACAGATCTCATCATGGACCTATTACGCATTCTAATGATGATAAGTGGGTAGCAACTGCACTAATGTGGGAGCCTGTCATGGCTCTGCAACAGTCATTTTTAAGAACAAAACAGCAAAATCACGATGAATTTAAGGAGATGATGAGGATGAGAACGAATTCTTCCAACAATACAGTTTTTGCAGATGCTGAAGGAAATATTGCCTACTATCACGGTAATTTCATCCCGAAAAGAAGTGCTCTTTTTGATTATTCTAAACCTGTTGATGGCAGTAATCCTGAAACAGATTGGCAAGGTTTACACAGTGTTGAGGAAAATATTCTGATTGAAAATCCCGAAAACGGATGGATACAGAATTGTAATTCAACTCCCTTTACTGCTGCAGATATTTATAGCCCTGAACCATCGGATTACCCAAATTATATGGCTTCATTTCCTGAAAATTACAGAGGAATTCACGCAATTTCCTTGCTGGAAAAGGCAGAAAATCTGAATTTAGACAGGTTAATCGAATTGGCTTATGATCCTTATCTTCCTGGGGCTGAGGTCCTGATCAGAGGCCTTATAGAAGCTGGGAAGCTGTCGAGTAATTTAGATGCGAAACAAAAAGCAGCACTAAAGGTGCTTAATTCATGGGATTTCAAAGTAGACAAGAGCTCCGTTCCAATGACCTTGACTCAATATTATTTGGACGCATACATTGCTTCCGGCCTTATTGAATATCGAAGAAAAGGATTTATCAAAATGATCAATTATATGAGCAACGAGTCCTCGGAAGAAGAGCGCTTATCAATATTCTCAAAGGCCATAGAAAACCTGGAATCTGATTTTGGAAATTGGCAAACTCCCTGGGGTGAGTACAACAGGTATCAGCGAATTACCGGGGATATTGTTCAAAAATTCAATGATAGCCTTGCAAGCCTTCCTGTAGGAATGGCAAGTGGTTACTGGGGAGCATTAGCATCTTTTGGCACAAGAAAAGGTGAACATACCAAACGAATATATGGTGTTGGAGGAAATAGTTTTGTAGCCGTAGTAGAATTTGGTGATAAAGTATCTGCTAAGTCTATGCTTGCAGGTGGACAAAGTGGTGATCCTAAATCTCCACATTTTGATGATCAGGCAAAACCTTATGCTGATGCAGCGTTTAAAACTGTTGCATTCTATAAAGAGGACGTACTTAATAAAGCTCAATCAACTTATCATCCCGGTAAAAACTTGAAATAATAATTTTGAGAAACATTTTGGTTTATTTTTTTGTCATACTGTTTACGTATTCGTGCAGTACTGTGCCGATTACAGAAAGAAAACGAGTCAATATCATTGACGATTCTCAGATCTTGCCTGCGAGTTTCGCACAATATGATAATTTCTTGAAAGAGAATAGCCTTTCTAAAGACGTGAAAATGACTCGTGAAATTAATAATGTGGGTCTTAGAATATCAAAATCGGTCGATCGCTTTATGCGAGCCAATGGAATGACAGCAGAGGCAAATAGTTATCAATGGGAATTTAAGCTTATCCAAGATGACCAGATGAATGCCTGGTGCCTACCAGGTGGAAAGGTCGTTTTTTATACCGGTATTTTACCAATATGTGAAAATACTGACGGTATTGCGGCGGTAATGGGTCATGAAATAGCGCACGCTTTTACCAAACATGGACAGGAAAGAATGACCAGTACCTATGGACAACAGTTAGGAGGTATTGCAGTGGCTATCGGCACATCAGGACAAAGCTATGAAACTCAGACCCTCTGGAACAGCCTCTATGGTATGAGTTCTCAAGTTGGAATATTAGCTTATAGTAGAACCCGTCCCACAAACTACACTCGAATAGCAGATTTACAAAAATATCTGCCTATTGCAAGAATGCATACCAGAGAATTTGGGATAGAAAAATAAACCTTTTCTATTTCACTCTTTTTAATCGAAATAATTTTAGGATCCAATTTGGTAAGGGATGGTTCCCTCTTTTTCTAAAGTCAATATACCAACCCAATTTCTTAATCAAAGGGATTTTATGCGTTTCCACAAACTCAATTAAAGTTCCTTCAGGCGCTTGTATATAAGCAAAATTTCCCGCTGCGTCTCCCATGTCAAAAGTATCCATGGCTCTTGCACTGTCTACAGTAAATGGGAATCCATGTGCTTCAGCCTTTTCTCTTAATGCATCCATTCCATTAATGTCATAACACAGATGAATAAAGCCGGGATCACCCCAGATTCTACCTTCATAAATTTTCTTTGGTGAGCCTTTCAAGACTTGAACCAACTCAATTTCAGATTTTCCAAAAAGTGTACTAAAAGCACCATTTTTTATATCTGTATGACGTAATAAAACCCTTCTAAATTCTTGATTCCCTCCTGGTAATTCCTTAAAATCTTCAAAGACACCCGTCTCATCATAAACAGTTTCATCAAATCCTAAAATATCTCTGTAAACAACCAGACTTTCTTCAATATCTGTCACTCCAATGATCGTTCCAAAAACACCTCCATTTACCGATTTTCCTTTGCTAAATACAACTGGATGTTCTTTTACTTCCCATAAGTTATCGTAAGGATCTTTTAAAAAGAAGTGTTTATCTCCTGAAGGCGCATTAGCAATTTCACCCAACAAATTCAATCCTGAGCTTTTATATGTTTTGTAGGCCAATTCGACATTGTCCGTCTTTAAAACGCCGATATTAATGCCTAAATCTCCCAAAACAATGGGATCAATAATGGGGCTTGGTTTTTTATCCTTATGCTCCCAAATTTCAAATCCGCCTCCGCCTTCCATGTTTAAAGCTAAAATTGCATGTCTTGCTCTGGGTTCTCCATCGGTATGCGCTAACATTAGTTTTGCGACAGCCTCTTCATCAAACATTAAGATGTCCATCGAAAAGTGCTTTCGATACCATTTCCATGCTTCGTGAACATCTTCAACTCCAACCCCTAATTGTTGTATCCCATTAATTTTCATGACAAACTTTCTTATTGATTTAACTACAAAGGTTCAACTTTGGTCGAAAGATAATAAAACAATCTCGGGAAAAACCTTCTTATCTGAACCATTATTAATTCATTTCCTCCCACCAGTATTTCTTTTTTCTCTTTTTCTAAGTTCTTAACTATTATTCTGGCAGTCTTTTCCGAAGAAAGACCCTTCTCTTGTCCCTCATCCATTTTGCTATGTGAATTTCCATCTTTATCCAAGGCATTCAATGAAATATTTGTTTTCACACGACCTGGAATAATCATTGAAATTAATATCTTATTTGACACATTTTCTGCTCTCATACTTTCAAAAAATCCGTGTAAAGCATGCTTTGTAGCCGCATAAGACGAACGATATGGAAAACCAAATTTCCCTACAATACTGGTTGTAACTCCAATTTGTCCACCACCATTTCCTATCATGTTAGGCAAAATCATTTTCGTAAGCTCGATGGTTCCGAAAAAGTTAACTTCGAATATTCTTCTATCAACCTCTATGCTGGTCTCATTTGCATAAGATCGTTGACTTATTCCGCCAAAATGATATAAGCCATCGATGTTTTTTTCTTTTTCAAGTACAATTTTTGCAGCAGATGCAATGGAAATCGGATCACCCAAATCAAAAGGAATTACCCTTGAAGTGCTTCCATTTTTTTGACAAATTTCTGCTACCTTCTGCAAGTCAATTTTATTTCTTGCTGATAAAATCAAATGACATT
>JAAESS010000267.1 GCA_024229195.1 Flavobacteriales bacterium | reverse complement strand
TTGCCAGCCCGGAAAACTTTGTTTTTGAAGATGCAGAATTTGATCAATTCATATCGTTTTTACATGAAGAAAATTCAAATTTTCAAACCAAATCTGAAAAGAAGTTTGAATCGGCCTTTGAGCTTTCTGAAAAGGAAAATCTATCCGAAGGAATTCAATCTTCTTATCAAATGCTCGCCAGACAATTAGAGGAGGAAAAATTAGTAGAACTAGACAAGAACAGAGAAAATATAAAAGAAATGCTTAGTGATGAGGTGATCAACCGATACTATTTTAAGAAAGGAGAGTATCAAAATCATATTGAATTCAGTCCCTATATCAAAGAAGCGATCGCAATTCTTGAAAATGAAGATCAATACAGAACAATTTTATTGAATGGAAAAAATTAAACGAACCAGGGCCCAGATCTCTACAAATGCCATTGAAAGAATTTATATCACCATGCGGCATTTATTTATCCGAGGATTTTATAAACCTATGGGTGTCTCAGGGAATGCCCTGATCAATGAACTTTTAATCCTACGCCCAGAAATTTATGGTTCTATTGGTGAGGAAGCAGCTGAACTTGAAGGACTGCTATATGTTATCGATAGATTGCCCGAAGGTATTGCAGAATGTCGCTTCATCAGTTTAACTGCCGATGAAGGATTGGGGGAATCACATTTTAAAAAGATCGTACCCGCCAAAAGAAGACGAAATTGCTTCAGGATAGATCGTGATCAGATGAATATTGAAATTACTAGAGGAAGATCTGATATTTATGATATCCTGACCCACCTCACTTTTATGTTTATCGAATCAAAAAAAATTGCACGAAAAGTTTTGATCAATGATGAGGGTCATACCATTAGAGAGTGGAATCATCTGGAAGAAGTTGTGTTGATGAATAAGAAGATCAACAAAAACGAAAGAGAAGTTCTTATCGCCCATTTATCATCCTTTTTGGGACGCAGTTATGAGGAAATTCAAAAAGTAGACAGCAATTTTGCAACGGAACAATTTCCAAACAGATTTTTTCAGGTCATTTACTGGATGGGTAAACTTTCGCTCAATGAAATAGTAGAGGATAAAAAACGTGAAATCACTTTTAGTCCGATTTTGAGAGATAGAATTGGGCATCATATCTCAGGAGAAAGCTGGGCAGATAATATCAAAAATGAACTTTCTAAGAGAAGTTTGATGGATAGACCCATTCATATCATCAGCGCCAATATGCACAGCGTCATGAATTCTATCTATGCCCACATGTTTTTGCCTAACGAGGCAAGTCAAAACGGTGGGATCTCACTTTTTGAATTGATTGGAAATTCTGAAAATAAGGATCTAAGGAAGATTATTAAAAAAGGTGCTGGCAAAAAAGGATTGACTTTTATCAAGGATACGACAGGTGCAAATATTGATGTACAGATTATTGACACAGAAAAGATCGATCTGGAAAAGACCAATTATAAAATTAAAAACTCAAAAGGTGCCCGTCCGGTTATTATTGTTATGGATTATGCCTTTGGTGAACAGGCTTACGAAACACTCGATGAATTATTAAAACCTTTTGAAATGCCTTCCGGAGAAAAGAAGCATTTAAATATAGAATCTGTCTCTGTTATGGGTAAAGCTGGTATTCTTGAAGGTGTAAAAGGAGATATTATGATCCCGACCTCACATATTTTTGAAGGAACCGCAGATAATTATCCATTTATAAATGAGTTAAAGGCCGAAGACCTTAAAGATGAAGGGCTTGATATTTTTGAGGGTTCAATGATCACTGTTCTTGGTACTTCTCTTCAAAACAGAGATATCCTGGAATTCTTTTATAATTCTACATGGAAAGTGATAGGATTAGAAATGGAGGGTGCTCACTATCAGAAAGCAATTCAATCCGCATCTAAAATCAGAGGTAATGTCAAACAAGACATTAAAGTCAGATATGCTTATTACGCCTCAGATAATCCATTAAAAACAGGAAGTACCCTTGCCTCTGGAGGATTGGGAGCTTCAGGCGTAAAGCCAACTTATCTGATTACACAGAAGATTTTAGAGCAAATTTTTTAAAATTCCAACCAAATTCAAATTCCTTTGGATTTCACCTTTGTATTTGTGCTTAATTGAATTTTTAAAGTATTTTTGCTGGCATAAATACAGCATACATGAATATACTTATTTTAGGATCAGGAGGAAGAGAATGTACACTTGCCTGGAAATTGGCTCAAAGCCCCAAATGTGGAGACCTTTTTATAGCTCCCGGGAATGCAGGAACTATAGATTTTGGTACAAACCTGGAACTCAATCCAAATGATTTTGATGATTTGAAGGAGGCAGTCCTTAGGCATTGTATAGAAATGGTTATCGTTGGGCCGGAAGACCCTTTGGTGAATGGTATTCACGACTATTTCCTCGAAGACTCTGATCTGAAGAATATTCCGGTAATCGGCCCTCAGAAATATGCTGCTCAATTGGAAGGAAGTAAGGAGTTTGCCAAGGAATTCATGTATAGGCATGATATTCCAACAGCTCAATACAAAAGTTTTACCCTTGAAAATTTACAGGAAGGATTTGATTTTCTTGAAACACTCAATGCGCCGTATGTTTTAAAAGCTGACGGACTGGCTGCAGGAAAAGGTGTTTTGATTTTAGATGATCTGCAAGAGGCAAAAAAGGAGCTTGAAGAAATGCTTGGTCAGCAGAAGTTTGGAGCAGCAAGCTCTAAAGTAGTGATCGAAGAGTTTTTAGACGGAATTGAAATGAGTTCTTTTGTGCTAACTGACAGCGAAAATTATGTAATTCTTCCAAATGCGAAAGATTATAAGCGAATAGGAGAAGGAGATAAAGGATTAAATACAGGGGGGATGGGAGCCATTTCACCAGTACCCTTTGCGGATGATGAATTTCTGTCTAAAGTTGAAAAAAGAGTCATCATTCCTACCATTGACGGACTAAAGAAAGATAAGATATCTTATGTTGGATTCATATTCATCGGTTTGATCAGGGTAAATAATGAACCCTATGTAATCGAGTATAATGTAAGGATGGGAGACCCTGAAACCGAGGTAGTCATACCCAGAATTCAATCAGATCTTGTAGACCTTTTTGAAGCAACAGCCGCTAAAAAACTGAACAATTTTAAATTGGATATAGACCCGAGATCGGCTACTACAGTGATGATGGTTTCAGGAGGATATCCAGAGGCTTATGGTAAAGGAATGGAAATAACCGGGCTGGAAAATGTTAAAGATTCCATCGTTTTTCATGCAGGTACCAAGCTTTCAGATAACAAGATCATTACCAGTGGCGGGCGCGTACTCGCGGTAACCTCTTATGGAGAAGACTTTAAGAGAGCTCTTGAGCAGTCTTACAAAAATATTGGGCAGATTCATTTTGATAAAATGAATTTCAGAACAGATATAGGATTTGATCTTTAGATTGTAGTCTTTGAGTTTAGTATCTGGTTTCTATTTGCCACCAAACCATTGAATTGAGTCACAATAAAAAACATAATAAGATCTTGGTGGCACCCTTAAATTGGGGTCTTGGCCATGCTTCCCGATGCATACCTGTAATCGAAGCACTTATCAAATATGACTTTCAACCTATTTTAGCAGGAGACGGAGAATCTTTGGAACTTTTAAGGAAGGAATTTCCAGAATTAAAGTATTACAAGCTTCCCTCAAGTGAGGTAGTTTATTCCGAAAAAGGAAGTCTTTTAAAGTTTAAATTGTTGTCACAGGCACCTAAAATAATGAGGTCGGTTCAGCTTGAAAAGAACAGGGTAGACGAGATTCGTAAAATAGAGAAGTTAAGCGGAATCATATCGGATAATCGCTTTGGTGTGCGCTCTGATAAGATTCCAAGTGTTTATATCAGCCATCAAATACAAGTTTTAAGCGGAGCAACCAGCAGATTAACGACCAAATACCATCAGAAAATTATAGCAAAATTCACCGAATGCTGGGTTCCTGATTATGCATCTAATGGCTTGGCAGGGGAATTGTCAAAACAAGGCAAGAATAATTTGAATTTAAAATATATAGGACCTCTTAGTCGGTTTATGAACCAGCCCCAGAAAAAAGTATGGGATATTGTTGCAGTATTGAGCGGCCCTGAACCTCAAAGAGGTATTCTTGAGGAGAAAATCAGAAAAGAATTGATTGGTTTTTCAGGCAAAAGCTTACTTATTCAGGGAAAGGTTGAAAATAAGCAAACAGTCAGAGTTGAAGGTAATTTAACTACTGTTAATTTTATGTTGCAACAGGAATTAGAAGAGGCAATGCAGCAGGCTGAAGTGATTCTCTCTCGATCTGGATATAGTACTGTGATGGATCTGGATGCTTTGCAGGCAAAAGCTTTTTTTATACCTACACCGGGGCAATTTGAGCAAGAATACCTTGCCAACCATTTAAAGGAGAAAGGATTTGCAGACTATTCAGATCAGGAATCATTTCATCTGGGGAAGTTCGATAATTCGATTCACTATAAGGGATTTAGCCATAAAAAAACATCAAAAAATGAGCTAAACAGATCACTTTTCGATGTTTTTAATTAAGTAGTTTGTTATTAAATAAAAGGCAGATCTGATTTATCTACTTCTTTTACATTTACGATTTTATTTGATTTATAAGTTACTTCTTTTACCGCATCATCCCCAATCATGTACCATTTACCATCTTTTTCTCCATTATTGTAAAAAGCAACTACTTTAATTTTTCCTTCTTTATTGTAGGAAACCCATTTGTCATGCAGCTTTTCATTCTTGAAAAAACCAACTTCTTTTACCATTCCATTATCATGATAATAGGTAGCTTTGACCAGATCTTCCTGTTTTTCAAATTTAGGTTCTTTCTCCTGAGCAAAAGATGTACTCAATGTCATCATACAAACGATAACTGCAGCGATTAACTTTTTCATACTATTCGTTTTTGATTTTCTTAGGGTAAAATTATCTAATTAACATTAAATAAACAATAAGTTTACAATAACTTAACATTGAAAAAACGAATAGTATAAATATAAAGGCATGCAAATCAATAAATTAAATGGTTAAGTAGCCTTATTTAAGGTAAATGAGAAAACAGAACCTTTTCCTATTTTACTTTCAACAAAAACCTCTTGATCGTGGGCTTCAACAATATGTTTTACAATGGCAAGGCCTAAACCCGATCCTCCCTGATCTCTTGAACGACTCTTTTCTACCCTGTAAAACCGCTCGAATAATCTTGGAAGGTTCTTTTCTTCTATTCCTAGACCATTATCCTGAATTTTTACTACCAGTTGATGAACAGAATGATTTTCAATACTTACTAAAGTGCTACCCCCTACTTTACCATATTTAATTGAATTTGATAATAGATTAATGATCACCTGTTCAATTTTGTCTTTATCGGCTTTTACCAAAAGAGGAAATTTATAAGGCTCTTTGAAATCAATTTTGATATTTTTTTTACTGGCTTTTAATTCAAATAAATCGAATACGTCAATCAGTGTTTTAACAATATTAAAATTGTCCTGTTCAAGCTTCATACCTGATTCCAGATTAGCGATCATATCAAGATCTTTAACGATATAAGATAATCGTTCAATACTTTTGTTGGTTCTCTCTAAATATTTATTTACCAAAACGGGATCGTCTAAACTGTCATCGAGAATCGTTAACAGATAGCCTTGAGCCGTAAAAATCGGTGTTTTCAACTCATGCGCTACATCACCGATAAAGTCACGACGAAAGTCATCTCTATTGTGAAGCTGCTCAATTTCCTGATGCTTGTTCTCAGCAAAGTTTTTGATACGATTTATGAATTTTTCGAAATCAAGATCCTTCTGATCTTTTTTAATAGAGGGCTCATTGTCAAATAGGTTTGATTCATATACTTTGTTCAATTGGATAACAATGAATCTTCTCATTTGAAACCAATAGATGAGAAATAGTAAAATGAAATAAACGATACCTACAAGAGTTAAATTGATCGGAGTAGGCTCCATAGTAAAATAGAAAATAAAGGAAATCGCTATAATCGCGATTAAACTAAGTAAAGTTGCACGAAGGGCCTGCTTTTGAAGAAGCGTCAATTTCATTTCCATATCTACGGTAAGATATTATTAATCCACAAATTTATATCCTACTCCTTTTATTGTTTTTATGAAGTTTTCACCAATTTTTTCTCTGAGTTTTCTAATATGAACGTCTATGGTTCTTCCGCCCACAACAACATCCTGACCCCAGACTGTTTTTAAGATAATCTCTCGATTAAAGACCTTATTCGGAACGCTGGCCAAAAGTGATAATAATTCAAACTCCTTGCGAGGCAGGGTTATTTCTTTTCCGTCTATTTCTACGAAGTATTCATCTTTGTTTATGGTGATACCATCAAAGCTAAGTACATTCTCTGTTTTTTCTTCATGAGACATCAGTCTTCGAAGTAAACCTTTTACCTTACTGACAAGTACTTTGGGTTTTACAGGCTTGGTGATATAGTCATCTGCTCCAGCTTCAAATCCTGCAACTTGAGAATAATCTTCTCCTCTGGCCGTAAAAAATGCAATAATGACATTTTCTAATCCTTCTAATTCTCTTATTTTTTCACAAGCTTCAATCCCATCCATTTCAGGCATCATAATATCTAGCAGGATCAGATGAGGTTGAATAACTTTAGCATTGACCACGGCCTCGGTCCCTTTAGATGCTTTGAAAACCTGGTACCCCTCCTTATTCAAATGATAACCGACAATTTCCAGAATGTCTGGCTCGTCGTCTACTAGAAGAATCTTTATTGATCCATTATCCATCGGATTGTCTTTTAATCTATTGAGATGCTAAAATAAGCATTTTTACCACTGATTATCCCGCTTAACAATAACTTAATATGGTAACATAACAGATACTTTTATTTGTTTGACTATTAAATCGAACTTAACATTAGTATAACATTTGAAGATGACTTTTGTCTCATAAAAATGAAAAACAAATTAAAACTAAAAAAATGAAAAATTTAATTCTATCTAGTTTAATCATCGTCGGGCTCACACTTTCATTCACGAGTTGTGATGATGAAACCAATACAGGTGGACCGTCTTGTTTTAACGGTCTTTTGGATGGAGATGAAACAGGAATTGATTGTGGAGGAAGTTGTGTTCCTTGTGCAACTTGTGATGATGGAATAAAAAATGGCGACGAAACAGGAATTGATTGTGGAGGCTCAAATTGTGAACCGTGTACAGGTATTGTAACTAAGTCAGGTCAAATTACTTCAGACGAAACCTGGGTTGCCAGTAACATATATGTTTTGGCCGGTAAGGTAGTTGTTGATGATGGCGTTACCTTAACTATTGAACCGGGAACCATTGTCAAGGGACAGAAAGGGACAGGTTCTTTAGCCTCTGCTTTGATCATTGCTCGTGGAGGAAAAATCAGAGCTGAAGGAACCTCTGAAAAACCAATTATTTTTACTTCAATTGATGACAATATTGAGGCTGGGCAACAAGCAGGAACCAACTTAAATGAAAGTAACAATGGCCTTTGGGGTGGGGTTTTAATTCTTGGATATGCGAAAGGTTCTTTTAAGGGAGATGTTACAGAAGTTCAAATTGAGGGAATTCCGGCAGGAGATACTTTCGGTTTATATGGAGGAGACGATGATGAGGATGATTCAGGTGTATTCAAATATATTTCGATTAGACACGGAGGGGCTTTGATTGGCGAAGGAAACGAGATCAATGGATTAACACTTGGTGCAGTGGGAAGAGGAACAGTTATTGAAAATGTTGAAGTAGTTGCCAATTTTGACGATGGAGTAGAGTTTTTCGGTGGAACAGTAAATGCTTCAAACCTTGTGGTATGGGCTCAGGGAGATGACGGATTAGACATAGACCAGGGATATGCAGGAACAATTGATAATTCATTGGTGGTGCAAGGTGAAACATCTGATCATGCTTTTGAAATTGATGGTCCTGAAGGGGCCTATCAGGCACAATTTACCATCAGCAATACGACAATAAAAGGAAATCAGGAAACACCAGGTGGTGAATATGCTGATTATCGGAGCAAAGCTTTAGGGGCAACTAACAATATTTATGCTTATGGATTTAAAGAGAGCTCTGATGTGGAATTAGATAACAATGGTGTTTCTCAAAACTTTTTAGATGGGATTTTAACTTTTTCAGGATGGGAAGTAGTTGGATTTGACAATAATATTTTCGCTGAAAAAGTAGCTAAGGATCAAGAGGGTAATGAGACAGAATCCAAAATAATATTAAACCCGGATTTCACTGAACGCGCCGCAACCTGGACTTCAAAAGTTGAAGCAGGAAGTGAAACCGTTGGTGCTGATTTGACTCAGTTTAACTGGACATATTCAAAAGCGAAAGGTGCATTTTAAAATTAAACTTCTAACAAACAAAACTATTCAATTGCTCATTCATAAGGGATGAGCAATTGCCACACTAAATAGATAAGAAACACAGTAATGAAGAATCAAATTTTATATCTCATTGTATTCACATTGTTTAGCAATTCAATCTATTCGCAAACTGGTGAACTTTCAGGTAAAGTAATGGATAAGGAGTATAATGACGTACTTCCTTTTGCAAATGTGATCATTAAGGAATCGGGCAGCGGAGCTACCACTGATTTTGAAGGTAATTATAGTCTAAGACTTGAAGAAGGCCTCTATACAATCTCTTTTTCTTTTATTGGATATGAAACAATGGAAATATCAGAAGTTCAAATTAAGGCAGGAGAGGCCGCGATTCTCAATGCCAGTATTGGGCCTTTATCAAATGAATTAGAAGAAGTAGTTGTTAGAGCTACAACAGCTGAAAACACTGAGGCATCCATTTTAAATGTACAGAAAAAGTCTGTAAACTTATTAGATGGAATTTCTGCCCAAACCTTCAGTAAAATTGGAGCGAGTAAAGCTGCAAGTGCAGTAAAAAGTGTACCTGGAGTATCTGTTCAAGGCGGAAAATATGTATATGTCAGAGGGCTTGGAGACAGATATACAAAGTCAATTTTAAACGGGGTGGACATACCTGGTTTGGACCCCGACAGAAATACCATTCAATTAGATATATTTCCGACGAATATCTTAGATAATATACAGGTCGTAAAATCTTTTACAGCAGATTATCCTGCAGATTTTACCGGAGGAGTTGTTAATATTGTCACCAAAGACTTTCCAAATAAGGAAGAATATAGTATTGCTGTTGGTGCCGAGTATAATTCTAATATGCACTTTAACTCAGATTATTTGAGTTATAAAGGAAGTAAGTCTGATCCCTTGGGATTTGATAGCGGAAAGCGCGCCAAACCAATTCCAAGGAGTATAAACATTCCTCCTCCAAGCGACAATAACCCTGCAACATCTTATTGGACCTCTCAATTTCAACCAGAAATGGCAGCTCAAAATGAAACCAGTTTTATGAATTCAAATTTTGGATTTACAGCAGGTAATTTATTTGATGTAGGTGAAGGAAATAAGTTGGGATATCAGACTGTTGTATCGTATAGAAATGAGTTTTTATTTTATAAGGATATACAGAATGGCAACTGGAGGAAGTCTGAAGACAAAAGTATCAATGAATTAGATCCGGATAAACTTCAAAAAGGAGATTTAGCAAAGAATAATGTCCTTTGGAATGTCATGGCAGGGCTAACTCTTAAAACTGATAAAAGCAAGTATAAATTATCGGCACTTCATATTCAAAATGGTATATCCAGTGCAGGATATCTGCGACAGGAAATTTTATTTTCTGATGCGGTGACCATTTTCAAAGATAACCTCGAGTATAAACAAATTCAAATCACAAATGTGCTTTTAAATGGTAAGCACTCAAATGAAGATGGTTCATGGAATATTGAATGGAAAGTGTCTCCAACTATCTCAAAGATTAATGACAAAGACGTACGTGTCACTCCTTTTGAATATGACCAGGATGAAGATGTGTATTTTATAAGTCCAAGTTCTGCAGGTAGCCCACAAAGAATCTGGCGAGATCTTGAAGAAATTAATTTAGTTGGTAAGTTAGATTTTACCAAACGTCACGATCTGTTTGGGAAAAAGGCAAAGTTGTTGTTTGGGGGAAATTATACCTATAAACAAAGAGATTTTTCCATTGATGCCTATCAATTAAGGATTCAGGGCGGAACAGGTCAAGAATTTGAAGGAGACGCTGATCAATTATTAGATCCTCAAAATATTTGGACAGTAAACACACAGAGAGGTACTTTTGCAGAAGGTAATTTTGAGCCGGCAAATACTTTTGATGCAACTCAGAATATAATTGCAGCTTATGCATCTGAAGAATTTCAAATTACCGATAGACTGAAATCAATCATCGGATTGAGATTTGAAAAATTTGATTTGTACTATACTGGAACAAATAACCAGGGAGATATTATATTAGATAATGAGAAGATTCTTGATAAGGCAGATTTCTTCCCTTCAGCTAATTTTATATATGCCCTTAACGATGAGTCAAATTTTAGATTGGCTTATGGCCGAACAACAGCAAGACCCTCGTTTAAAGAAGCTTCTATTACTCAGATATTTGATCCCATTTCCAGTACTACCTTTAATGGGAATATTGAATTACAGCCTACCTATGTGAACAACTTAGATTTGAGATGGGAGCATTTTGGAGAAAGAGCACAGATGTTTGCGGTTAGTGCTTTTTACAAAAACTTTAAGGACCCAATAGAAATGTCCTACTTTCTGTCAGCTTCAGATCAATTTATTCCCTTAAATACAGGTAGGGCAACAGTATATGGTGCAGAATTTGAGCTGAGAAAAAACTTTGGGTTTATACTTGAGAAGCTCGAAGATTTTAGCTTTAACTTAAACTTTTCATTGATCAAATCTGAATTGGAAATGACTGATGCGGAATTGGAGAGAAGAAGGCTAAGCTTGCGCGATGGAGAAACTTTGAGCGACACGCGTGATATGCAGGGACAGTCTCCTTATCTAGTCAATTTTGGATTAAATTACGTAAACGACAAAGGATGGCAATCAAGCCTGTATTATAATGTACAGGGTAAAACATTGCAAGTTGTAGGAACCGGAGATGTGCCAGACGCTTATACAATGCCATTTCAAAGTCTAGATTTTATTTTGAACAAATCATTTGGTAAAGAGCAAAAATCCACAATCAATTTTTCTATTAAGAATATTCTTGATAGTAAAAGAGAGGTACGATATCAGTCTTTTGAAGCTGAGGATCAAATATTTTCCAGTCTAAGCCCCGGAAGAGGTATCTCTCTTGGATATTCATATAGATTCATGTGAATCTCTATACCTGGTTGTTACGTATTATTGACCTTAAAGCCCTTGTGAATCAATTTGTTTTCATTCATAAGGGTTTTATGTTTATTTATCTTCTGATCAACATATATTTCGGCTTTGTAAACAGGAGTTTCAAAATTTTAGTCCTCCATTTTTTCTGATAGTTCTAGCCACCTTTCCTCTTTAATATCAAGCTCATTAATTATGTCTTGAAGTTTAAGAGAGGCTTCCTCAATGTTTTCAGCTACAACTAGATTATTCGAAAACTGTTGCTCTATCTCAGCTTTTTTTCTTTCCAGGTTGGCAATATCTTTTTCCAGTTTTCCGAATTCTCTTTTTTCAGTATGCGACAATTGCCCCGCATTGGGCTCTAATTTTCTACTATCTTCTTTTTTAACTTTTTGACTTCCCTCTGAAGGCTTTGAATCTTCGTAGGTTCTGTAATCAGAGTAATTCCCTGGAAAGCCATTGATCACTCCTGATCCTTCAAAAACAAACAATTGATCGACAATTCGATCCATAAAGTAACGATCATGAGAGATCACAATCAGGTTTCCAGGAAAGTCCAGCAGAAAATTTTCGAGAACTTGAAGCGTAACAATATCAAGGTCATTGGTCGGCTCATCAAGAATTAAAAAGTTAGGATTTTGAATTAAAACAGTACACAGGAATAACCTTTTGAGTTCACCCCCTGATAATTTTTCTACAAAATCATACTGCTTCTTTCGATCAAACAGAAAACGTTCCAATAGCTGACCGGCACTGATGGCTTTTCCTTTTGCCAAAGGAATATATTCTCCATACTCCTTGATCACTTCAATTACTTTCTGTCCTTCTTTTATTTTGATACCGCCTTGCGAATAATAACCAAACTTGATGGTATCACCAATAACGACTTTGCCTGAATCCGGAGGAATAACACCAGTCAGCATATTCACAAAGGTCGATTTACCAGTACCGTTTTTTCCAATAATTCCAATGCGTTCTCCCCTTTTAAAAACATAATCAAATTTGTTGATCAAAACGTTTTCATCAAATGCCTTGGAAATGTGATGAAGCTCTACAACTTTACTCCCCAGGCGCTCCATTTGAATTTCAAGTTGCACTTTATGATCTTTCCTTCTTTGATGTGCAACCTCCTTGATTTGATGAAAATCATCAATTCTGGATTTTGATTTGGTTGTTCGGGCCTTTGGTTGCCTCTGCATCCATTCCAATTCCTTTTTAAATAGGTTTTTAGCCTTGGAAATCGTGCTTTGTTCGGCGGTTATACGCTCTTCTTTTTTCTCAAGAAAATAGGAGTAATTTCCTTTGTATCTATAAATTTTTCCATGATCCAACTCAAGAATATCATTACATACACGATCTAAAAAATAACGATCATGGGTCACCATAAACAGTGTTGTATTGGCTTTTTTAAGATACTGTTCCAGCCATTCGATCATTTCAAGATCCAGGTGGTTGGTTGGTTCATCCAGAATAAGCAGGTCTGGCTGATCAAGTAGGATAATCGCTAATGCAAGTCTCTTTTTCTGTCCACCGGATAGAGCAGATACTTTTTTTTCTAGATCATTTAATTTTAATTTGAACAGAATTTGCTTGTACTGGGTTTCAAAATCCCAGGCATTTTTTTGTTCCATAAGATCAAATGCTTTTTGATAAGCATCAGTATCATCAGGGTTTTTAAGCGCATTTTCGTATTGCTCAATGATTTTCAATGTCTCATTATCTGAATCAAAAATAGCTTCTTCAATGGAGAGTTTTTCGTTGAGATCTTCCTTTTGAGAGAGGTAGGAAACCTTTATATCTTTTCGGATGATAATATTCCCTTGATCAGGGCTTTCAATACCTGCAATAATGTTTAGTAAGGTAGTTTTACCGGTCCCATTTTTGGCAACAAAGCCAATTTTTTGGTCCTTATTGATACCAAAAGAAAGGTGTTCGAACAACACCCTGACTCCAAAGGATTTGGAAATGTTCTCAACGGATAAGTAATTCACTCAGGTAATTTTTAGCAATGGTTCATCTTTGGGTAGCCTATTACCGGCTGAGCAAAGATACGAAAGCTTAGTGGTGTGCTATCCTTTAAATTCAGAAACAAAGTCTTTTTGATATAGATCCCATTGTTCTTTGGTATTGATCTTCTCATGGTCGTTATTTAAAAATAACTTTAGGTATAATTCCAACTGTTCAGGAGTTTTATAACCAGGAACAGGAAGCAAGGTCTCTCCACTTTCATTAAAAAAAACAATGGTTGGATAAGCAGTAATTTTTAACGCTCCGGCCAGTTGATGTTGCGCATTTCTGCCACTCCTGCTTGGATCGTAATCAGGGTTTTCAAAGATATAGCTTTTAAAATTTATTTTGTCATTTCCTTCTGCATTGAATTTGACAGCATAATAATGCTCGTTCACATATTTGACAACATCCGGGTTTTGAAATGTATTTTTATCAAGCAATTTACAAGGACCACACCAAGAGGCATATACGTCCATCATAATTTTTTTGGGAGTTATGGCCTGAGCAGCTTCTGCTTCTTCAAGGCTCATCCAATTGATTTTATTTTTTTGTGCTGTCACTGATACGGTGATCAACATCATCACAAGTGCAAAAAGTATCTTCTTCATTTTAATCAAATTATTCATTCACTTAGTAGCTATATTCTTTCAAAATTACAGAATGGAATCTAAAATTTTGTTAAAAGAATTATAATCCTAACACATTCTGAAGGGAATTATTTTACGCCATGCATTAATTTTTTAAGTACAGGATTGAGTAATATCGATACAAACCCGACGGCTATTGGCACTGCTGTAAATATTAAAAAGAACGAACTGAGCGAATATTCCTCTGAAATTTTATCGATCATACCACCCATCGTTCCGGCTGCTTTCTGACCAATGGCTATAGCCAAATACCAAATACCAAACATAAAACCAATCATTCGAGGAGGTACCAACTTACTCAAATAGGATAGCCCTACCGGAGATAGACAGAGTTCACCCATTGTGTGCAAGAGATAAGCCAGAATAAGGAATATCATGCTAATTGAGGCTGTTTTAGCTCCCTGAGGAATATTGGCAGTTCCAAATGCAAGAATTGCAAATCCCAATCCAAGCAATATCAGGCCCAAGCCATACTTCATGGCAGCACTAGGGTTGTATTTACTTTCCCACCATTTTGAAAAGAACGGAGCAAGTGTGATGATAAAAAATGAATTCAATATCCCGAACCAAGATGCAGGAGCTTCAGTTGTGTCCTTGCTAAATTCTCTATTAATTTTCCAACTCACAATAATCCATAGCCCTAAAAAGGCAACACCTAAAATAATATTTGAATAAGGGATTTTAGAGTAGGTTTTTTTAAATAATAAAAATAGTACCCATGTTATAATTGCGAGAGGCCCAACGGTTAATATAGTATCTATTATTTTGAAAATCATTGCGGATGCCCCTGTTAAATTTCTCGCTGTATAGTCTCTTGCAAAAATTGTCATGGAACCTAAAGATTGTTCAAAAGCAGCAAAAAAGAATACGGTAAACAATCCAAAAATTGCAACTGCGATAATACGATCTCTTACTATCGTTTCGTATCTGCTTACTCGAGAAACCAAAAGATAAAGGAAGAGAACCAATCCTAATAGAATAGTTACGGTTGATCCATCGTATCCACCCAAAGAAAAGTTTAGGAAACCAGAACCACCTACTTTTGAGATCGGATCATCAAAAAGATACAGCAGTCCACAAGCAGATGAAAGTGTGATGAGTATTTTATCAAGTTGTGTAAACGGATTTAATTTCTCAACTTTTTCAGCTTCCTTGGATTCTGTTTCTATTGACCCATTTTCTTTTTTTAATTTTTCCGATGCAGCAATGATACTAGGTCTTTCTCCAATATGGCCAAACAAATTTTTAGCCAATAGAAATTGAAGCATTCCTAAAAACATAAAAATCCCAGCTAAACCAAAGCCATAACTCCAACCTAAATTTTCTGCCAAATAACCGCAAAGCATCATTCCAAAAAAGGCACCAGCATTCACTCCCATGTAAAAAATGGTGTAGGCTCCATCTTTTTTGGACTCTTTTCCTTTATACATGGTAGAGATAATAGATGTAATGTTAGGTTTAAAGAAACCCGTACCTATAACAAGTAATGCCAGACCCAAGTACAAGGAAAATTGTGTTTCAAATACCATGGACAAGTGACCTAAAGTCATAATTACACATCCAATCACAACAGCCCATTTATATCCGGTGAACTTGTCAGCTATAAATCCGCCTATAATTGGCGTTAAGTAAAGCAATGAAGCATATGTACCGATTAAAGCTAAAGCATGCTCTCTTGGCCATTCCCAGCCTGGATTATCACCAATTAGTGGCGCTGTTAAAAAGAGGACCAATAATATCCTCATACCATAGAAAGAAAATCGCTCCCACATTTCAGTAAAAAATAAAACAAATAGCCCTGCGGGATGTCCTAAGACCTTATCCTTAAATAAATTTTCGATATCAGTATTCATAATTCAAATATTTGGTAGATAAAAAATCCCTTTAAGAGGATTATTCTTTAAAGGGGTTTTATAATTAATTGCTTGTCAAAGCTTCTTTTTCTTCTTCTGTAACTTCATGCTCATCATCTTCAGCACCATGCGTCAGTATTTCCAGTTTTTTTCTGAACATCAGCACAATACTTCCGAAAATGATACAGAATATGGCAATACCTGTAAACACTGTAAACTCTCCCAAGCCTTCCGCAGACTCTCCTAGCCATCCTGCTAGTTTGTTACCAAATCCTGTCATGGCAAAATAAATACCCATCATCAGGGAGCCGTATTTTAAAGGAGCTAATTTTGTAATATAAGAAAGCGCAACCGGTGATATACATAGTTCACCAATGGTATGTAATAAGTAAGCCAAAACTAACCAATACATGGCAGAAGAGCCATCGGCCTCAAATTGCGCAGCTGCTGCCGACATAAAAAAGAAACCTGTTCCCATAATGATCAATCCAATGATCATTTTAAATAAGGAAGTAGAAAGTTTTCCTTGTAGTTTTTTCTTCGCCCAATAACCTGCAACTGTTGTACCTAAAAAGATTATAAACATGGCATTTAATGATTGAAACCAAGAAGCCGGAACTTCCCAGCCCATCAACATTCTATTTGTTTTTTCCTTGGCGTAAATATTCATCAGACCGCCGGCCTGTTCAAAGGCACCCCAAAAAATAATCACCAATAAAAACGAGATCATAAGTACAATGATCCTGTCCTTTTCAATTTTTGTAAGTGGTTTTTTCATCGCTTCTTTTTCGGCAGCATTTTCAGAAACTCCAAGAAAATTTCCAACGTTCTTTAAATATTTTTGACCGACAAGATATTGTATTAATCCCATCGCCATTCCTATACCTGCCAATCCAAATCCATAATGCCATCCATGTACTTCTCCTACATATCCAACGATCAAACTCGATAAAAAAGCACCAACATTGATACCGATATAGAAGATAGTAAAGCCTTTGTCCCTTCGGATATCTCCTTGTTTGTACAAACCACCTACCATGGTAGAAATATTAGGTTTTAACATCCCCACACCGGCCACAATCAAGCCTAAACCGGTATAAAAGGCCCAGTATTCTTCTATGGCTAAAATACTATGACCTGCAACGAGCAAAATTCCACCATATAAAACTGATTTTTTTTGACCAAGAAATTTATCTGCGATCCATCCACCAGGAATCGAAGCCACATAAACCAACATTGTGTACCAACCGTATAGCGCAAGGGCTTCTCCATTGGTCCATCCTAAACCAGGATTTGAATCTGTAGTTGCCTGAACTAAATACAATACGAGTATCGCTCGCATTCCATAATAAGAAAAACGCTCCCACATTTCTGTAAAAAACAGGATAAAAAGTCCAACAGGATGACCAAATAATTCCTTTTGGTCAGGTGATTTTGCGATGGCTGTCATATAAGTATAGTTTAAATTAGTCGATTAAGTTTTCCTTTTTTTCATCTGAATTTCCCAGAGAGCGGTCAATAAAAGTAGTCATTTTTTTGAAAAGGTGTAATCGGGTGTTTCTTCCTTTATAAATGCCATGCGCTCTGTCTGGATAGGCAAAAAATTCAAACTCCTTGTTAGCCTCAACAAGTGCATTAATCATTTGCATTGAATTCTGAACATGAACATTATCATCACCTGTTCCATGGATCAGTAAATAATCGCCTTTGAGCATATCCGCGAAATTTACCGGAGAATTGTCGTCATAACCGGAAGCATTTTCCTGAGGAGTCTGCATATATCGTTCTGTGTATACTGAATCATAATATCTCCATGAAGTCACAGGCGCAACGGCGATGGCCATTTTAAACACATCTGCTCCTTTGGTAATTGCCAGAGAACTCATAAATCCACCATAACTCCAACCCCAGATTCCTATTCTGTTCTTGTCGATATAGGATAGTTTACCCAATTCTATAGCAGATTCGATTTGATCTTCAATCTCATATTTACCCAATTCTTTATAGGTTATTTTTTTAAAGTCTCTCCCTTTAAAACCGGTTCCTCTGCCGTCAACACATGCAATAATATAATCCTTCTGACTCAGCATCATATGCCAATAATCATGGTGCCAAGCATTGTTCCATCTATTAGCAACACTTTGTGAACCCGGACCGGAATATTGAAACATTAACAAAGGATAGGTTTTATTGGGATCAAAATCTTTTGGTTTGATCATCCACATATTAAAGGCTCCGTTTATTGTTTGTATGGTCGTAAATTCTTTTTCTGGAAGGTCGTAAACTTTGAGTTTTTTTGCCAGATCTGCATTATTCTTGATTTCTTTTATTTCTTTTCCCGTTTTAGCATCCACTAATGTATACATTGTTGGAGTTGTAGTGCTTGAATAAGTATTTACAAAGTAATTTAGACTATTGCTAAATTCTGCTGAATTCTCTCCGACAGATTTGCTCAGTTTTTTCTTCTTATTCCCAGAAATTTCAATTGAATAAATACTTCTGTTGATCGATCCTTCTTCTGTAGATTGATAAAATACTTTATTTGTTTTTTTATCAAACCCGTAATATTTTGTGACTTCCCAATTTCCTGAAGTGATCTGATTTTTTAATTTTCCATTTTTATCGTAATGATACAAATGATTGTATCCGTCTCTCTCACTACTCCAGATAAAACTGTTGTCATGCAAAAAAGTGAGGTCATCTTTGATGTCTACATAGGCCGCATCTTTTTCATTTAATAATAAGGTCGATTCTTTTTTGTCAGCGTTAAAAGAAATGAGATTGAGATTATTTTGATGTCTGTTAATTGTTGTTACGACCAGTTGATCAGCCGCTTGGGACCATTGAATTCTAGGAATATATTCTTGTGCATAAGAGTTGAGGTCAATTGCCATTTTTTCAGATTTCTCAAGGTCATAAAGATGAAGTCTTACTTTTGAATTTTTTTCACCTGCTTTTGGATATTTGAAGGTTTGTTGACTTGGATAGAGACTGTTTGCATAAATATCCATTGAAAACTCTGGCACCTCGGTTTCATCAAATCGGATAAAAGCAATTTTATTTGAAGAGGTATTCCATTCAAAGGCACGAACGAAAGAAAATTCTTCTTCATAGACCCAATCTGTAATACCATTGATGATCTTATTTTTTTCACCATCATAAGTGATCTGGATTGTCTTTTTTGATTGGAGATCTTTTACAAAAAGATTATTGTTGAATACAAAAGCAATTTTCTTCCCGTCAGGAGAAAAAGTGGGTTCTTGAATTAATGCTTCAGAAATAAGTTCAAGAGACTTGCTGGAAAGATCGTACACATA
>JAAESS010000266.1 GCA_024229195.1 Flavobacteriales bacterium | reverse complement strand
TTTTCGGGCCATTTTATATAATGAGTTGTTTTGTTTAGAAAAAACAGACCACTCCACTGGATACATCATAGATAGCTCCAACGATCATGATATCACCATTTTCTTCCATTTCTGCTAAAATTGAGCTCTCATCTCTTATTCTTTCAATTGACAGTTCTATATTTTTTAAAGCGACTTTTTCTATGGTTTCTGCGTCAGGATCACCTGTCATCACCATTTTAACAGCCGGTTTTATCTTTTTTAATAAATGGGTAATATTTCCCAACTCAACTTGATTACAAGCCGCGGTGACCGCCCCACATTTTGTATGACCCAATACCACAATCACTCTAGATCCGGCAACTTTACAGGAATATTCTAAAGAACCTAATACATCATGGTTCACAATATTACCTGCTACTCTTACATTAAAAACATCTCCAATACCCTGGTCAAAAACCAATTCAGCAGGCACTCTTGAATCAATGCAACTCAGCAAGGCTGCAAATGGGAACTGTCCTGCGCTCGTTTCATCCATCTGCATTAACAGATCTCTTTCTGCTTTTTTTCTATCAACAAAGCGTTTATTTCCATCTTTCAGCCTCTTGATCGCTGCTTCAGGAGTCATATTTTCTTGTAATTCTTTTGTAAAGGTTTTCATAAGTTAAAGTTTATTTAAAAATAAACATTTTTTAGTTTTTGTGCAAAATATGCAAATATATTCAACGTTATTGTTATGTCTGGATTAACGGCATGTGTTAGGCTAAAAAACTTATATTTGCCCATAAAAAATTGACTCATGAATTATATTTTATTTGATGGTGAATACAGGGATAATTTACTTCCCCTCACCTATACAAAACCTGTAGCCGATCTTAGGATAGGTATACTGACCATCAGAGAGAAATGGGAAAAATATTTAGGATTTACAACAACGACTGTCACTGAGGACTATCTGGCCGGTAAATTTCCTATGGTTGAAATGGAGGAAAATGTCATGATCAATGCCTCAATTTTGCCAAACGAAGGCCTCGTTGAGCTTATAAAAGCAATCAATCCAAATGAAGCTATTTTTAAAAAAGATGAATTAATTGCCTTTTATGCCAAGGAGCAGGAAGAAGTTGATTTTGACAACTATAAACGTATTGAATATAACGATGAATGTATTCAAATAAAACATTCCTGGGATCTTTTTAGCTATAATGGAAAAGCCTTAGAAGCAGATTTTGATCTGATCACAAAAGACAGAGTTTCAGCGCCTATACCTGATACGGTTCATTGTATGAACAAGGATCGTATCTTTCTTGAAGAAGATGTAGAGATCGAGATTGGTGTTTTAAATGCAAGCAAAGGAGCCATTTATATTGGTAAACATGCACAGGTCATGGAAGGAAGTATGATCAGAGGGCCTTTTGCTATGGGTGAACATTCTGTTGTGAAAATGGGTACTAAGGTATATGGACCAACCACATTGGGTCCAAAAAGTAAAATTGGTGGTGAAGTGAACAATGCAATCTTTTCAGGATACTGCAGTAAGGGTCATGATGGATATCTCGGAAATGCAGTGATTGGTGAATGGTGCAATATTGGGGCTGACAGTAATAATTCAAACCTAAAAAACAACTATGCCAATGTTAAAATATGGGAATATTCAGCCCAGAAATTTGTTGATACAGGATTGCAGTTTTGTGGTTTGATCATGGGTGACCATTCTAAATGTGGGATCAATACGATGTTCAATACAGGTACAGTAATCGGTGTAAGTGCAAATATTTATGGTAGTAATTTTCCTAGAAATTTTATCCCCTCCTTCTCTTGGGGTGGAGCTGCCGGGCTAACAACATATGCATTAGGTAAGGCATTTGAAACAGCTGAATTAGTGATAGATAGAAAGCATGAAGATTTTACCGATGAAGACAGGAGTATCATGAAACACATCTTTGAGATCAGTGCAAAATACAGGGCTAAATAAACCATGAAAAGAATCGTTGTACTTACCGGAGCAGGCATGAGTGCTGAGAGTGGCATCAATACTTTTAGAGATGCCGATGGACTTTGGGAAGGACACGATGTCATGGAAGTTGCCTCACCACAAGGATGGTACAATAATCCAGAACTTGTTCTTGATTTTTACAACCAAAGAAGAAGAAAACTACACGAGGTGGCTCCAAACAAAGGGCATGAATTACTCGCCGATTTAGAGAAAACATATGCAATTAATATTGTGACGCAAAATGTAGATGACCTGCACGAAAGAGCGGGTAGCCAAAACGTACTGCATCTTCATGGAGAGTTATTAAAGGTAAGGAGTACAGAGCATGAACATCTTGTATACCAATGGGAAAAAGATTTGGTTCATGGAGACCTCTGTGAATCAGGGAGTCAGCTAAGACCTCATATCGTTTGGTTTGGAGAGGCGGTTCCATTATTAGAAAAAGCAATTGAAATTACTGCTACTGCAGACATGCTGTTGATTATCGGGACTTCGATGCAGGTGTATCCAGCTGCAAGTTTGATCAACTATATTGATGGCCAAACACCTATTTACTTTATTGATCCTAAACCCGCGATTAGGGCACAAGACTTCAACAATTTAACTATCATACCTGAAAAGGCAGTAAAAGGAATGGAAAAATTTATTGAATTGATAAGCTAAACACTAAGCAACCAGCATCTTAAAAATGGCTTCGTACAATTTTCCGTCAGATACCACGCTTCCCTTTTGAATCAAATCAAATAGATCCTCATTTCTTTCTTGATGATAAGCCTTTTTTCCTTTTAGATACTCGATGCGCGGATCTTTCGAATTATCAAGTAGCCATTCAAAATCTTTAGACTCTAACAGGTTTATACCCTCTTTATTTACTTTAACAACAATTCGCTCTATGGCATCAGCTGTGCATTTGAAAAGATTTAAAGAATCTGAGGAAAAATGTTCCAGATAGTTCGCTTTGCTCAGTACTTTTTCCCATACAAAATCACTGAAGACCTCCATTTCCTTATCCGCAAGTTCGGGTTGTTCCTTCTTAATCGTTGTCCATTCTTTAACATCTATACTCTGGGCGGCCAGAAACACAGAAAATTCCTCATTTAATTCCTCAAACTGTTCCTTGCTAAGCTTGGTGTATTTCATCCTTTTACATTTATTAAATATCGAGTACTCGAATTCTTGAAAAATAAGTTTTTAAAAGATGCAAAAGTAATCAAAAACAAAAATAATATTGTATATTTGCACGCTTAAAAATTAACAATTAATAGTATAAATATGAATCATTACGAAACTGTTTTCATTTTGAA
>JAAESS010000265.1 GCA_024229195.1 Flavobacteriales bacterium | reverse complement strand
TGAATTGACCTGAAAATCAGGCTTTTTTCAGTTTAATAACAGTAATTTCTGGCCAAATACCTACTCTCCCAGGAAATGCGTGATATCCAAATCCCCTATTGACGTTGATATACCTCCCATCCTCATTATATAATCCAGCCCATTGTTTATAAACATATTTTGAAGGACTCCATTTAAACCAACCAGGAATTTCAATCCCCATTTGTAACCCATGTGTATGACCACTTAATGTCAAATGATAATTTAAATCATCTTGCTTAACCTCAGCGTCCCAATGAGAGGGATCGTGAGACATCAATATCTTAAAATCCTCTTTGTTAATACCTTCAGATGCTTTTTTAAGATCACCAGCTTGTTTGAAACTTTTACCCCAGTTTTCTACACCTATTAAAGAAATTTTTTGCCCCTCTTTTTCTATGTATCGGCTTTCATTACATAATAAATCAAACCCTATTTTGGGATGAATTTTTTTTATTTCTTGAAACTGAACTTCTTTTTCTTCTTTACTTATACCTCTTATATATTCTGCGTAATCATGATTTCCTAAGACAGAATATTTTCCAAAGGGCGCTTTCAGAGAGCTAAACATTTCTATCCAATTATCCATCTCACTAGCCGTGTTGTT
>JAAESS010000264.1 GCA_024229195.1 Flavobacteriales bacterium | reverse complement strand
CTCGATGATCCAATTTCAAAATATATCCCTGAATTTAAGAATCCAAAAGTGCTGGATTCATTGATAGAAAAAGATTCCTCATTTACCAGTATCAAAGCTGATAAAGAAATTACGATTAGACACTTGATCACGCACACCTCAGGAATTGGATATGGATATATCGATGGAGATCAGCGGATGAAAAAAATTTATGCGAAAGCAGGGATCATTGACTTGTTTACAACCAAGCCCATAACAATTAAGGAAAACATTCAAAAACTGGCTGCACTACCTTTACATCATCATCCGGGAGAAAAGTTTACCTATAGCGAAGGTTTAGACGTTTTGGGTTACTTCATAGAGGTTGTTTCCGGCATGCCTTTGGATGAGTTTTTCAGAACGAGAATATTTGATCCTTTGGATATGGATGATACCTGGTTTTATTTACCCGAATCAAAGTATGATCGATTGGTAGTGGTCCAAACTAAACAAGATGGGAATTGGATACATTATCCGAAAAATGACGCATACGACCCTGAATACCCTAAAAAAGGTGCGAAAGCTTTTTTCTCTGGGGGTGCAGGCTTGTCAAGTACTGCTGAAGATTATGCAAATTTCCTTCAAATGTATCTCAATGAAGGCGAATTAAATGGTGTTCGATTATTGAGCAGAACAACCGTTCAATTTATGATGGCCAATCAGATTGGAGATCTTTGGGGTGATTCAGGCTCTTATTATGGTCTTGCCTTCGGAGTTTTAGATCAGAATGGTCAAGACAAAGGAGGAGAAGGTAGTATGGGTACTTTTCAATGGGGAGGATATTTCAACACCCAGTATTTTGCTGACCCAAAAGAAGAACTTATTGGAATTTTGATGAAGCAAACCATGAATATCAATGAAGATAATACAGGTTGGAAGTTCCGCCAAATAACCGGTCAGGCGATTGATGATTAAAGATACATGAGGTAACCTTAATATGTAAAAACGAGCCTGTAGATTTATGCAACTCACGCTATATGATTATTTTAGATATTCGTGTTTTACCCAATCTACTTCCATAACCCATTCGCCTACCATAGGAGAGTCGGTAATTTTAGCATAGTTTAAAATAGCAAACATTGGTTCCGGGTATTTATTGCCCTCATCTACATTGCGATATACTTCTTTGCCATCGATGCGGTAAACAAGGTCGCTACTTTTTCATTCAAAAGATACTATTATCAGCTGATTATAAAAACTTTATAAAGCTTCAATTTTTCTATGAATTATAAAAGAAAACCCCTGTTAAGTCTAACAGGGGCATTCAAAATGCGTAAGTCAAATATGAGGGGGTTTATCTTTTATGTTGTCGATTAAAGAAGGTCAACATAAAACCAGTAAATTTTTATCAGTTTTTTTCAAAACTTCATATTTGATCTAAAAAACAGATGTAATTAAGAATAAAAGATAAGGGGAGGCGTAAGGTTTTTTAGAATTAAAATTTAACGAGTTACATGACTTCTTCGATACGTTTTTCTTTTTCAGGCTGTCTCCTATTGATGGCGAAATCCGTGTGATACTTGTGAGCTTCAAGAAATTTAATTTAAATTTAAAGAAAATAAAATTTTATACCATGAAAAATTTAAACAATTCTATCACACGTTTTTCTTTTCTTGTTTTAGTCTTTATTTTACTTACTGGATGTGCACAAGCTATACCAATCGATCAATGTTTAGAGGTGGCACCTTATGGTTTTTTTGGAGGCTTATGGCATGGTTTTATAGCGCCTTTTTCATTTGTTGTTAGTTTATTTATGGATGATGTTGCCTTATATGCGATCAATAATAATGGCTCCTGGTATGACTTTGGTTTTGTACTTGGTGCCGGGATTCTTTTTGGAGGAGGAGGAAAGGCAGCTTAAATGAAATGAATAACTTTTATTAGGGTTACGGATTATATTTTTTCATTGCCTGAAATATTACTCATAATAGTTTATACTTGAAGATTGTTAAAATAAATTTTAAATCATGGCTGAATCTCATTTCTCATTAAGCAAATTGATCAACTGGATCATTTCTGTAATTTTTTTACTGTTTGCTTTTGTTCAATTGAATGATCCTGATCCTTATGTTTGGTTAGCCATCTATGGCCTGATTGCCATTTTATTTGCTATTTCAAATTTTAGACACATTCCTAAAATTATAATTCAAGTTTTCATCACAGGCTTGGTTTTTTTCGCGCTGTATCATGTTGGTTATTTTTATGATTGGCTGCTGAGTAATGATAAATCTGAGCTTTTTAGAGATATGATTTATGATAAGCCCTATGTTGAAGGAACAAGAGAATTTATGGGCCTTATAATTGCGGTTGGAGCCTTAATTTTTTTGCTCAAAAAATCAAATTAGACAGTCAGTCAAAATACTATTGGATTGGAAATAGAAGAAGATTTTATTTCGTTTTTTAAAGGAATCCAATACCATGAAATAAGAATTATTCCTTTTTTATAACTTGTTTAAAACTTTCTGATGAGCTCATGCTCAGAGAACAAGAAAAATTAGAAATTTATGATGAAGTTAGTGACTTATAATCACGCTATCTTAAAATTCGCTAAATGAAAGAAATTAAAATTTCTGTGATCTTATTTTTCTTGTGCTCATTTTTAATTCAAGCACAGGAAAGTCAGATTGAAGAAAAGTCGATAAGTAAATACTATAAATCTGATCATATTGAATCAAGTCTCGTCCTGTCGAGGGCAGAGCAATGGTTTAGTAGCGAAGAGAATTCGGAACAATACGAAATTATTTCTTTTGATATGAATAAAGGAGAGATGATTGTTGAAGGAAAGACCACGGTACTTTATAAAAATATGGGTAAGGATCTGTATCCAAAAAGGAGCGGTATGGCTGAAGTCTTGGAAGCAGATTTTGGAAACAGGATCAGTATACAAACTGAAAATGATAGTTACTCGATCAGCTATGAGGTTATTGATATGAAGCAGGAAATGTACAAAAAGGAAGAACTGTTTTATAATTGTATCAACTTCAAGGGAATCGATCAGGAGGAGTTAGATCAATATAATAAAGCCATGAATAAATTATTAAAAGTGAATTTTGTTTTTAAAAAGAGGAGGGAGATTTTTGTTGAGAATTCAAATTCACAATTTGAAGAGGTAAATAATTATCTTTTGAATGAAGGTGAAGTAACGATTTATTCGATCAACGAAGCTATTGTTACCAATAATTGAAAAGAATAGGATTTACATAAATACCAGAACTTTTGAAATGTCCATAATAAACGGATCAATTTTTATATACAATCTATGATAACATCATTTTACAGATACTTATTTGTACTATCAATTTTTTTGTTGCCTTTTCTAGGACAATCCCAGATGACCATACCTAAAAAGATCGATTCAACAGGAAGATATGTTCCTCAAACAATCAAAGTTATTGACATCATTCAAAAAGTAGAACAGGCCAATGAAGAGTTGAAAACAGCTTCGAGAAGAACAGCATCACATCGAGACCTTGAAAGAATCGACTCTTTACTTCCAGATTACACAAAATTTATTACTGCTCAAAAGAAGCGTAAAGATCATTTTATTTCTGCTAATCCAAACCGACAAAAGATCAATAACCTGATAAAAAAATGGAATGGATATTATGACCATCTTGAAATTTGGGAATCTACAATTAATGCCCACGAGGAAAAGAACTTGATCGTTAAGGATGTAATTGAATACAATGAAAAAACATGGGAACTCACTTACAAGAATGCTATTGCCGAAAAGGTGCCTTTAGAAGTCTTGTCGAGTGTTCGTTTAATTTGGAATGATTTTAAAAAACTGAATAAAACTAACACAAAGGAGAATAATTCGTATCTGTTACTTGAATCAAAGATCAATAGTCAAAAGTTGATTGTAAATAGGGTAGTGGATGACCTGAATACATTGAAGAATTCAGAGGTTTATGACCTCCTTTACTTAAGACATGAACCGCTATGGAGATCGTCCTTTAAGAGCCCGGAAAAAAATAAAGGAGAAAAAGATGAGGTTGAATCCATTTCTGAAAATATTCTTGGAATAAGTAAATTTGTCAAGACCAGTGAGCATAGTATATATTTATATATTTTATTGGTTGGTTTTTTAGGTTTTCTGGTAGTTTTTGTAAGGAAAGCATTTGAAAAATATCAGTTCAATGAGGAAGATGGAGATCTGCAAAATGCAAAAGACGTCATGCTGAATAACTCAATCGTTAGCTTGATATTTATCACTTTTGTTGTTGCCAAACTGTTTTTTACAAATACCCCAATGCTGCTCGGGAATATTTTGATTTTATTGATATTGATTCTGTCCATTCCATTGGTGCAGCCCTATGTTTACAAGCGATTTAAAAAGATCATTTATTTTGTCATTATATTCTATATCCTTGATTCTGCAAAAACCTATATGTGGTTTAGTTCGGGGCAGTACAGAATTTATCTTTTGTTTGAGGCTTTTTTAGTTATTGGCGTTTTGATTGGCTTTACACATCCCTATCTACAGACAAGAAAAATGAATATTGGTAATTTTGGATTGCTTCTGATTCGTTTGACACCAGTTGTTTATGTTTTACTTATTGTTTCGATTGTTTCTAATGTTTTAGGTTATACCAATCTAACAGATCTCACCCTTAAGATTAGCACACAAAGTGGTGTATTTACCCTAATTTTCTATGGTATTTTGATGATAGCGGGAGGATTATCCACAGGACTCATACATTGGCATTACAGCACAAAAACTGAAATTGATTTTGATAAGAAATTTGCACTAGAAATAAAGGTTCTGCAGGTCATCAGGGTCTTTGCTTTTATCTGGTGGTTTCTTTTTTTCTTATCGATGATAGACCTGTTAAATCCGCTTTCACTTTTTGTTAGTGATATTTTGACCGAACCTCGGCTGATAGGAAGTATTACTTTTAACATTGGTGACGTCTTAGAATTTATATTTATCCTGATCATCGCATTTTTCTCTACCAGCTTAATTACATTTCTGTTTGAAAGTGGTGATGTTTCGTTAAAAGTTATAAAATTGCCAAAAGGAGTTCCGGCTGCAATATCTTTAGTAATCAGATATTTGATCATCGCTTTTGGAATTGTCTTAGCGCTTTCATCATTGGGTATAGATCTGAGTAAATTTAATTTAATGGCAGGGGCACTTGGTCTGGGTATAGGTTTTGGTCTTCAGACTGTAGTTTCCAATTTTATTTCAGGATTGATATTAGTGTTTGAACGTCCTATTCATGTTGGAGATACTGTAGAAGTAAATAATCTCTTAGGGAGAGTAAACCGAATCGGTGTTCGATCTTCAAGTGTGATGACCTTCGATGGAGCTGAAGTGGTGGTGCCAAATAATAATTTAATTGCCAATGACTTAATCAATTGGACATTGTCTGATAGTATCAAAAGAGTTGAAATCTTGATAGGAACAACTTACGGATCGGATCCTAACCAAGTTCTGGAAATTTTAATAGAAGCAGCCTTGTCGAGTAAAGAAATCTTAAGAAATCCAGAACCCAAAGCCCTTTTTAGTGAATTTGGAGATAGTTCTCTTAATTTCAAGTTACGTTTCTGGGTACATTATGAAGTTGGTCTTCAAGCCAAAAGTAATGTTTCCATAGCTATTTATAATTTATTTGAAAAGAATGGTATTCAGATTCCATTTCCACAACAAGATGTCTATATTAAAGAATTACCTTCTTCTTTAAAGAAAATTGACCCCCCTGAAGATAAAGAAGTATAGGTTAATTAAATCTGTAATAGAAAAACTTCAGCTCAGTCTGAAGTTTTTTATTTTTTATGATTTTAGAGTGATAAGGGTATTCTTCAATTGGGTCAATTATTCAGAAAAAGAGCACTAACTTTATGTAGGAAAATGGTTCAATTTTTAAAATTTGTTCTTAATTGAAACGTTGCTAACAATCAAAAAAAGATGAGATATATTATATTTTTTCTACTCGCTATTGTTGTTTCGACTTCTTCAAAAGGTCAGGAAACCTTGGATGTTTTAACCCTTTCAGGAAGGTATGGTTTTCCTCAGTCGTATGATTCTATTTATAAAAGTAAGGCTAATGAATATGGAGCAATGGCCTCTTTAGTTGCGCCTATTAAAATGAATGAGGAATCGATTTGGTATAACAGTATCAATTATTTCTATTTTCATGTTGGGAATGATGAGGAAACTCCGCCTGAAATAATGAACCCGATAGATATTCATGGATTTGTTTTGAGAACAGGTTTGTATCACAAATTTTCAAAAAATAGAGCAGTTCAAGTCTTTTTTGCCCCGAGATTTATGTATAATTTTAAAAATATCAATCCAGATCATTTTCAACTAGG
>JAAESS010000263.1 GCA_024229195.1 Flavobacteriales bacterium | reverse complement strand
TTCTTGTTTACCATCAATTTGATTCACTTCGAGCATGATTATTGTCGTCTGAGGCGCGTTGTAACGGTTCCTTAACACTTGTGAGTCTAGTCTCCGATAAAAAATGGATCGTTCATTTTCAAAGCCTAGGTAAAAAGACATCGCTTCCTGATTGCTATCAAAAATATTTTTAATTGTTTTTAACCATGTTTTTTCTGATGGGTAATTTGTCAGCGTTCCAAAATTTGATTCGGCGAGTGTGTTGAGAGTAATGAAAAGGGGAAGTGTTTTGTTTTCGAAGGTTAAATCAATAATCTCTGCGCTTTGCTGAGTTTCTTTTTGAATGCGCTCATAAGTGAGCGACTTAGTATTTTGGTAATTCGTCACAATCAGTAAGGTCGAAAGGAAAAATACAACCACTGAAAAAATACAGCCAATGTGAAATTGCAGCGATCGCCGAAACCTAAACATAACCTTCAAAAATTGATGACGTATTAGTTTTCAGATTATCAGGAGAAAAAAATTTTGAGCGTATCGAAAAAGGGAAGAGGACCAATAAAATGATCCTCGAAAGAGGGGGATTAGCCAGCAAGTCCTTGTGATGCACTTTTATTTTGAATTAATTCAATTTTGTAGCCATCCGGATCTTCAACAAAAGCAATTTCAGTTGTGCCGCCTTTTACAGGGCCTGGCTCACGTGTAATTTTACCGCCAGCTTGACGAATGTTTTCACAGGTTTCGTAAATATCATCAACGCCAATAGCAATGTGACCAAAAGCATCCCCTAGATCATATTTTTCAGTTCCCCAGTTATAAGTCAGTTCAATCACAGCCCCCTGTGATTCATCTCCGTAGCCAAGAAAGGCCAGAGTGTATTCGTACTGCTTGTTTTCATTGGTACGAAGAAGAGTCATTCCCATAATTTTGGTATAAAAATCGATAGATCGTTCAAGTTGCGTGACCCGTAACATGGTGTGAAGAATACGTCCGTTTGACATGTTAGCCTCATTAGATAGGAACTGAATGGGCATTCTAAAACAGGGAGGACATGAACCACAACTCAGGGATGAATATGTTGAATCGGCTTTTATTTTTCTTGCTCTACACGATTCAAGAGATGTGAATTTATAACGGATATGCTTTGCTGAGAGAAATCTGATTGAATAAATATCCGAGTATACCCTTCATCCTTGAAGTTGCAGATGCGTTGGCTGCGGTCATTCACCCCAATCACATAGTTTATCTATGCTCATGAGGATTCATTCACTTGCCGCCTTCCTGCATCTTCAAGTTTATTGAGTATAGTTAGGTGCGTATTCTTAATGGAAAAGATTATAAAATAAGAATTATTTCATTTTATTTCACTCTACCTTTTCCTAGTTTAGCTTTATATTCTTTCTCGTTCTCAGCGATAACTTTTTGTTAAAGCCTAGAACAAAAATTTCTCTGATTAACGACATGCATTTTTTTGCTGCTGGCTGGATAGCATCATGTCGTTAATGGGAATTGAAAATGATGATTGCCCTATAAAAATAAAGTGTCATCTAAATAGGTTAGGCAAAAGCCGAATAATAATAACAAACGGTTGTCTGGTTTTATTTATTTGTACCAATAAACGCACTGAATCATTTGAACGCTGTACAGGCTGGAGTACCCCTCCAGCCTTTTTTTTATTTTATGAATT
>JAAESS010000262.1 GCA_024229195.1 Flavobacteriales bacterium | reverse complement strand
TTCGATGATTTCGTTGATATTTTCACTCGTATCATCTATTTCAGCAATTTCTTTTGCCTCCTCGTTTGACAGGGAATTCAAATCTTCTTGATTTCCAATGGAATCGCCATCACTATTACAGGAGGTAAATAGGAACAGACATAATAAAACGCATCCCAAGAAGACATTAAAATTTGAGTGTAAAAACATTTTAGATTCTTTACTTTTAGTAGTAGATTTCATAACATTTAAAATTAGGTTTCTTTTTTGACCAGGTTTTATCAGAAAGGTTTAATACAAATTTAAGCCATTAAGGGTTAAAGATAAATTATTGTCAATCAAAATAATAATACTATCTTTGCGGCCTATTTTAAAGAATAGTACATAAAAATTATTAATTTAAACTTTAATGTTAGCATGTATTTAACAACAGAGAAAAAAAAGGAGATTTTCAAAAAATACGGAAAATCTGAAACAGACACTGGTTCTTCAGAAGGACAAATTGCTTTATTTACTCACCGAATTAATCACTTAACAGATCACTTAAAGAATAATCGTCACGATTTTAACACACAGCGATCTTTGGTGAAATTAGTTGGTAAGCGTAGAGATCTTTTAAACTACTTGACCAAAACGGATATCATCAGATACCGTGCGATCGTAAAAGATTTAGGGTTAAGAAAATAAAAAAGAAGAGGCGTTATGCCTCTTTTTTTTTAACAAGTTTTTTTATTCAGTTAGGATTTAGAATAAAAGTTAATTAATTTCGTATCAAAATCCTCAACCATTCTTTGAGAGAAAGAAATGAACAACTAAAGTAATTCATTGGCAAACTATGGTCTTTTGATTTAGACCTGACAACACAACTACAAGTTTAATCATGAATTAATAAATTTACTCGTATGGAGTAAATTCTAAAGAACAATTATGAAACCAAAAGTTTTTAAAGAGGTTATTGACCTCGGTGATGGAAGGGAAATTTCCATCGAAACCGGAAAATTAGCAAAACAAGCGCATGGTAGCGTTGTTGTGCAATCTGGAAAATGTATGTTATTATGTACAGTTGTTTCCAATTATAAACAAGCAGATGTTGATTTTTTACCCTTAACGGTAGACTATCGTGAAAAATTTGCTGCAGCGGGTCGTTACCCAGGAGGTTTCTTTAAAAGAGAAGCAAGACCAAGTGACGGGGAAGTATTAACAATGCGTTTGGTAGACCGTGTTTTACGTCCTTTATTCCCAAAAGATTATCATGCTGAAACACAGGTGATGATTCAATTAATGTCTCATGATGAAGATGTTATGCCAGAAGCTATGGCTGGTTTAGCTGCATCTGCAGCTATTCAGTTATCAGATTTTCCATTTGAATGTGCTATCTCTGAAGCCAGAGTAGGACGTGTTAACGGAGAATTCATTATCAACCCAACAAGAGCCCAATTAGAAGAATCTGATATAGAGATGATGATTGGTGCTTCTGCTGATTCAGTAATGATGGTTGAAGGTGAGATGGATGAAATTTCTGAAGAAGAAATGGCAGATGCTATCAAATTTGCTCACGAAGCAATCAAAGTACAAATTGCTGCTCAATTACGTCTAGCGGAAGCTTTTGGTAAAAAAGAGGTGAGAGAGTATGAAACTGCTGAAGAAAACGAAGAATTACAAAAAAGAATACACGATTTAGCTTATGACAAATGTTACGCTATTGCTAAGAAGGGAACTTCTAAAGTAGAACGTAGTAATGCATTTGCTGAAGTAAAGGAAGAAGTGAAAGCATCTTTTACTGAAGAAGAGATGGAAGAATTTGGTGATCTTGTTGGATCATACTACAGCAAAGCTGAAAAAGAGGCTGTTCGTGAATTAACCCTAAGCGAAGGTTTGCGTTTAGACGGTAGAAAAACTGATGAAATCAGACCAATTTGGTGTGAGGTTGATTATTTGCCATCTACACACGGTTCTTCAATTTTTACACGTGGAGAAACACAAGCTTTAGCCACAGTTACTTTAGGAACTTCCAGAGATGCGAATAAAATAGATATGCCATCTCATGAAGGTGAAGAAAATTTCTATTTACATTATAATTTCCCTCCTTTTTGTACTGGAGAGGCTAGACCATTAAGAGGAACTTCAAGAAGAGAAGTTGGTCATGGTAATTTGGCACAACGAGGATTGAAAGGAATGATTCCTGCAGATTGTCCTTATACAGTGCGTGTTGTATCTGAAGTATTAGAATCTAATGGTTCTTCTTCTATGGCAACTGTTTGTGCCGGTACAATGGCATTGATGGATGCTGGTGTAAAAATGGAACGTCCTGTTTCTGGTATTGCTATGGGATTAATTTCTGATGGTGATCGTTATGCAGTATTGTCTGATATCTTAGGTGATGAAGATCATTTAGGTGATATGGATTTCAAAGTAACCGGTACTTCTGAAGGAATTACTGCTTGTCAAATGGATATTAAAATTAAAGGCTTATCCTACGAAATTCTGGTCAATGCACTAAAACAAGCTCGTGAAGGTCGATTACATATTTTAGGTAAAATTACCGACACTATCGCTACTCCTGCTGAAACAGTTAAAGAGCATGCGCCAACAATGATAACAAGACGTATTCCAAATGAATTTATTGGAGCATTGATTGGACCTGGAGGAAAAGTAATTCAGGAAATGCAAAAAGAAACAGGAACAACGATCGTAATTAACGAAGACCCTGTAACTGAGGAAGGTATTGTTGAGGTTTTAGGTGTTGGATCTGAAGGTATTGATGCGGTTTTAGCAAAAATAGATTCCTTGTTGTTCAAACCTGAAAAAGGAAGTGTTTACGAGGTTAAAGTAATTAAAATGCTAGACTTTGGTGCTGTTGTTGAATATATGGAAGCTCCAGGAAACGAAGTGTTGTTGCACGTAAGTGAATTGGCATGGGAACGCACAGACAAAGTGAGTGATGTAGTCAATATGGGAGACGTATTTGATGTGAAGTATTTTGGAGTTGATCCAAGGACACGTAAAGAAAAAGTTTCTCGAAAGGCTTTATTACCCAAACCGGAAGGCTTTGTTGAAAGACCACCAAGAGAAAGAAATGACAGAGGCGGACGCGATAATCGAGGTAGAGACAACAGAGGCGGACGTGATCGCAGAGACGATAGAAAAAGAGACTAAGCTTCTTTTTTAAGTAATTTATAAAACCTCAAAATTAATTTTTTGAGGTTTTTTTTTGAGGTTTTGTAACATTTACGCTATTTCGTACGTATAACATATTAGACAACAAAACTTTTTAAACTAAAACTCCGATTTTTTAATGAGACAACTAAAAATAACCAAGCAGGTTACGAATAGGGAAACTGCTTCTTTGGACAAGTATTTACAAGAGATAGGAAAGGTTGATTTAATTACAGCCGACATGGAAGTGGAACTTGCGCAAAGAATTAAGGCAGGAGATCAGATCGCTTTGGAAAAGTTAACCAAGGCCAATCTAAGATTCGTAGTTTCTGTAGCAAAGCAATATCAAAACCAAGGATTGACTTTACCGGATTTAATTAATGAAGGTAATTTAGGATTGATCAAAGCAGCAAAAAGATTTGATGAAACAAGAGGTTTTAAATTTATCTCTTACGCTGTATGGTGGATTAGACAATCTATCTTACAAGCCTTGGCTGAACAGTCAAGAATTGTTAGGCTACCATTAAATAAAATTGGTTCGATCAACAAGATCAACAAGACATTTGCAAGGCTAGAACAAGAGAATGAAAGACCTCCTTCTGCAGAGGAAATTGCAAAGGAACTTGATATGACCGTTAGTGACGTAAAAGAATCAATGAAAAATTCAGGTCGTCACGTATCGATGGATGCGCCATTAATTGAAGGTGAAGATTCTAATCTATACGATGTATTGAACTCAGGAGAGTCACCAAATCCAGACAAGAGCTTATTACATGAGTCTTTAAAAGTAGAGATTTTAAGAGCTTTGGAAACATTGACTCCAAGAGAAGCGGATGTAGTAAAATTGTATTTTGGTTTAGGAGATGCACACCCAATGACGCTTGAAGAAATAGGTGAAACTTTTGACCTTACACGTGAAAGAGTAAGACAAATAAAGGAAAAAGCCATAAGAAGATTAAAACATACTTCAAGAAGTAAGATTTTAAGAACTTATCTCGGTTAAAAAGATAAAACAAATTGTTAACTAAAAAGCCTGGGATTATTCGCAGGCTTTTTATTTTTTGTCTTAGTTTTACAAAAAACATATTCATGTCACACATTATAGCACCTTCTATTCTGGCAGCTGATTTTGCCAATCTACAAAGAGATATCGAAATGGTTAACCAAAGTGAAGCAGATTGGTTTCATATAGACGTTATGGATGGCGTTTTTGTTCCGAATATCTCATATGGAATGCCTGTGATTTCTGCTATTACCAAGCACGCTACAAAAACCATGGATGTGCATTTAATGATTGTGGATCCGGATAGGTTTATCAAAGATTTTAAAAAAGCAGGAGCAGATATTCTAACTGTTCATTATGAAGCTTGTAAACATTTACACAGAACAGTTCAAGCGATTAAACTAGAGGGCATGAAAGCAGGAGTATCATTAAATCCTCATACCCCGGTGTCAGTTTTAGAAGATATTATAAAAGACCTTGATCTTGTTTTAATTATGAGTGTTAATCCAGGGTTTGGAGGCCAAAGCTTTATAGAAAACACCTACAAAAAGATAAGTCAACTTAAAAAAATGATTGAAAATTCAGGTTCAAATGCAATCATTGAAGTCGATGGAGGAGTGAATGACAAAAATGCTGAAAAACTTGTGACTACCGGAGCCAATGCATTGGTAGCGGGCAGCTTTGTATTCAAGAGTCAAGATCCAAAGCAAACCATTAAAAACCTGAAGCACCTTAAATATTAATTATAGATCTTCCTTTAGATCCTTTATGTTTAATTGGAGGCTGGTGATACCATTCCAGTTATTTTCTTCTATGGTAAAGGCAGCTTTAAATGATTTACCATTCCGAATCAATTCATGCTTTGATCCTAGGCCAAAACCGATAGCATTATATGTTTTCTGATCTGCACCACTCACAATACTCATTTTGAGATGGTCATCATTTTGACCAATTCTTCTACCGTAGCCATTATCTCTTAATCCACCGCTGGTAAATACAGGGTTCATATTTTGTGGCCCGAAAGGTCCAAGTTGTTTGAGTATTCTATGAAATTTTGGATTGATATCAGATAGATATATTTCTGCATCAATTTGAATTTGACGTTCCAATAATTCTTTCGGAATTGTATCCTGAACCACGGTCTCAAATCTTTCTTTAAACTTTTTATAATTCTTCGGATCTAAAGTAAGACCGGCAGCATATTTATGACCTCCGAATTGTTCGATTAGATCACTGCACTGATCCAATGCATTATAAACATCAAATCCTTTTACGGAGCGGGCTGACGCTGCTAATTTGTCTCCACTTTTGGTAAAAACAAGTGTTGGCCTGTAGTATTTTTCAATGAGTCTTGATGCAACTATACCAATAACTCCTTTATGCCAACTCTCTTTATAGACCACTGTAGAAAAAGCATGTTCTTCTTTGTTGTCTTTTATTTGAGCTAAGGCTTCTTTGGTGATCAATTGATCCTTTTCCTTTCTTTCTGCATTAAATGAGTTGATTGATGTCGCATACTCAAGTGCTTGCTTAAAATTGTCTTCAACAAGCAATTCTACGGCAAAAGAACCATGTTTCATCCTTCCTGCCGCATTAATTCTGGGTGCAATGATAAAGACCACATCAGTAATGTCCAAGATTTCTTTTTTAACCTGATGCACCAGAGCGGCAATTCCCGGGCGAGGGTTTTGATTGATCACTTTTAACCCAAAAAAACTTAGGATTCTGTTTTCACCTGTAAGCGGGACAATATCAGCAGCAATTGCGGTGGCAACCAAGTCGAGATAAGGAAGAAAATCATCAATTCCTTGTCCAACTTTTTGCCCTAGCGCTTGAATCAGTTTGAAACCCACACCACATCCACATAGTTCATCATAGGGGTAGGAGCAATCACCTCTTTTGGGGTCCAAAATAGCAATGGCTTCAGGTAGTGTTTCTCCTGGACGGTGATGGTCACAAATAATAAAATCAATTCCTTTTTCTTTCGCATATGTTACTTTCTCCAAAGCTTTGATTCCACAATCTAATGCAATGATCAAACTGATTTCATTGTCTTCTGCAAAATCTATACCGGCAAAAGAAACGCCATATCCTTCCTTATATCTGTCAGGAATATAGGTGGCAATATTGTCATATCGTTTTCTTAAATAATCATATACTAATGATACAGCAGTTGTTCCGTCAACATCATAATCACCATAGATCATAATATTTTCATTTTCGGCTATGGCCAGATGAATCCGATCTACTGCTTTTTGCATGTCCTTCATCAAAAAAGGATCATGAAGATCAGTCAAGGATGGCCTAAAAAAATGTTTAGCCTTGTCGAAATTATCTATGCTTCTCTGAACCAGAATACTACCCAAAGTAGAATCAATACCAAGAGATTTAGAAAGTTCTTGTGTTTTTTTGGAATCAGCTTCGTCTTTAAGTATCCAACGCATATTAAGGGCTGTTTTTTAGTTTTATGAGAATAAAAACAGTGTGAAGATAGATTAATAAAATGAATCTTTAAATCAATAAACCATTAGAATAATCAATTTATTATTCTATCCAAATATGCAAAAGAGGTCAACTTTTTTATGCTAAAATTCAAGATTATCCAAAACCTCGTCTTCAACAAGATGAGGTAAAGTCACTTTCAAATTCGGAGATCGATCCATTTCTCTCTTTATGGCAAAGAGCGCTTCTTTATTTCTGGCCCAGCTTCTTCTGGCAATACCATTATTCACATCATAAAACAGCATGGAGCGCAATTGATCTTCAGCTTCCTTGGTTCCATCCAGGACCATTCCAAAACCTCCATTACTAACCTCTCCCCAGCCAACGCCGCCACCGTTATGAATAGATACCCAGGTAGCGCCTCTAAAGCTATCTCCGATCACATTGTGAATAGACATATCTGCAGTGAATTGGCTTCCGTCATAGATATTACTGGTTTCGCGATAAGGAGAGTCTGTGCCACTTACATCATGGTGATCTCTACCCAGAACAATCGGCGCAGAAATATGACCTGATTTAATGGCATCATTAAAGGCACTAGCGATCTTGGCTCTTCCCTCCGCATCAGCGTAAAGTATTCTTGCCTGGGACCCAACAACCAATTTATTCTCCTTAGCATTTTTGATCCAGATGATATTATCATTCATCTGAAGCTGAATCTCCTTAGGAGCTGTTTTTTGAATTTCAGAAAGGACATCCATCGCTATCTGATCAGACTTGTCCAGATCCTGAGCATCTCCCGAGGCACAAACCCATCGAAACGGACCAAAACCATAGTCAAAACACATAGGGCCCAGAATATCCTGAACATAGGTGGGATATTTAAATTCACCTTCTTTTTCTCCCAACACATCTGCTCCGGCACGAGAAGCCTCTAGCAGGAATGCATTGCCATAATCAAAGAAATAGGTGCCTTTAGCGGCATGTTTGTTGATTGACTTGGCCTGCCTTCTTAAGGACTCTTGTACTTTTGATTTAAAAAGAACAGGATCTGAACTGATCAGCTCATTTGCTTCTTCAAAACTGAGACCAACTGGATAATACCCACCTGACCAAGGATTGTGAAGAGAAGTCTGATCCGAGCCAACATGTACAAAAATATTCTCCTCATCAAACCTTTCCCATACATCAACAATATTACCATGAAAAGCGATTGATAAAACCTCCATTTTATCCTGAGCTTTTCTTACCCTTTGAACCAATTCATTCAAATCTTTTATGATGATACTGGCCCAGCCCTGTTCGTGTCTTTTAACTGCGGCCTTTTCATTGACCTCAGCACAAACAGTAATACATCCGGCAATATCACCTGCTTTTGGTTGAGCTCCGCTCATACCCCCTAAACCTGAAGTCAAAAACACTTTCCCTTTCGATGTTTCATTTTTTTTAAGAATATTCCTAAAGGCATTCATCAGGGTGATGGTCGTTCCGTGAACAATTCCCTGAGGGCCGATATACATATAAGACCCTGCTGTCATTTGCCCGTATTGAGTCACTCCTAATGCATTGAATTTTTCAAGATCATCAGGTTTTGAGTAGTTGGGAACCATCATTCCGTTGGTCACGATGGCTCTGGGAGCATCTTTACTCGATGGAAATAAACCCATCGGATGACCTGAATACATATGAAGCGTTTGCTCATCCGTCATTTGACTCAGGTATTTCATAGTAAGCAGGTATTGGGCCCAGTTTTGAAAAACTGCTCCATTACCACCATACGTAATTAATTCTTCAGGGTGTTGTGCCACCGCCGGATCAAGGTTATTCTGAATCATCAGCATGATGGCAGCTGCTTTTCTGCTTTTTGCAGGATACTGTTCAATTGGCCTTGCATACATTTTGTATTTAGGCTTAAATCGATACATATAAATCCGACCATAGGCCTTAAGCTCTTCAAGAAACTCTTTTGAGAGTTCACTATGCCAATTATCAGGAAAGTACCGCAAGGCATTTCTAAGGGCAAGCTTTTTTTCTTCTTTTGAAAGAATATCTTTTCTTTTGGGCGCTCTGTTGGCTCCTTTCGGATAGCTCTTTTTATCCGGAAGTTGAGAAGGAATTCCCTGTGATAGTTCCTGCTGAAAGGAGTCCTTATGTATCGTATTCATCATAATTGGCTTAATAGGATTCAAATAAATGGTCATGTTCACTAAAGGTCTCAGTGTGAAATGAAACCGTTGACAAAAGCTCTCTTTCTTTGATCAGTTTTACAGCTTTTTCTATATCAATTGAAAAAATTCTGTCTTCAGAAGCAAAGGCTATATGCTCTCTAATGGTATCATGCACGTCGTCAAGAACCTCACTGGATTTTAGAGGTTTTCTAAAATCAAAGGCCTGAGCTGCACACAATAATTCAATAGCCAGTATTTTTTCAAGGTTGTCAATTACACGCAAGGCTTTTCTACCTCCAATTGACCCCATACTTACATGATCTTCCTGACCCAATGAAGTAGGGATACTATCTGCACTTGACGGAAAACAAAGTCCTTTGTTTTCACTAACCAGAGCCGCAGAAGTGTATTGCAAGATCATAAATCCTGAATTTATTCCTGTATCCTCCATGAGTAATCTGGGCGTGCCTTCATATTTTCCTTCGAGTGAAAGATAAGTTCTACGGTCCGAAATGCTACCAATTTCGGCTGCAGCTAAACAGGCATAATCTAAAGGTAATGCCAAAGGTTGTCCGTGAAAACTACCTCCACTGATGATCAGTTCATCAGAAATGATCACAGGATTATCAGTGACCGAGTTCAACTCAGTTTCAACTACTTCTTTTAGATGAAGCCATGCATTTCTGGAGCTCCCATGAACTTGTGGCATACACCTCAATGAATAAGGATCTTGTACTTTTCCGCAAAAGAGATGAGATTTACCTATTTCAGAACCTTGTAGAAATTGATTAATTCTCTTGGCAACATGAATATTACCTTTAAAGGGCCGGGTTTGATGAAGTAGTTCATGAAAAGGCATTTGCGAACCCATAAGACCTTCTATCATAAGGCTTCCTATCAGATCAGCATGAGATAAACAATTGTATAATTTATCGACACACATAACCGCATGAGCAAGAATAAACTGGGTTCCATTGATCAGTGCTAATCCGGCTTTCGGATGCAAATTCAAAGGTGCCATACCTTCTTTTTCAAAAACCTTTTTTGTTTTTCTAACCTTGTTCTTATAAAATACTTTTCCTTCTCCTATAAGTGGAAGAAAGAGATGTGACAAGGGCGCTAAATCTCCTGAAGCTCCTACCGAACCCTGCTCAGGTACAACCGGAATGATGTCATTTTCAATATGCCATTGAATTCTTTCTAAAACGGTCATCGATATGCCAGAATATCCCTGGGCCAAAGAATGCATTTTTAAGATCAGCATGAGTTTTGCAAGATCCTGATCGATCGGAGCCCCAACTCCCACAGAATGGCTAAGCAGGATCTTCCTTTGTAATTCAGTGGTATCATTTTTTGAGATAATGGTGTCACATAGTGGCCCAAAACCGGTATTGATACCATAAACTGCCTTATCCTTTTGAGCCGTTTTTAAAACGATTTCATGAGAAGTCGTGATTCTTTGTTCTGCCTCACTAGAAATAGTTGCTTTCAATTCTCCACGAAGTATCGAAATTACTTTACTGACAGTGAGATGATCCAATCCATATTTGAACATATCTTTTCATTTGATTGTATCAAATTTACGATTATATTTGATGCTTTCTAATACCATTATAATCAATAATCAATAACTATGGGTTATCGAATAGAGATAAGACATCTTCATTATTTTCTGGCTGTTGCCGAAGAACTTCATTTTAGAAAGGCGGCTGAAAAATTGTTTATTTCTCAACCAGGTCTTAGTCGACAGATCAAACAAATGGAGAATGAATTAGGCTTCGCTTTGTTTGAACGAAGTAATAAAAAAGTCATTTTAACCAAAGCAGGAAAATATTTAAAAGAGGAGGTTACCATGCTTTTAAAAAATATGAATGATAGTTTTGACCATGCTCAACTTATCCATGAAGGGATGGAGGGTCAGATCAATTTCGGCTATGTGGGCTCTGCGATGCAAAATGTGATTCCTCAATTGTTGTTAAAGATCAAAGAAGAGCATCCAAACGTTCATTATTCGCTAAGAGAAATGGAGAATCCTGATCAAATTGATGCACTGATTCAAAAGGAGATCGACCTGGCCTTTGTCAGGTTGGATAAGGTGCCAAAAGGATTGGAGATCAAGCCTGTTTTTGAAGACACTTTTTCCTTGGTATTACCGAAAGGACATCCTATAAATAAGGAAAACTTTCAAGGCTTAAAAACCTTTAAGAATGAAGCATTTATTTTATTTGATCAGTCTTACAGCCCGGCATATTATGAGCAGGTCATGCAAATTTTTAAACGAAGTGGTTTTCATCCAATCATATCACATAATACTGTGCATGCCAGCACTATTTTTAGGCTGGTTGAAAATAATTTAGGTATATCTATCGTTCCTAGTTCTCTGGCTTTGGGTTATAATATGGATATAAAGCTTATTGAACTTGATAAGATTCCACAGAAAACAGTTTTATCTGTAGCCTGGAATTCAACAAACAGAAATCCTATCCTGGCTAAAATTCTGTCTAAAGTGTTGCAAGATTAGGAATGGACAGGACAGAGATATATCTATTCATTTGATGAATTTTATATTGAAAAACACGATTTCTTTATTAAATTCGCCCTAAAATAAAAAGTATGAAAAACAACAAACCAACTTTAGTAATCTTAGCTGCCGGAATAGGTAGTAGATACGGAGGTTTAAAACAATTAGATACGTTTACACCAGAAGGTGATACCATTATAGACTTTTCGATTTATGATGCCTTAGAGGCCGGTTTTGGGAAGTTTGTTTTTATCATTAGGAAAAGTATCGAAAAGGAATTTAGAGCCGAGATCGACCCTAAACTTGCCGGTAAAGCAGAAGTTGAATACGTATTTCAAGAAATTGATAAAGTCCCGCAAAAATATTTTAACCCTGATCGTGTCAAACCTTATGGAACAGGTCATGCCATGTTAATGGCTAAAGATGCAGTCACTGAAAATTTTGCCATTATCAATGCAGATGATTTTTATGGAAGAGAGGCCTTTGTTGAGATGGCCGAATATTTGCAATCAATTGACAAGAACTCTCACGATTTTAGTATGATGGCCTATTTGTTGAAAAATACGATCTCTGAACATGGATTTGTTTCAAGAGGTGAATGTGCAGTTGATGAAAAAGGGTTTTTGACCAATGTTGTAGAAAGAACTCATATCGAAACAATGGATGGCGTTTTAAAACGTAAGGATGATCATGGAAATTTTATTCCTATCGATGAAAATACAGTGGTTTCGATGAATTTTTGGGGTTTCACACCAAAATGTTTCGAGTATACGGAAGAACTTTTTGATACTTTTCTTGAAGAAAATGCAGGTAATTTAAAGTCAGAATATTTTATTCCATTGATCGTCAATGGATACCTGGAGAATGGAACGGGTTCTGTTAAAGTGTTGACCTCAGATGCGAAATGGTTTGGAGTAACTTATAAAGAGGATAAGGAATCGGTTCAAAAGGAGATACAGGCTTTAAAACAAGAAGAGATTTATCCGAAACATTTATGGTAAGCTGATGAAAGTATTGAGAGAGGTATTTGATATTTTTTTACCTGATCAAGTGTTTGATTCTGCTATAGAATTAACCTCTGGCCATATCAATGATACTTTTCTGATCACAACCACTGCCCCTCAGAAATATATTTTCCAAAAGATCAATAAAGGAGTATTTCAAGATGTGCCCGGGCTTATTATGAATAAGGTCAAAGTAAGTAAGCACTTGCATCAAAAATTAGCAGATTTACCACAAAAAGAAAGGGCTCGCAGGGTATTGACCTTTTTACAAACTTCCGATGGACAAAACCATTATGTTGATCGTAATGGAGACTTTTGGAATGCGACCTTTTTTATCGATGAAAGTCAAACCTTTGAAACGGTTACAGACCCCATGGTAGCCTACGAAGGCGGAAAATTATTTGGAGAGTTTTTGCATCTTACTCAAGATTTTGATCCCTCTGAATTGATCGAGGTGATCCCAAGATTTCATGATATGAGTTTTCGGTTTGAACAATTCGAAGAAGCTTTGAAAAACTGCTCCTCCGAAAGGAAACAAAAGGCGCAAAAATGTATAGACTTGGCCATTGATTTAAAAAAGGAAATGCATATTCTTCAGGGTTTCAAAGACAATGGTCAAATCAGGTTAAGAGTCACTCACAACGATACTAAAATTTCTAATGCCTTATTTGATATGAAGGGTTCTGGACTTTGTGTAATTGATACGGATACAATTATGCCAGGAATCATTCATTACGACTTTGGAGATGCCATCCGAACCATTTGCAATACAGCTGCCGAAGATGAAAAAGATCTTGATAAAGTTACTTTTAATGAAGAGTTTTACCGGGCCTATAGCAAAGGGTTCTTAGAAAAAATTGGAGATGCCGTTTCTGATCTTGAAAGAAAATACTTTCCATTAGGTGCAAAAACCATCATATTTATAATGGCACTTCGGTTTTTGACTGATTATCTAAACAATGATATATACTATAAGACCAGTTATCCTGATCATAATCTAGTGAGGGCTATGAATCAATTTAAGTTGATTCAAAGTTTTGACGAGGTGATGGGCGAGGTTAGTTAGTTTTTTTTCTTGTCAATGTCCTATGGATGACTCCTCTATGCTCTTCTGGATTACTTAAGTGATCCAGATAAGAACCTCGGCTGCAAATAGAATCCCGATGACTCCGCTATGCTCCGCCATAAGATCTTTTTGTTTTCAAACTCTTACGAAAGTAGAACTTTCGATATGTTTGAAAACAAAAATCCCGGCGCTAATGCGCTGGGATTCTATTTGATGTGGGTCATACTGGATTCGAACCAGTGACTTCTACCCTGTCAAGGTAACACTCTAAACCAACTGAGTTAATGACCCAAAATTTCTTTAAAAACGAGAGCCAAAACTACGAATAATTTTGAAAATCCATATTCAAAAAGTACTCTTTTTATTACCCTCGATCATTTCAAGCCGCCATTCACTTAACTGTTTTATTCTGTTCAGCACATTTGCTGTTACTCGGTTGTGCACCCATTCCCAAAGTCTGCTGATAAGTTTCCGATTTTCCTGCCACTTTTGTTTCCCAAAAAAGTTAAAACCGACTCCGAAGATCAATTGTGATTTAGCAGTCTCACCCATTTCAGGAATAGAGGAACGAATGTAAATGGCTAATATTCCGATGGGATATCCTCCCGAACATTCATATACCAAATAGCGTGCATTGTCAAAATCGTAGCTGTCAGGGACATCTTTCACACGGATAGATTTGAGCAGAAAAAGTGGAATTATTGGTAGCCCCAAAAAACTTTTCATAGACTTGAATGGATAGCGTTTCCATCCGAATGGCAGAATACGAATATCCTTATAATCATCGTTAATTCGATCAACTTTGGCAATATGATTGGGCCAGCAGGACGGATTACCTTTAAATTGTAAGAGCTCATTGAAGATATGATTCACAGGTGCATCAATGCCTATTTTATTTAGATTTAATACTGAGTACTTGTTCGTATCAACCTCTATCCGCTGCATGATCCGCTGATTGTAATCAAAGCGCTCCTCTGTTGAATCAAATTTGATGAACGTATCATGTTTCGGTTTATTTAAAAAGAAATAAGATAAATCGGTCAAAATACCTTTGCTGATCGAAGGTGGTTTTTTCTCCTGTATGTCATCGGTAGAATTCAATTGATTTTCTAAATATGTTAAGTTGTCAAATTATTGAGAGAGGTTAATATTCAGGTATCTCTTAATCATCATTTTTATCATGAGCAATGCTTCCTATTCTTCAATTATTTTCAATAATTTTTGTCTTGCTGTATCAAAGTGCCCCAGTAAATTAGGAATGGGATTTTCATCATAACCATCCTTTAAGCGCTGCTCAGAAACATTTAAGGCAGTTAATAATTTTTTTGCAGACTTCTTTTTCGAAACAGACACTGTACTTCCTGTTGCTCCAAACCAAATTGGAGAGCTCTCTGCGAATGGATAACTGTCCATCATGGGCCATTCAGACTCACCACCTGAAACTCGCGCAGTGATCCATCCTCCGGAAGGGATTTCAACAGATCCTTTATAGCTGTGATTACCCTTTCCTTTTTTATTTTTTTTGGTCCATACCAAATCACCATTCACAAATATTTCAACGGTTTCGTATGCTACTGGTGAATAAACTTGTAACGACCAGTCAACTTTTTTACTCTTAGAAGCAACTACTTCTCCAACTTCTTTCCCATCTACAGAAAAGATGATCTGAGGTCCGTTGCTCATAAAACTTTTCCCCTGTTTTAATGCCTGATAATAATTATCTACCGTTAAGGGGCCATCCGGTTTTACATAGATTCTTGTGGCTCCGATTGCCATGGTTCGATAAAGGTCATTCATCACGTCACTACCAGCTGATAATGCCACAGGGATACCCAAATTCAATAGTTCATGCCAGACTGCAGCAGTACCGATTTCATCCGTCCATAGACATCCTAATTCCAGAATATCCACTTCCTCTAAAACAGCATCTGCAATAAATGAAACTGGAATGTAGTTTGCACCACCTTCAGCGAAGGGATCTTGAATTGAAACTGGATGGACGTAACCTCCTAAGGCACCCTGTTTTCGTGCAAAACGGATGGGTTCAGCATTCAATCTGTCATCATGCCCATAGATATCATATTTCGGACCCCAAACCCATGGCCAAAACAACTCCTCAGTACCGATCAAACTCAAATGACCTAAAAAAGGTGAACGCACTTCTTGACCAAAGCGAATAATTGGAACTCCTTCATTTTCCCAGCCCCAAAGATCTTGTTCCAGAAATCTATTTCCTAAGTTGGCTAATAATGGCAAACCCACATCAATATTTTCCGCTTTAAGATCAAGGGTAATATCTTCAGGATCTAATCGATTGGTTCCTCCATAGTTCAGATGGAAATGGTTATCACCGGAATACCATCCATCTGCCTTGGCATCCCAGATTTTATTTAAATTAAT
>JAAESS010000261.1 GCA_024229195.1 Flavobacteriales bacterium | reverse complement strand
TTTCTGAAACCTACTTTTTGTATCTACTAAATACAAAACCGGCTGAACCTAAGTGCAACCGGTTTTATAAAGGGGAAAAAAAGTTTATTGATTCAAAACTACAGCTCATTATTTACCCGAGAAATGATCTTGGTCAACAGAAAAATTGATTGTGGTTAATTTGAATGCTCAGGTCAAGCTGAAATGAATTGACTTTTTAAAAAACAGAATTAATTAGGCTTTTTCCTTTTTGAAACAACAAGCCACAGGTATAGTGCAATTGTGTAGAAAATTCCTGCAAAACCCATAAGTAGTGCTACTGCAGGTGAGAAAAGAAGTATAAGAACAGCCGTAAAATAATAGAGACCTACGCCTTGCATACATTTTTTAAGTCTACGTCTTTCCAGATCATCATCAGGCCATAAAGGGCTTCCTCTAAAGAAATCTTTATAAGCCGGATGTAGAAATTTCTCAATCAGAATAGCGATCCAAAGAATCAAGGTGATCATCACCAAAATGGTGCTTCCAATGTCTACAAGTAGGATGATATTCATAATATACAACACGAAAATAAGTCGTGACTGTATATAAAAACTCTAAATATCAGTATTTAGTATCTACATGCTTTAAGCATATTATTACTCAAGTGTATAGTTCGATTCTACGCGATCAGGGTCTCCTATTCCGGCATTGTCCTTTTGGATATCCATATCAGCAGCAAATTCAGCGGGTAGTTTGATACGGTCAGTTTCCTGATAAATGCGCAACATATTGCTTCTAAAATGATATATATTGATATTGTCATTATCAAGATCAATAAAAAATTCATAAGCGCTGCTCGGACAGTTGTGTTCTTTACATCCGCTCATATGAGCAATATTATCAACAATCACAATAGGAGTTTCAGTATTGTAATTTTGCAGTAGGGCATCATAATTAAACTTTTTAATTGCTTTTAAACGAGCTGCCAATACCTCGTTTTCAAATAATTTTTCCTGAGTTGCATATTTACCCTCATAGGTCACTAAAAATCCCAAAGGAACATCCGGAATTACCACGGCCGGCTCCTCCTCTACCACTTCAGTTTCAATAACTTCAGGTTGCTCCATCACAGGTTCTGCTGGAATTTCAGTTTTTGAC
>JAAESS010000260.1 GCA_024229195.1 Flavobacteriales bacterium | reverse complement strand
TTGATGAAACATTGGCATTTTCCCCGGTCAATTATAGCACCATGCAGGTATCACCACCATCCGGACAAGGCTCCACAAGAATTCAGACGCCCCTCTTTAATCCTAAATTTCGCTGATTATATAACCCAAAAAATCGGTATTGGTCATAGTGGAAACCCGGTGCAAACAAAAATACAAAATCCACCGGAAGAAATCGGCATTGATCAGTCCTATTTGAAAAATATTATCGATCTTTTAAGAAACAAGGAAGAGGGTATAAAAGAATTTTATAATATTATCGATCCACACTAAAAACCTTTTGACTCAAAATGAAAATTTATCCCAGAATCTGAAGGGCTCTATCTGGTGCTTTCCAGGAAGAAGGGGAGCCACTTCCGAAAATTTTTGTATAAACTCATGTTGGTATTGGATCCGTTCTCGATTGATGCGGTTCAATTTATCGGCAGCCCGGCGGTATCTCATATAATACACATTATAATTTTTCCTGTGAACCTGACTTTTACTTTTCATGATCTTGCCAAAATTCA
>JAAESS010000259.1 GCA_024229195.1 Flavobacteriales bacterium | reverse complement strand
TCAGTGTTTAATTCATGTTCTACTTTGTTTACGCTGGATATCTATAAAAAAATCAAACCCAATAAACCTGAAAAGGAATTGGTTAAAACGGGCCGAATTGCGACCTTTTTTGTGGTAGGTCTTGGTCTTTTATGGATTCCAATTATCTCCAGACTGTCTGATGGTTTGTATGAATACCTTCAAAACGTTCAAGCCTATATTTCACCGCCGATAGCTGCTGTATTTTTATTGGGGATTTTTTACAAAAGAATCAATGCAAATGGAGCCATCGCAACGTTGATCGGAGGATTTATCATAGGATTTTCAAAGCTGACATTGGAGATCATGAAAAGCAGTTTTAGTGAGGGTAGTTTTTTATTCAACATAGCCGATATCAACTGGTTGGTGTTCGGGGCTTATTTCTTTGCCTTATGCATCGGAATTGCGGTGGTGGTCAGTATGTTTTACCCTGCGCCATCACAGGCACAATTAGCTGGTTTAACATTTGGTACAATTGACAAGGAGCAAAAAGAAGCCAATAAATCAAGTTATAATATTTGGGATATATTGACTTCTCTGACTGTAGTGGTTATTGTCGTTTATATTATGCTTTCATTTAGTTCTTTGGCGCTTTAGAAATGTCACCAATCATCAATCCCTGCCTCGCCGTTAAGCGGGTTCTATCCAAACCTTCCCTTCATCCGTTAAAGGCTCTGACCTTTTCCAATCTCATGGCAAATGGAACTTTATTATGATCAAAAGTGTACTCAATGGATTTATCAAATTCTACAGTTTCTATCAATTTTAATGGAGTCTGCTGAAGACTGATGTCAAGTTCGTTTTTAAAATCACGGCTGAGAACTAACTGAAGGCTTCCATAATAGAGTTCAGTGATCATATAAACTCGTCTAATTCTGCCATCATAGGCTTTCCAGTTGTCTTTTTTATTGATTTCCAGATAGTTGTCGATTCTTATTCGATTGAGATTTGACATGGTCTTTACCTGTAAACGCCCAAAATGAAACTGACTCACCTTTTTCAGCTCAAAGCTTTCTTGGAGTTCAGTGATCACAGGGTTTTCAAGGGTAGAGACAACATTGGCCTCCATATTGATGACTATATCCGCCAAGTGGGCATATTTGATCTTTTCCTTGTGCAGCTCTTTGATCCCTTTCATCCAGTTTTCACGAGAAATGATACTTGCATCCAGAAAGGCATTATAGATATGTTCTGACATTCCGGGATGATCAAATTTTGGTTTGCCAATAATAGGATCCCATACAAGATTACCCAAAATTATGTTTTCATGAGAGGCCGGAATCAACTCTAAATTGTATTTGTTTCTGAATCTTTTGATCTCCATGACACGCTCTATTCAATTAAATGAGTACGTGAAATTAAATATATTCTAAGATACTTGAGTAAGGAAAACCCTTACTATTGGTAAGGATTTTAAATGATGTTTATGTTGGATAAAAAATACCTTGCATTTGGTTTGATGCTCCTTGCTGAAGGTAGGTTTTCTAAAAATGGAGTTGTTTTTTATGTGATCTACTGTTAAAGATATGAAATCAATATCTGTAATTATATGATTATTTCGTACCTTAAAAGCTACAAATTAAAAGAATATGTATAAAATAAGCTTATTTACTGCAATTATGATAATACTTTTTTTGAATGTTCAGTGTACGGAAGATGAAACTATTGAGACTGCTATTTATGACTCCGAAATCTATGGTTTAGAGAGTGGAGAAGAGGGTGATCAGGAATTAGATAATGAACGAGACTAAATGCTAAAAAATTCTATTATTGAAAATAAGTTTAAACATATTTTATTGTCAACCTTTCTCATTATT
>JAAESS010000258.1 GCA_024229195.1 Flavobacteriales bacterium | reverse complement strand
GGTAAAAATGCACCTTTATAATTTTTCCTTTCTACAAACATATGCACTGTTTCTCCGTAGGTGTAAATTCCTGACCTGACAACCTCTCCATGTTCATCCTTTTCTACGATCGGTTTCATGTATGATTTTGCGCCCCTAGACGTAGTTTCTTCCCAGGCTTTTTTCGCATCTTCTACCCATAAGGCTACAACTTTTACACCATCTCCATGCTTAACGATATGCTGGTTGATTTCTGATTTTGAATTTAAAGGCGTGGTTAAAACCAATTTGATTTTATCTTGTTTTAAGACATATGAAACAGATTCTCTACTTCCTGTTTCCAGTCCTTTATAGGCATATGATTGAAAACCAAATGCCGATTTGTAAAAGTGAGCTGCTTGCTTGGCATTTCCCACGTAAAATTCAACGTAGTCTGTTCCTAATAATGGTAAAAAATCTTTTGCTCCTTCAAATATTTTTTCCAGTCCGTATTCTACATTTTTTATATCACTCATGACTTTAATTTTAATGATTTAACCAACTTTTGTAATAATCCTCATCAGCCAACTTTAAGGCCTCTTCAGTTAGCATTAGAGGCGCAAATGTATCAACCATAACGGCTAGTTCTTCAGTCGATTTTTTACCTATACTTCTCTCCATGGCCCCTGGATGTGGTCCGTGTGGAATTCCGGCAGGATGCAGGGTAATCTGCCCCACTTCAATATTGTTTCTACTCATAAAATCACCGTCCACATAATACAATACTTCATCTGAATCAATATTACTGTGGTTATAAGGTGCCGGTACTGCCTGAGGATGATAATCGTATAACCTCGGCACAAAAGAACAGATCACAAATCCTGCAGATTCAAAAGTTTGATGTATTGGTGGTGGTAAATGTACCCTTCCGGTTATCGGTTCAAAATCGTGAATTGAAAACTTATAAGGGAAATTGTATCCATCCCAACCAACAACACTAAAAGGATGCGCTGCATAAATATATTCATGCATTGTATCCTGTTTTTTAACCTTCATCAAGAAATCACCCTGCTCGTTGAATGTCTCCAACTCAGTAGGTGGATGCATATCTCTCTCACAAAATGGAGCATGCTCAAGCATCTGACCAAACCAGTTCCTGTATCTTTTTGGAGTGTAAATAGGCTGTTTTGACTCGACAATAAATAATCGGTTCTCTTCTGTATCAAAGTCAATTTGGTAAATCATTCCTCTTGGAATCACTAAATAATCTCCATAAGAAAATTCAATATTTCCCAACATGGTTCGTAATTTTCCCGAGCCTTTATGTATAAATATCACCTCATCTGCATCGGTATTTTTATAAAAATAATCTCGAAGAGACTGCTTTGGGGATGCGAGGCTAATCTGACAATCATTATTGAGTAAAACCGGCACCCTACTCTTTAAATAATCATTCTCGGGGGCCACTTGAAATCCTTTCAAACTAATGGATTTCATGTTTTTCTCGACAGCTACCTTTGGTCTAACGTCATAGGAGGCTACGATTTTCTTTACTTGCGTAGGTCTTTGTGTATGATACAATAAAGTCGACATTCCGTCAAAACCGATGGTTCCAAAGAGCTCTTCGTATAAAAAGTTACCCTGCTCATCCTTAAAAACGGTATGACGTTTAGAGGGAATACTGCCTAGGCTATGATATCTCGGCATATTTTGTTTTTTTGATATTAATATTAGAAAGAAATAGGTATAAGAAGACAACCGAACTTATTCAGGCTTTCTCTTTATCAGAAATTTTAGAAGTGATAATAATTCCGCAAAAAAGTAGGTCATATTATATTTGTTCTTTCGATTTTAACAAATATAACGAATATTATTTAAGAATAAGGAAATCTTATCGGGTCAAAAGCCTATTTGACCTCAACTACTTTTGTAATTTGTGGAGCATATTTTTTGATGGTAGCCTCAACTCCGTTTGTCAAGGTCATTTGATTTACCTTACAACCTATACAGGCACCATGAAACTTTATGTTTACAATATCATCTTCCACAGAAACAAAAGAAATATCACCGCCATCAGTCAACAGATAGGGTCGAATCTCATCCAATGCTTTTTCAATGTTGCCTAATAGTTCTTTTTGATTCATGTCGAAATTTATTTTTTCCAAGCGCCATTTCAACGCTTGGAATTATTTTATTTGGTACTGCAACCTGACATTGTTGTAATTCTGACAACCTCTGTCGGTGGCAAGTCTTCGTTGCGTTTCACCAATTGAGACAGCATGTTTTTTGTGATCTCAATAAAAGATTCTTCCAAAGCTGTATCTTCTTGCAATGCTACAGGATGACCAACATCTCCGGCCTCTCTGATACTCTGTACTAGCGGCACTTCACCTAATAGTGTTGTATCGAGATCTTCTGCCAGGTTCTTTGCGCCATCTTTACCAAATATATAATATTTATTGTCTGGTAATTCAGCCGGACTAAAGTAACTCATATTTTCAACGATACCTAATACCGGTACACTGATGTTTTCCTGTTGGAACATAGCAACTCCCCTTTTTGCATCTGCGAGCGCTATTGATTGAGGTGTACTTACTATTACAGCCCCTGTAATTGGCACTGCCTGCACCATAGAAAGATGTATATCTCCTGTTCCAGGAGGAAGGTCTACCAAAAGAAAATCTAATTCTCCCCAATTGGCATCAAATATCATCTGATTTAATGCTTTCGAAGCCATGGCACCTCTCCAGATCACAGCTTGATTTGGGTCAGTAAAAAATCCTAAAGACAATAGTTTAACTCCATAATTTTCAATTGGTTGCATTTTGGATTTCCCATCAACATTTACTGATAATGGTCTTTCTTTGGCTACATCAAACATGATGGGCATTGAAGGACCGTATACATCCGAATCAAGTATCCCTACACTAAAACCCATTTTGGCTAAAGTAACTGCTAAATTTGCTGTTACTGTTGATTTACCAACACCTCCTTTTCCTGAGGCAACCGCGATAATATTTTTAACACCTGGAATCTCATTACCTCTAATTGGAGCCGCCTTTGCAGGGCTTGCAGGTGCATCAACTTTTACATTGACCTTTACATCTGTCTTTTCATCGACCTGATCATGAATTACTTTCATGATCTCAACTTCAATCTTCTTTTTAGCCTGTAATGAAGGGTTTTTTATGGTCACATCCACAAGGATTTCTTTTCCAAAAATAACCACATTTGTAACGGACTTGCTCTCGATAAGATTGACGCCTTCTCCGGGAGCCGTAATACTTTCCAGTGCTTTATATATATCTTGTTTTTTAAAACTCATGGTTTTCTTAATTAAAATGATTCTAAACAGCAAAGATACTAACTTCTATGAAAGTAAAAAGAAATATAAATCACATTAATCAATTTATAATTTCATTAAATATTCGAGAAAATTCAATGGGCTTAAGGTTGCAGCAGGATGTTTTCTTCAACTTCCCAATTGGCTTTGGCTTCTATGATCGTTTTTACATAATAAACTTGTTCAGGCTGAATATTTTGTAAAAAATTGCCCGTATCCCACTTGTGATTCCCATTATCATCATAAATGATCCGGATCATGAATCTGGAGGGTTTTAAATTTCTAAATTCAAATTCTTTGGGCTCAGTAGCATACTTTTTCGCCACGATATCACCCTTGTCATTGATCAACTCTAAGATAGCAGGGAATCTTTGAATATTTCTCAATGTCAGAAAAATTGAACAGTAATCAGAAACCTTACCTGTTTTTAATGATGCTTCAATTGTGTCATTCTGTACTCCCATTATATCTTCAATAGCTCCGGGCTCAATAAATAACTTATAACTTTGAATTGTTTCTTTATCAAAATAAAAGTCGATCCGATCTTTGGAATCGGATAAAGCCAATTTTAGCGGAACCTTAACTGAGTCTTTATTTATAAAATGAAATTTTGAAGTATCGACTTTCATCATTGGCACTGTTGATCCAAGTTTCAGGGTATCTCTCAAATGCAACAATCCATAACTTGATAATTCCAATCTAAGTGAGTCTATCTCATCATCATTAATAGCAATCTTAAGCGTATCAACATATTGATCTTTTCTAACTTCCAACATCATGCTATCAAGTTCAAAATGATTGAACCAATAATTCAAGGTATCTGTTTTCCGGTTTTTACTATAAAAAGATTTAAAATCTTCAGGGGTTGAGGAAAGCACTTTGATATCCACATCTCGATGATCACCTTCAAAACCTATTATTACATGACCTTGAGACAATTCTTTGGGCCTGGATACTAGCTTAAAAGGCAGTATTTCTTTAAACAAAGTCAAGTCAAATATGCTATCTCCGGGAATACTGATCATTTCAGGATAAAAACCGATTCGATCTTCAGATGGGTTGAAAATATAGTTCTTCCTCACATCATTTAAAGCGATTAATCTATAGGTTCCTGATTTTATATTGGTAATCTCCCAACTCAGACTATCAACAGTGCTTCCTACATAGGTCGGTTTTTCCTTGTATATGACTGAATCCGTGTAGGATTCATTAACCGGATAAAGCATAATTGTTGGATTATCAACCATTTCTAGAGCAAAAGCATCCTTGATGCCCCCTTTAACTTTTAATGAATCAATATAATCACCGGTTGAAAAAATGTATTTGAAATTATCAAGGATATTTCCTTCCGTATTATCAACAATACTTTGGGCAAAATTAAACGTATAGGTTGTATTTTCTTGTAAGGTATCGCTTAATTTGATTGTAATCTTTTTACTGGGAGAACCCAAGGGTGTGATGACAGGTGAATTCTTTAAGGGTGGAGAGATAATCAATTGAGAATTTACATCCTTTAATTTTACATACTCATCAAAGTAAATTTTTATTTGATCTTCTTCGAAATACAAACTCTTGAATTCAGGGTCCGCTTTGACCATAATTGGCTTTTCAAAATCCTTGGGTCCCCCTTCCGGTCTTCCTCTTCGCGCACAACTTAAAAGAGCACAGGTGATGATGATTAAAAAAAAGTAATGGAATTTCATATTCTAAATAAAATACAAATTAACAATTATTTTTTTCCTATTTGAAGTTTTTTCAGCAAAATTAAACAGTACAAGCCATACTGGCCAAACTTATTTTGATGTCTGCAACAGCACTTAAAGAATCAGCACAAGCTTGCATGGTTGCACCGGTTGTAATAGTATCATCAACCAAAAGAATATGCTTCCCTTTTAAAAGGGTTTTATCTGTTACAAGGTATTGATCTTCCTCAGTCACCACTCTTTGCTGTCGGTTTTTTGAGGTTTGTGATTGGTTATTTCTGATTTTTCTCAGCAGATGTAGCCCGAGTCTTGCGTTTAGCCCTTCCGCCAATGAATGAGCAAAATCATGTACCTGATTATAGCCTCTCTTCTTTTGTTTATCGGGATGTAAGGGTACAGGCACGACCAAATCAATCATTTCAAATCGTTTACTTAATCGTATTTCTTCTGCCAGCCATTTCCCCAAAAAAGTTCCTATTTCAGGTTTATTATTATACTTTAATTCGTGAATCAATTTTTGAACCATACCGTTTTTTTCAAAATACATTAAAGAGGTTGCTGCATGCAGAGGAATTCTTCCTTTAAAACTATTTTCTAATTCATTTTCCCATTGAAAACTAAAATTGGTCAGTGGTACTTCTGACAAACAGAAAAAACATAGATATTTACCCCTAATCTCTTGCAGATTCCCACAATTTAGGCAGGTTTCAGGAAAGAAAAGATCAAACAGATCCGTTGATATTTTAGCTATGTTAAATTTATTTATCAACACTTCTCTTTTATTCTATGAATTAATTATAATTAATCTTGAAAAAAAATTAAATTTGAACACAATAATTTTAATTTATTACGTTTAATAAGTTAAGTTTAATCTAAAATGTAAACCTAAGTAT
>JAAESS010000257.1 GCA_024229195.1 Flavobacteriales bacterium | reverse complement strand
GCGGCGTCGGGCGCGGGAAAACATACATGATGGATGTTTTTTTTCATTCCCTGCCTTTTGAAAACAAAGCACGTATGCATTTTCATCGGTTTATGCAGCGCGTTCATGCAGAGTTAAGGCAGCATGAAGGTAAAAAAAATCCCCTTGAACTTGTTGCGGATAGTTTGGCGAGCGAGACAAAAGTTTTGTGTTTTGATGAGTTTTTTGTCTCTGACATTACTGATGCCATGATTTTGGCAAATTTATTAGAGGCTCTTTTTGCTCGTGGCATTACGCTCGTTGCCACTTCAAATATTGAGCCAGAAAATTTATACAGAAATGGTTTACAACGTGCCAGATTTTTGCCTGCCATTGGTTTGATCTTGCAACATTGTCAAGTCGTCAACATTGATTCTGGTATCGATTATCGCTTGAGGAAATTATCTCAAGCTGGAATTTTTCATTTCCCTTTAGATGCTGGTGCTGAAAAAAATCTTCACCAGTATTTTGAGCATTTCGCTGATTCGTCTTCTGTGCAAGAAACTGAAATTACAATAAATAACCGGCAGATAAAGGTTGAGAAAGAAGCGCAAGGGGTTTTATTTATTGCGTTTAGTCATTTATGTGAAAGTGCACGAAGCCAATTTGATTACATTGAAATAGCAAAGCTTTATCATACCGTGCTACTTTCAGATGTTAGGCAGATGGGCGCTGAAAGTGATGATGCAGCAAGGCGTTTTATCGCGATGGTTGATGAGTTTTATGAACGAAAAGTTAAACTCATTATCTCGTCTGAAGTCAGTATGGAAGAGCTTTATTCCACGGGAAGGCTGACCTTCGAATTTGAGCGTTGTTGTTCGCGATTAAAAGAAATGCAGAGTCATGAGTACTTATCTTTACCTCATTTACCTTAAGCGGTATTTGATTACTGAATATTCCTTTAATTTCAATACGGCATGTTATTTTGCGATAGCGATGTTTCGTTGTATGAATGCTAGTTTGGCGAATTAAACAGGTTGCAGAAATAATTTAAGATAAAAACAAATGACTTTTTATTAAAAAAAGGTGATTTTTTCTCCACCCTTCCTTATAATCCTGCGACCCACCGTTACTGTTGAAAGGCTAACGCCGAGAAGATCACCGTTCGAAGGGGCGCTGAATGATTTCTTATACAGTGGGAGCTTTGCTCCTTTAAAGTGAACTTAATTAAT
>JAAESS010000256.1 GCA_024229195.1 Flavobacteriales bacterium | reverse complement strand
TTAGCTTACTAACTCAAAATTAATCATATGAAGTCAAAATTAATGGGATATTTTACTTCAATATACATGTATCAAATTCTATACCAACTTTTAGTATTTTTGTTAAACCTATGTTAATTTGATTAATTTGTTATATTAAATGCTTTTCAGCTCTATATGATGAACGAACCAAAGCCCCACTTTCAACATATTTAAATCCAAGATCAAGTCCAATTTTTTTGTATTTCTCGAATTGAGCAGGTATTATAAACTCATGTACAGGAAGATGCTGTTTACTGGGTTGCAAATATTGACCAATGGTAAGAATATCAACTTTTGCTTTATGAAGATCATGAAGCGTCTCTATAACTTCATCTTCTTTTTCTCCAAGTCCAAGCATGATTCCTGATTTCGTTCGTTGTTGGCCAGCATCTTTGATATAGGTCAATACTTCCAAACTTCTATCGTATTGTGCCTGTATCCTGACTTCTCTTGTCAAACGTCTTACAGTTTCTAGATTATGCGAAATCACTTCAGGTGCCACATCTATAAGACGATCAATATTGTTCTTCATACCTCTAAAATCAGGTATCAATGTTTCAAGTGTTGTATTGGGATTCGTTCTTCTGATAGCTTCAACAGTTTCTGCCCAAATAATTGATCCTCCATCCTTTAAATCATCCCTGTCTACAGACGTAATGACTGCATGCTTGATTTTCATCAAATGTATGGAGCGAGCAACTTTTTCAGGTTCATCCCATTCAACCGTTTCAGGCTTTCCTGTTTTTACACCACAAAATCCGCAAGAGCGCGTACAGATATTACCAAGTATCATAAAAGTAGCGGTACCTTCTCCCCAACATTCACCCATATTTGGGCAACTTCCACTGGTACAAATTGTATTCAATTTATATTTATCCACCAGGCTTCTTAAATCCGTATACTTCTTTCCAACAGGGAGTTTTACCCTCAACCAATCCGGTTTTTTCGTTCTAGGGATGATTACTGAATTATCCGACATATTTTTCTCACTTTAATTTTGCAAATTTACAAAGAAATATATTAAATCAACGAGACAAAAATCGAAGAAATCCAGGTAAAAAAAAGCCCATCATTCATTTATCTGTTTTTGACAAAACTAAATAAAAACACCTTTGATCATCACTTTTTCGATTAGATTACTACCGAAAGCATAGGGTATAAAATGATAGGAAGGAATATCTTTAGTCATGATTAGATTTGCAAACTTACCTTTAGTTATGCTGCCGTGAGTATCACTGATCCCCATCGCATAAGCACCGTTTATCGTGGCTGCATTAATGGCTTCTTCAGGAGTCATTTTCATTTTGATGCATGCAGTTGAAACCACAAAGTTCATATTTCCGCTGGGGGTAGAACCCGGATTAAAATCAGTAGCAATGGCAAGAGGTAATCCTTCATCTATTAATTTTCTAGCTGGTGTATATGGAATACTCAAAAAATAAGAGCAAGAAGGAAGGGCAACAGGCATTACTGCTGTTCCCTTTAAAACATCGATATCTTCCTGTTTCATGATTTCAAGATGATCCACACTTAAAGCCTTGCTTGCTACTCCAATTTGAACGCCGCCTATACTATTAAACTGATTGACATGGATTTTAGGGATAAGACCGAATTTTTTTCCTGTTTTTAGTATTTGTTCTGTTTGCTGTACATTAAAATACCCGGTTTCGCAAAAAACATCAATAAAATCGGCCAGTTGTAATTTTGCAATTTCTGGAATCATTTGCTCACAGATTAGCTTGACATAACCATCCTGATTTTCTTTAAATTCCAAGGGAAAAGCATGTGCGCCTAAAAAGGTTGATTTGATCGTTATTGGGTATGAAGTGGCCAATGTTTTAATGACATTGAGCATTTTTATTTCAGATTCAGTTGTAAGACCATAGCCAGATTTAATTTCAACAGCTCCAGTTCCAAGTTTCATAATCTCTTCAAGTCTTTGAGAAGCTTGCTCAAATAAGTCTTGCTCAGAGCTGTTTTGCAGTTTTTTTGCTGAATTCAATATGCCACCTCCGCGTGCAGCAATTTCTTCATAGCTCAGTCCATTGATACGGTCAACAAATTCTGTTTCGCGATGTCCTTCAAAAACAATATGGGTGTGTGAATCACACCAGGTGGGCAGAATGTTATGACCTTTGGCATCAATGACCTGATCGGCATTGAAATCTTTGAGATCAGACATCGCACCAAAATCCTCGATTTTTTGATTATCTACCCTTAGAAAGGCATTCTTAATGCAAGGAAGTTCCTTCATAGATGCTCCTTCTATTTTATCAACTGATTGATCTCTTATCTGGATAAGTTCTTTGATATTGAAGAATAAAGTTTTCATAGGGATAAAAGGATCGAATTATGAGCATCGCTAATTTAGTTATTTAATCTTGTGTTTGTCTAGAATTAAGTGATAAAAGTTACCCTTAAAAAGGTAAGTTTAATTATCTAGATAATTATCTTTGTCAAAATTTTGAGGAAATGAGCAGAGCCATATACATTGCTACCGGAGAGGCAGAAAGCGGAAAATCGATAATTACGCTGGGACTGATGAGTATTTTATTGGGTAGAACGAGAAAAGTAGGCTATTTCAGGCCCATAATAGAGGTCAATGATCCTTCAAAGAAGGATAATCATATTGAAACTGTTCTGACACATTTCAATCTTGAATTGGAGTACGAGGAGTGTTACGCAATGACGGTAACAGATGTTATAAAGAGGAAAACCCAGGATAAAGAAGGGGAGATACTGGATATTATTATAAAAAAATACAAGGAACTTGAAGATCGCTTTGACTTTATTCTTGTAGAAGGAACTGATTTTTCAGGAGAGGCCGTTTTTGTTGAATTGGATATCAATGCAATAATTGCAAAGAACTTGGGAATCCCGGTAATTTTAGTGGGTAGTGGAAAAGGAAAATCCAATGAAGAATTATTGACCAATCTTCATTTGGCTCATGATTCTTTTTCTGATAAAGAAGTTAGAGTACTCGGAATCGTCGCCAACAAAGTAGACGAGCCTGAGATCGAAACGGTAACCAAGGCATTGGATGCCATAGTCGATGAAAGAACTTTTGTTGGAGTTATCCCAATGATAAAAAGTCTGAACAATCCAACAATAAAAGAAATTTCTGAAGAATTAGAAGCGAAAGTAATGATTGGAGAAGATCAACTCGACAATCAGGTTGAAAATTCTGCGGTAGGAGCGATGCAACTAAGAAATTTTTTAACACATCTTAAGCAAAATTGTCTTGTTATTACGCCCGGAGACAGGGCTGATGTAATATTGGGAGCTCTACAGGCGAGTATTTCAGATAATTACCCTAAAATAGCAGGAATCATACTTACAGGAGGATTGCAACCTGAAGATTCTATTGTAAAGCTGATCTCCGGTTTAAAAGAAATCGTACCTATCTTGACAATTAACAAAGGAACTTTTGAAGTTGCCAATAAAATAGGAGC
>JAAESS010000255.1 GCA_024229195.1 Flavobacteriales bacterium | reverse complement strand
TTTTAGAGAACCGAAAATATTCTTCTTGTTATACCCAATCTCTAAATCAATCGCTTTTTCACTTGGAATAGCATCTTTGTCAGTTAGTTCTCTTTGCAAAAATGAAATATCATCTAAGATTTGATCTGCCTTGGTATAGTCACTCGTTTTTGCAGCTTGGAGCAATGCTAGTATATAACTACCAAATAACTTTTGATAAGAAGGTGAACTTTCGGTAGGGTTCGCAGACAACGGAATGGTTGCCAAAGAGTCATTCCAAGTAATCCATTTCTCAGTAGCCATCCCTGGAGCTGGAAAAATCGTCATTAAATCACCTTGAAAATGCATAAACACAAGGTTCAGGCGTTCATCTGTTTTGATTATCTCCTTATCCAAAACATTCTGTTTTCCTTTCTCCTTTTGCCAAGCAGCTTGAGCTTGCTCTCCTATTTTGTAATAACCGAAATCATCTATCAAATCTGAAAATGCTACATATTTGGTATTAGTTTCTACACCAATCAACTTTTGCACCCCAGTATTCTTTTTTAGGTAAATGATATCCTGATCTTTCCAATACCCTGGATTAATCAACATATCAGCAAACATTTGCATTGGATCTGCAGTACTTCCGTCCTTAAGCGTAAACTTTTCTGTTCTGGCTACTTTATGTGCAAAATCATAAGCTAAAGTATGAATTGGTTCAAAACGACCATTTTGACCTAGCACCAAAACTTTTCCTAGTTTTTCAGCATGTTCTTTACTTACATGGTTTTGATCCGGCAATTCT
>JAAESS010000254.1 GCA_024229195.1 Flavobacteriales bacterium | reverse complement strand
TAGCCAAAGGAAGCATATAATTTTTGCCCCTTTACGAGCATTTCATCCTGGAGTTCAGGTGTCATTTGAGGAAGAATTTTTGTGATCAAAACCATAAAGTGGGCCACCTCTTCTAAAACACCATTGGGCTCATTACTCCCGGGAATCCTTCTGATTTTACCACCTTTCGGATCTTTAGTTTCTGCAGAATAGCCTGCCAATTCAAGAGCTTTCGAGTTGACCACTGACAAGTGACCGGATTGATGTATGATGTAGATTGGCACATCTGTTGACACCGCATCAAGATCTTCTTTAGTTGGATACCTGTCTAGTTGTGAGTCGTCATATCCAAAACCAAGAACCCAACCGGTTGTAGTAATGAAATCCTGGTTATTCTTTATCCATTCTTTAAGGATCTTTTGAAGCGCTTCAACACTATTTCCATTTCCATCTGGTGCTGGGAGCAGGTTGGCAGATGCTGCCTGAAGGCCCACATTAAAAACATGGCCATGACCATCAACAAACCCGGGAAGCATGGTTTTACCCTCTAAGTCAATTAGATCTGCTTTACCTTCAAAACGCGCCAAGGCATCTTCTTTGCTTCCGGTAAATATAATTTTACCTTCACGTTGTACGACGGCTTCAACATAACTCGAGGAATCTCCTGCCATGGTAACAATATCGCCACCGTGATATATTGTTTGCCGGAGTTTATAAGGTTCATTTGTTATTTCATCTTGTCCTGAGCCTTTTTTGGATTCATTACATCCTGAAAAAATGACCAGGATCAGGATTGCTAATTGTCTAAATTGATTCATAATGATTAAGTTTTTGTTATTTTACTTTTGTTCCCCTTAAATTATTGGATTTTACAATATTAAAATCACCTTCAAAAACAGTTGCCAATACTTTAATGTTTTTAATTTCCATAGGATCCAATACAAACGGATTTTCATTGAGTATGACTAAGTTTGCTCTTTTTCCTTGTGCAATCGAACCTATTTGTTTTTCCTGATTTATGGTTCTTGCTGCATCAATTGTGATTGCTCTCATAGCTTCATAAACCGATATTTTTTGATCTTGTGAGAAAGCGTTTTCTTCAGAAGTAACTCTGTTAATTGCAGTCCATGCCAGGGTGAGTGGCTCCATTGGAGCCATGGAAAAATCAGAATGAAAAGAAACAGGGATATCCCTTTTCACAAGGCTGTTAATTCTGACTAAATTTTCACCTCTCTCTTTTCCTAGTCCATTTTCACTGTACTTATCAGCTAAAGCCCATAAATAATATGGATTGACAGAGGCCTCAACACCAAGATCTTTTATTTGCTGCGCCATGTCATCTGTATAATATCCCATATGATGTAGTGTAAAACGATGATTTTGTCTGGCTTTTCTGTCTTGATCTAATTCTAAATAATCGAGTACTTGTTGAATCCCTTTATCTCCATTAGAGTGCACATGTATTTTATAATCATTATCCCAATACATACTAATTTGCTCTTGAAATAAATCCAGAGGCGTCATCCATTCACCATGGTGACCATCTGTATAATTATCTTTCATTTGCATTAATTGAGAATAAATCGCTCCATCTGAAAATAATTTCACCTGTTTTGGTAAGAAATGAATATTATCGGTACTGTAAGTATCAGTTAACGTTTCCATAAAAGCCATAGCCTCTTCATTTCCTCCTTTCATTCCAAAAAGTTGTGTTCCACTTGGAATTAGATAAACATCATATGGTGGGTTTTTAGCCATCTCTTTCTTTAATAAAGCTAACTCTCCATTGAAATCAGAGCTAGGGAAACCTGGTTCAGCTATACTAGTAATCCCATTTTTTTGTATTAATTGAGTCATCATACCCAAACCTTCCATATATCGTGTTGATTCTAGCATAATAGGAGCCATTTTTGGAACGAGTTCCAACCATCCGCCTTCATAAAAATGACCTTTATCCCATTCTACTTGCGGGTTTCCTTTATAATCATCTGCCTTAATACCTAGTAATTCAATAGCGCCATCATTTAAGTAGATTTCATGAAAAGATCTATGAATAATACCAACTGGTTTATCTTTAGTAATAGCATTAATGATATCTCTTGATAAGTCTCCGTGCCACAGTTGGTGATATCCCCAAATGAAGTACATTTCTCCATCTTTTGCATTTTCAGTAATTGATTTGGTAATAGCATCAATATAGTTTTCATGGCCTGAAACTCCTTTTTTAGTTCCTGTTGGCAGCACCCAGTCATAAGGTGCTATAATTTCATTAGGAAGCATTGTTGCTGCGAGAGAAGGATGTACATGAGGCTCTACAAAACCTGGCATTAAAGTATTGCCGTTAAGTTGATGTAATTTTGCATTTGGATAAGATTTCCTGGCATCATTTTGCGAACCTGCAAAGACGATTTCATCTCCTGATGTTACCACGGCCTCGACCAGATTATAAGTATCTCCATCCATTGTGATAATATCGCCGCCGGTGTACAAAACAAGTTTTGGCAGAACTTCCTCAAGAGGGACTATGTCCTGATCACCTTCTGAATTTTGAGTTTTTTTTGCACAACTAAACGTTATTAAAGAGATAAGAAAAAGAAATATTATTTTTTTCATGATTGGAGGTTCAGTTTTTTGTAAAATATTATTATGAGGTTATGATCGTCACCAGTTTTAACCAGTTCGACACCTCTTTTAAAAGACTCAAAAAATATTATTCAATTATAAAACATCATGTAAATGACCCATGAGATTATGATTATAATCGCACGAACAGAAAAGATATTTTTAATTTTTTTAGTTGCTACTAAGATACAAATTGACAGTCTATAAAACCAAGTGATTTGCTAGGAAAAACGTTTAAGATTATACAATTGAACAAATTAATATTGAAAAAACCCGTAGTAAAGGTCTTCAGGAAAGCGAATTTATGTACTTCGAAGGGGTCATTCCCATATTAGATTTGAAAGCTTTGATAAATGTAGTTCTGGACTTAAATCCTACTTCCTGTGAAATTCCAGACAAGCTAAGTTTGTCCCAATCATCTTTCGCATTTAGTTTTTTTATAACCACTTCAATGCGTTTTTTATTGAGAAGCTGGTTAAAATTCATTTGATAAACTTCATTTACAATATACGATAAATTGTTTCTTAAAAAAGTTGCGGTCTGGACGGGACTAACTCGGTTAAAATGATAACTCCCCCGCTCATTCATACTTTTTAACAAAAAATTGTTCCCGATTAAAAATGCAACAGGTGTACCTAAAAGTAGTTGATCATTCAATTTTTTACAAGTAGTTTTTAGTGTAATAAATATTACACAAAAAATATTCCTTATCTTTATCTTAACACTAATAAATACAACTACTTATGAAAAATCTATCCGTAATCGCTACGATGGCTGTGCTTTTATTGATATCATGTCAAGAAAACGTTAAGTCAAACCAGGAATTAAAGGCTGATTTTATTTTCAAAAACGCAAAAGTATACACTGTCAACAGTGAAAGTCCTTGGGCAGAATCTATTGCCGTCAGTGGCGATTCTATTGTATATGTTGGAAATGAAGAAGGATTGGAGTCTTTATACGGACCAGAAACCCAAGAGCTTGATGTAAATGGCAAACTCATTCTCCCTGGTTTTATCGATTCGCACGCCCATCCATTACTCACTGCTATGCTCTCCTCAGGATACATGGCCGAACCAACTGCTGATATATCTATACTTCTCTCAGAAATGGACGAGTATATTAAAAATAATCCTGATGAAGAAGTCATCTTTGGTTTTGGTGGATTTTTTCAAGGACAGTTTGACTTGAACAAGGAAATGTTGGACAAATTAGATGCAAGCAGGCCAATCATTATGATTGAATCTGGTGGTCATGGTGGCTGGGCAAATTCAAAGGTGTTTGAGATGTTAGGAATTGATGAGTCATTTCCAGACCCAATGCCAGGATACAGTTTTTATGAAAGAGATGAAGATGGCCGACCAACCGGAGTGATTGTTGAAATAGCAGCCTTTGTATACATACTCGATAATTTGAATATTATTCAGGCGGAAAGATTGAAACCTTCGATGCAAGGAGTTGCTGAAATGATGAATGAATTAGGATACACATCCATTTATGATGCAGGTGTCTTTGCACCTTTGGATGAAGATATCTATCCGATTATCTCAGAATTGGCAAAAGAAGGAGGTATGAATTTAAGAATCGATGCTTCCTATGCAGTCAAGAGTATGGACAAGCTTAAAGACGCTGTTCCGACTCTTAATGAATAT
>JAAESS010000253.1 GCA_024229195.1 Flavobacteriales bacterium | reverse complement strand
GCGTCCTAGCCGATAGACGAACGGGCCAAGAGTGTGCTTTTATTTATCAAAGCGAGTGCAAAATTAATACATTATTTCAACTCTGCAAGTACTTTTTTAATTTTTTTTTATTTTTTTAATATGCTTTTGCGAACAGTACCCTTTTCGAGGATGGCTTACCACTTAGCACGCATTTCCCTTCTTCTTCTTGCGCATTATTGGGTATACATCTGATTGTAGCCTTAGTCATATTTTTGATCTTTTCTTCTGTTTCTGAACTACCATCCCAATGTGCGGATAAAAATCCACCCTTTGAATTTAAAACTTCTTTAAATTCATCAAAATTGTCAACCTCAGTGATCAATTCGTTTCTAAAATCCAAGGCCTTTTTAAAGAGGTTATCCTGAATCTCAACCAAAAGAGTTTCTATTCTGTCAATTAATACATCCTGACTCAAGTTTTCTTTTTCGAGTGTATCACGTCGAGCTAATTCGACAGTGTTATTTTCAAGATCTCTAGGACCTATGGCCATTCTTAAGGGAACACCTTTCAATTCGTATTCAGCAAATTTCCATCCGGGCTTATATGTGGTTCGGTTGTCATATTTTACTGAAATACCCTTTGCACGTAATTCTTTTGTCAACTCTCCTACTCTTTCATCAATCTGTTGTAGTTGCTCTTCACTTCTGTAAATTGGTACAATGACCACTTGTATTGGAGCAAGTTTAGGAGGCAGTACTAAGCCAAAATCATCACTATGAGACATGACCAAGGCACCCATCAAACGGGTTGAAACACCCCAGGATGTAGCCCAAACATAATCTTGCTTACCTTCTCTTGTCGTATATTTCACATCAAATGCCTTCGCAAAATTTTGACCTAAAAAATGAGAAGTTCCAGCCTGTAAGGCTCTACCATCCTGCATCATTGCTTCAATCGTATAGGTATCTAATGCTCCTGCAAAACGTTCACTTTCTGTTTTGGTACCTTTTATTACCGGCATGGCCATAAAATTTTCAGCGAAATCAGCATACACTCCCTGCATTTTTTGAGTTTCCTCGATCGCTTCTTCTTTTGTTTCATGAGCAGTGTGTCCTTCCTGCCATAAAAACTCTGCTGTTCTCAAGAACAAACGGGTACGCATTTCCCATCGCATGACATTTGCCCATTGATTGATCAACAAAGGTAAATCCCTATATGATTGAATCCACTTTCTATAGGAGTCCCAAATAATGGTTTCAGACGTGGGCCTGATGATCAATTCTTCTTCAAGCTTAGCCTTTTCATCGATTACAATACCTTTGCCATCTTCATCATTTTTAAGTCTGTAATGCGTAACCACGGCACATTCTTTTGCAAAGCCATCAACATGACTTGCCTCCTTGCTGAAATAAGATTTCGGAATCAACAAAGGAAAGTACGCATTTTCGTGACCGGTTTCCTTGAACATTCTGTCCAGCTCGGCTTGCATTTTCTCCCAAATCGCATATCCATAAGGTTTAATTACCATCATTCCACGAACCCCTGAATTCTCCGCAAGGTCAGCTTTGACAACCAATTCATTGTACCACTTAGAATAATCTTCCGCTCTTTTAGTCAGTTTACTACCCATAAAAAATAATTTTTGGCATAAATATTGTAATATTCATTTTGAACTTGAAAAAATGAGTTGCAAACTTAGTTTTTTTTTGCCTTACAACCATAAAAATAAGTCACTATGAAAAACATTACATCTTTTAAAAATATTTCTATTTATAGTATGCTACTAGGATTTCTGGTTGTAGGTTTTTCTTCATGCGGTTCATCTCAGCAAGCTTATAATGACGATGATGGTATTTATAGTGCCGCTGAGCCGAAAAAAGAGATCGTCATGGTCACGGATACACGAAATGATTATTACCAAAATTACTTTTCCGGCGAAAACGAAAATAACGAAGAATATTTTACCGATATAGATGCCTATGAAGGTAATTACGATACAGATACTGTTTACGTTGAAAATCAATATGTTGGTAATCCTCCATGGGAACGCACTACATCCAGTGTAAGTATCAACTTCAATGTTGGTATTGGTGCCGGATTTGGATGGGGCGGACCTTGCTATGGATGGGGTGGATATTATGGATGGGGTTATCCTTGTTATGGCTACGGCTATGGATGGGGATACGGATGGGGTTATTACCCAGGATGGGGTTATTATCCTCCTTATTACCCAGGTTATTATCCTCCTTATTATCCAGGTTACTACGAAAGATCAACATACGGTAAGAGATATGCGACCAATACCGGTAGAATGAACACAGGTAGAATCAATAGATCAGATTCATTTAATTCAAGATCTAACAGATCAGGCAGCAGAAATGTCGCTTCCAATTATTCTGGCAGAAGTAGCAGATATAACTCATCCGGAAACAGCAGAAGTTCCTATTCAAGAAGATCGAGTTACAGTAATACAAACTCACGTTCGAGTAATAGGTATAATTCTGGAAATAATAGTGGCCGGAGTTATAAATCTTCATCTTCATCCTCGAGATCATATTCTCCTAGTTCAAGGGGAAGATCTTCAGGTATGAGAAGCAGTTCTGGCATGAGAAGTAGCTCAGGAATGAGAAGCAGCTCAGGAATGAGAGGTAGTTCTGGTATGAGAAGTAGTTCCGGAAGGAGACAAATGTCTTACAATAATATAGAATCAAATTCTAGCACCAACCGCACCTTTGTAAAAAGAACGCAAGGCTACACTAAACAGAAGACACCAGCAAGGGTATCCTATTCAAATGCCAGAAGTAATGGAAACATACAACGCTATGAAAAATATGTTCCAGCTTCAAGCACGCAAAGAGCCTATAGTTCGAATAGAAGTAGTGGTCAAAGTGCTTCAAGAAATTCATACGGCAGTAGCGGAAGAAGTTCAAGCAGTTCGGCTAGGTCTACTTCATCAAGTAATAGATCAAGCAGTATTTCAAGTTTATCCAGAAGTTCAAGCAGAAGCTCTGGCATGTCAAGTAGAAGCAGCAGTGGTCGTTCATCAACCTCGTCATCAAGTCCATCGTCAAGGAAATAATTGAAAAAAATCTTACTATGAATCAAAAAATACCTTTGGTTATACTATACCTATGCAGTTTTGTGATATCAGCGCAATCATTAAGTTATGTTGATCAGGCAGTTTTATTCTCAACAGAAAGTAACTTTGGAACAGCCAGATATGTAGGCATGAGCGGTGCGTTTGGCGCATTAGGTAATGACATGTCAGCGGTAGATATTAATCCTGCCGGACTAGCAGTTTACAATAAAGGAGAATTCTCAACAACATTTACATATCGTGATACAGATATCAATACATCTTTTTATGGAAATTCTATTCCAAATAATGATGATTATTTCAGATTTTCTCAAATGGGTGGATTAAATAGTTGGAATAGTTATGGAAATTCAGACATCTATAAGTTTGCCTTCGGTTTTAATTACAGTGTAGTAAATCACTATAACAATAATTATGTTGTACAGGGAAATAGCGGTATTCCAGAATATCCGGATGATCCTGATTTTAATTTTGATGATGATCCTGATAACGATATCAATTATATCAATGTGGATGATCAATATTTTTACAATTATACGTCAGGGATCAATGATAAATTCAATTTTAGTTTTGCAACTCTCTACAAAGAAATTGTTTATATGGGTGCTTCAATGGCTTTTCATCATATCGATTTCTACCAAAATACTGTTTTTGAAGAAAGCAGTAATGATGGATCCGGCAACACTATGGATGTAAGAAATGTAGAATATTTATCTACCTATGCAAGTGGGTTCAATTTTGGACTTGGAATTATTGTTACTCCAACGAAAGGCTTACGTTTGGGAGCTTCATACCAGTCACCTATCTGGTATAATTTATCTGAACGATTTGAGCAGCGACAAACCTATGTTTTTAACGGTGAATTAGATCCTGATCCAGAATATCCTCTTCCCAATTATTATGACTATCAGCTTAAAACTCCTGGTAAGTTTACAGGTAGTGTTGCTTATGTATTCGGGAAATCCGGCTTGATTAGTTTCGATTATATTTATCAGGCTTATAAAAACACAAAACTCCAGCCTTCAAGTAATTTTATTGTTGAAAACCAGGATCTCAATACTGGATTGAGAAATACAAATTCTTTCAAAATAGGAACCGAATGGAAATACAATATTCTAAGCTTTAGAGGCGGATACAGAATTATACAATCACCATATCAGAGTTCATCAACAGAATTCGATACAAAGGGATATTCTTTCGGTCTTGGCGTCAAATTCTCAAAACGTTTTGGTCTAGATTTCGCCTACGACAATTCTGCTTATTCGGATCAATACAGGTTTATGAGTGCCGCAGGTGCAAATCCAGCTGATTTAGACATCACAAATAATAGATTTACATCCTCTATTGTAGTGGCATTCTAAATTCTTTTCATATTACTTTAAAGGCCTTGTTTTGTATTAAAATAGGGTCTTTTTTCATTAAAAACCCATCTTTCTTCAACATCATTTAAAAAATTTGCTATTCTTAGCTTTGTTTAAGTATTTTTACCTTTTAAACAAATTTGCATTTTATGAGTAAAAATGATCTTGATCCAAAGCCAAGCCATCAGCAAATCAAAGAGGATGAGATAGATGTGAATCAACTTTTTGTTTTGATTGGCAATGGTTTTTCCAATGTCTTCAATTTTGTTGGAAATCTTTTTAAATCACTTTTTAGATGGATTTTACTACAAATACTATTTATCAGAAATAATTTTAGAAAACTGATGCTATCTGCAATAATAGTAGGTGTTTTAGGTGGTATTTATCAATATGGTTTTAAAGAAATCAAGTATGAATCTTCAATGACAGTTGAACCTAATTTTGGCTCCTCATTTCAACTCTATAAGAACATCGATTATTTTTTAAGTCTTATTGAACAGAAAAATCACGAACAACTTGCTGAAAGCTTAAATATTTCTCTAGATGAAGCAAAAAGCATATCATGGATAGAGGCAGAACCTTATTCAAACGATAATCAAAGTCTGATTTCTTATAAATACTTTATGGAAGATCTAGATTCATTGACGAATAATCTTATCGACTATAAAACCTATGCTAAAAAACAACCCGTTGAATCATATAAGTATCATGTTGTAAATGTTGTATCAAAAGACAATTATATCTTTGAAAAACTTGAAGAACCTATCATTAATTCAATTACTAAAAACACATATTACGATAAAGTAAAGTCTACTTCTTATTTAAATTTAATTTCCCGGAAAAATGCTCTTTTAGCATCTATGGCTGAAATTGATTCGTTGAGATTACTTTATAAAAAAGTACTTTTGGCAGAAAGTACAAAAGAAAATTCAGGAACCAATATTTTCCTTTCTTCTACTGAAAATGATGATAAGCAATTATTGGTCTTTGACAAGTACATGCTGATCAACCAACAACTTATCGAGGTCAATAAAAAATTAATGGAAGAGGATAAAGTCATCAATGTCATATCCAGTTTCAATTCTATCGGGATGAAGATTAATGACTGGTATCGAAATTTTGCCATTTTAGGTTTTATCGCAGGCTTTTTGTTCCTATATCTATTGCTAATTTTTAAAGAATTGAATCATTTTTTAATTCAATATGAAAAATCTTAAATATGATGAAATACTGAATCATATTGATATCTGTTTTCTAAGGATGATCAATTAAAGAACTAACACCAATCATCAATTTCTTTTCGTTGAGTAAAAGAGTCTATAAAAACACGTTATACTATTCCATTCTTCAATTGGCATCTTATATTATGCCTTTGATTTTAATCCCTTATGTTTCAAGAACAATAGGATTGGCAAGATATGGTATCAGTGAATTCTCAATTGAACTCGCCGCTTTTTTCGGAACCATCATTCTATATGGTTTTGATTTTACCATGTCTAAATTTTTGAGCAGAAACAGAAATAATAAATCTTATTTCAGCAACTTATTCTGGAACGTATTTTATTCCAGAATATCAATTTCGATCGTTCTTATTCCAGTCTTCTGGCTAACAGGTATCTATTTTCTTGATGATCTTTTTACAAGAACAGTTTTACTTTACTCCTTTTTATTTCTGATATCGAGACTATTTTCATCCTGGTGGTTTTTTCAGGGAATGGAAAATATCAAATGGATCGCAATTGGAAACTTTCTTACAAAAGCACTTATTCTTGCATTCGTTTTGCTATTTGTTAAAAATGAAAACGATTATCCTTTGGTCGTGCTTGGCTTTGGAATTTCTCAATTTTTGATCAATTTTGCAGCATGGTGCTGGATAATTTTTAAATATAAGATCAAATTTTTTATTTTTCGGCTTGCCGAAATATTCAAACTTTTAAAAGATTCATTCTTTACTTTTCTAAATGAATTTCTGATCTTAATGTTTACGACTGTGAACATACTCATCGTAAAGAATTTTCTGAGCGCTGAAGAGCTGGGTTTGTATGTGGCAACTATGAAAGTGGTTATTATTATTCAGAATCTTGTGATACAATCTGTTTCTAAATCACTTTATCCGAATTTAGCACTGGCCTTTAATAAAAATCGAACAGCATATAAACATAAACTTGAAAAATTCAGAAACCTGCTTGGGCTTGTTCTTATCACATTGGCTCTTGTTATTATTTTTGGGAAGGAATTGATCGTCCAACTGTTGTTCGGTAGTGACTTCAGCAAAGTTAGTTCTCTTTTGGTTTATGTTTCTTTTCTGCCATTTTTTATTGGAATGACCAATATTTATGGATGGCAAGGCTTATATGTAATGAACCGAGAACGAACCATGTCTTTTATATCATTGTTTGTAGGGATATTGTCTGTTAGCTCTCTTTTATTGTTAATAGAAAGTGTTGGGGTTAAAGGTGTCCTCATCATTCGTAGTCTGAGTGAGCTTATGATCTTAACCATTGCCTATTTTTTCTTTGAAAAAATTTGGAAGTCTGAGCAAAAGAACGCAAGTAGAGTCGGTTAAATTTAATACTTTTATGCATTAATCTATTCATGAAATTATTAGAAAAAATAGCATTTTTCCTTTTACCGCTAAGCATACTTTTTTCGAGTCTGAACTTTATTCCGAATAGAATTCTTATCATTTTGCTTTTGTTCTTGGTCTTTATTCGTGTGGGATTTTTTCTTAGCCTATTGATCAAAAAAAAATGGATCATAGTTATAAGCCTGCTGTATTTACTATTGATCCTTTTTGGCAATCGATATCTTTCAAAAGAAGCCATATTGTTTTTAACATTTCCGATATATCTTATTATCTACAGGCAAAGTTCATTGAGTAAATTTTTATTAAAAAAGTATTTTATCCTTGCTGTGTTATTCTATTCAGTATTGCTCTTACTTTTCAAAACAATTCATATAATCTCCTTTGGTTTTTTCAACTTCATTGAACAGGAACAGTGGTGGAATCAAATTTTGTATAAAAATTTAACTTCTGATTTACATGCCCATCCTACATATGTCGCTATGTTCATCATTGCATCTATTGTGATATTACTTGGTCAAAGCTTTAACGAAAAGAAATATTTCTCACCGGTCAAATCTATCTTTATTCAAGCCTTATTCCTGTTGGTTTTGATATTACTTGTTGTGAAAATATCCTTCATCACAATCAACCTGATTCTTGCGACATATATAATTTTTTTGATATTCAATAAACAATTAATGACTGCAGCAAAAGGTTTAATTTTACTGCTTCTGATTGGTCTTGCAATCTTTCAAATCCCGGGAGTCAAGCAAAGATTACTTAATGACCTTCAGCCCTTTCAAAATATACATTTAAATGTAAGTGAGGAAAACAAATTACTGGAAAGAACAGCTCTCTGGAAAGCCTCATTCAATGATATAAGCAAGCATCCAATATCCGGAACATCGTTTCGTGGAATTTCTTCAAAATCAAGTATTTATAAGGAAGCGAAAAGTCTATATCCTAAATTGCAAAAAGAAAAAAACTGTCATAATAATTTTTTAGAATGTGGAGTTCGATATGGAATTTTAGGTATAATTCTTTTTTCTTTAATGACTATTTTTCTTTTGATAACAGGATTGAAACAAGGATCTTTTGAAATTATTGGGATTTGGATTTTACTTTTTCTTTTTTCGCTTACTGAAAGTTTTATGTTTCGCGAACAAGGAATATCAATAGTTGCTATTTTAATAGCTATTTTTGGAGCTCGACTTTATGAAAGAGATATTTGAATTTGATACGCTTTCTATTTTGATCAGCACTTTTTATTTTGGGTTGGTCATCTCTTTGTTGATCCTTTTGTTGTCATATGGAAATAAGGTAAAGAAAAGTGCCGTTTACAGCCTTGTCTTTGGCGTTTCGATCTATTACGCCTTCTTTATTTTGAATCATATGTTTCCCTTTAAGTCAATTCCGCCTGATTCCGTTTACTATGCCAATATTATTAAGGATTTTTGGAATAATTATGATCTTTGGTCCGAAGGTGTAAAACTCTATTCCATCATCAACTATATTCCCTTTCAGTTAAGTTTGAAGTATCCTGTTGTATTTGTATTGATCAATATTTTCTTTTTTTACTGCGGAATCATATTCATAGGTAAATCATTTATGAAGCTAATGCGATTTTATGATATCTCTGTTTCCAACAATTTTATGGCTCATTTACTGCTATATACTTCCTTTTATCCTGCAGGCATTATTATCATTCCAACCTTATTACGAGAAGGTAGTATGATTCTTTTCTTTGGCTTATCTACATATATTCTTACCGATTTATACACACAAGCTCAAGGCAGAAAGGGGATAAAAATGATTATTTTATTCACAGCTATTATTTTATTGACATTGATTCGACCAATAGGAGGTGTCAGTTACATGTTGGCTATTTTCTTATTTTATCTTTGGAATATTTGGAAAAAAGGAGCTCTAAAGTCTATATTGATCAGTATTTTTTCCTTGACTATTTTTATTCTTCTGATTAATTTCATTGTCGATTCATTTTATAATATGAGATTTTCATTTTCATGGATTGCTAAATTTCGAGCTTCTCACGAAGCACTATTCGGATCAGAATCTTATGGTACAAATCTTGACTGGTCAGGTTTAATTAATTCAATCAAAAGCTCATTCTTATTGTTGCTTCAGTATATATTTTCTCCTTTTCCAATTATTATTTCTCCGGAAATAGCTTTGCAAAAGATCATTCCATTAATAGATGCTGGTTTTATCATGATCAGTTTGACTTTAGTTTTATTTTATGTCAGGATCAAACCATTGAAAATGATTATTTTATTTAGTTTCATCTTACTGGTAGTACCTGCCCTATTTGAAACACATATCAGTGGCGCATATCGACATCGAATGAATGCTGTTGTCTTATTACTCCCTGTATTTGCATTTGCGATGAACAAGACACTTATTAAACTAACAAAAGATAAATGAAAGTCCAAGTGTTAATGGCTACAATGGATTTAAAGCCGGAAGATGATCTTCCTACAGGCTTGAATGATCTGATTCAAAATAAAGTGGAATACACTGTAGTCAACCAATGTAAAGCTTGTGACAAGAACCTCTTTTCTGATCATCCAGATCTTCATATACATTCATTTTCAGAAAGAGGACTCAGCAGAAGCAGAAATCGAAATTTAAATCTTTTAACTGAAAGTATAGGACTGATTACTGACCAGGATGTCCAATTTAAAACAGGTTTTCAGGATACGGTCATTGCGGCCTTTGAGGAATCACCTGATGCCGATATCATCACTTTTCAAATTGAGGATGAACAGGCTATGCCATTCAAGAATTATAAAAAGCAAGCATCTTGGTTGAATCAAAGAGATATTATGAAAGTATCGTCTATAGAAATTGCATTTAGAACTGCTTCTATTATTGATAAAAAGTTACTTTTCGATGAAGATTTTGGACTTGGATCAGACTACCCAACAGGAGAGGAGGCCATCTTTTTATCGGATGCTTTAAAAATGGGACTAAAGATTAAATACATCCCTTTTCCAATAGTTATTCACCCAAAAGAATCTTCTGGATATCAATTTTCGCAAAATAAGGCTTTAATCTGGGCAAAGGGTGCCATGTTTTACAGAATGTTCAATCAAAAAGCCTATCTCATATCGATCTTTTTTGCATTTAAAAAACATAAATTATCCTCGGAGTCATTCATAAATTTTGTAAAATTGATGTTCGAGGGAATTACATCTTATAAGAGTTCGCACAATGAATAACCAGAAAGTATCTATTATTACTCCTCTTTACAATTCTGAAAAATATATCGCTGAGGCAATAGATTCTGTTCTACTTCAATCCTACACTGATTTTGAAATGATCATCATTGATGATTGTTCGCAAGACAACTCAGTAAAGGTAGTGAAGCGTTATAATGACAAACGTATTCAGTTAATCAGACTAGAGGCTAATAATGGAGCAGGAATTGCCAGAAATATAGGAATTAATGAAGCAAAAGGAAGATATATCGCTTTTTTAGATTCAGATGACCTATGGCTCCCAAATAAACTAGAGAAACAAATTAATTTCATGAGGTCTAAAAACCTTCCCTTTTGTTTTAGTTCATTCTATCTTATGGATGATAAGGGGCAGGATTTGAATAAATACAGAGAGGCTTTACCTAAAGTTGATTATCGTAAAATGCTTCGCAATAATTATATCGGATGTCTAACTGCCATTTATGACACTGAGGCCCTTGGTAAGATTTTAATGACAGATCATAAAAAAAGACAGGACTGGGGTCTCTGGCTAAAAATACTATCTAAAACCAAATGGGCTGAATCTATACAGGAACCCCTTGCCTCTTACAGATTAAGAAATGAATCATTGAGTCATCATAAATGGAATCTTATCCGCCATAATTACTTGTTTTACAGAGAACAGGTTGGATTAGCAAAGCTTGGCTCATTAAGCAGAATGTTTAGCTTCCTTTTTTATTATTTTCATTATAAGATAAAATACACCAAAGCAAAGTGAAAATATTATCTTTGCCAACAGACCAAGAAAAAATGGCATCAAGAATTTTACCACTTGGAATAAATAAAAATTCGCACTTATCCGATATGAGAATATGGGAGCGAAAAGTGCTTCTGTTTTTGAGTGATCTTTTTATCTTGACGGTCACTTTGTTCTTCTCTCAATTGATATACAATCGAACATTAGAACTGACTGCATTTATTAAACAAAATTATTTTAGTATAATTTATGCATATTCATCATTCTTGATCCTGGCATTTACATTCAATCTATATGATCTCGAATACGTTAATAAGACTCGTAAAGTACTGCCACTTGCATTCTTTATTGGAATAGTGAGTACCGGCTTTTATGTGGCCACTCCTATATTCACCAGTTCAATAGTTTTACAAAAAGTATCCGGTTTTACTTTTATTGCGGGTTTTACAGGATCTCTTATTATTTGGAGAGTGTTATATGCATCCGTAATACACACAACTTTATTTGTAAAAAACTTTATCCTTTTAACTGCAGATAATTCTGATAAAAAATTGGTGAAACAAATTAAATTATCCATTGAAGGAAAAAATTATGACCATGGACTTAAAATACTCCGCGTTTATGTGACTCCTGCAAACGAAAAGCAATTGCTTCGACTTTCAAGAACAATCGAGAGAATGTCAGCTAAAAAACTAATTGACGGTGTCATTGTGTATGATAACGATCAAGAATTGATCTCCCGATCACTCAATTCTGTATTCGTAAAAATTTTAAGATATGGCGTGCAGATCAAAACTTACTTTGAACTTTATGAGGAAGTAAAAGAAGCACTTCCTCTTCAATTCGCCGGGAAGCAATTTTATAGCATTCTTCCTATTTCAAGATATAATCATAATTATTTATATCTTTTATGGCATAAACTTATTAATATACTGGCCTCAATATTAGGGCTTTCAATAATGGTTTTCCTTTGTCCTTTTATTCTGCTCATGAATCTTTTTTTTAATAAAGGGCCTCTTTTTTATAAGCAATTAAGAGTAGGAAAAGGTGGAAAAGAAATCGTGATCATCAAGTTTAGATCAATGATTGTCGAAGCAGAGAAGCATGGCGCAAAAATGACGGTAAAAGGTGACTTACGTGTAACTAGTTTTGGAAAGGTCCTAAGAAATTTAAGGATCGATGAGTTACCTCAATTTTGGTCCGTTTTAAAGGGAGAGATGAGTTTTATCGGGCCAAGACCCGAAAGAAAAATATTTATTGACCAACTTATTGAAAGTATTCCGCTTTACGATTCAAGACATCTAATAAAACCAGGGATAACAGGTTGGGCACAGGTTAAATATGGTTATGGAGAAAATATAGCAGAATCGTGCAAGAAACTGGAGTATGACCTCTATTATATCAAAAACAGATCTGTGACCCTTGATATCAGAATCATATTTAAAACCATTAATACAATTTTCTTTTATAAAGGGATTTAACCGCAAGAAACCGATAAATCTGTAAAGTATTACACATGTTTATTCACCAACATCCTTACCCTCCATTTATCCCTTTTAATGCGACTAAGTTGATCGTTGGAACAATCCCTCCTCCAAGATTTTCCTCAGGTAATTTATTTAATGAAGATGTGGATTTCTGCTATGGGAGTAAATATGGCTTGCTATGGCCCTTATTAAATCAAATTTTTGACTTGAATCTGGAATTCGAAAATACGCAGAAAGCTATTGAACAAAGAAAATTATTTCTACAAAAGTATGGGATAGGAATTTGTGATATGGTGCATCGCTGTCAAAGAGAAAAAATCAATGCCTCGGATCTGGGCATGCAACAGATCGAATTAAGAAATCTAATAAATTATATCAAGGAGAATAAATCGATTTCCAGTATTCTTTTTATGGGTGGGAATAGTAAAAACGGTCCTGAATTTTTATTTAGAAGTCAACTGCGCTCAAGTGGTTTACATTTGATCACTGAATCAATAGATCGTCCTAAAATTCATGAATTTATTTTTGATGATCGAAATATTCGTACCATATCTCTGATCTCCCCGTCCAGTGCAGCCAATAGGTCAATAGGAGCAGATCCTTATTACAAGTTTCGGAAGAAACAGAATAAAAAGTATACCACATTTGATTTTAGGATAGAACAGTATCGAAAATATTTTAATTAAGTCAAATTTTCCTTATTTTTAGCAATCCTAAGATTGAGATGAAAAATACTAGCAGAATTCAAAGAATAACCGCAGTATTATTGATAGGGTACATTTTCTATGAAATTGGAATATGGATATGGGCAAAAAAACTACCACCACATGATCCAATTATCAGAGTTGATTTGATCCTTATTTATCCAACACTATTATTGCTTATTTTTATTTCTGTTTGTCAAAATTTTAAATCAAAACCTACTAAATCAAAATGAAATCATTTCTCCCCGTTCTCCTTTTTATCATTCTCTTTTGGTCTTGTAAGCAAGAAAAATCAGCACCATCATCCGAGAAACAATCAACAGAAAACAGCATAACAATAGCTGATACAGAAATTTCTGACGATCTTGACGGCACTGTTTTTAAAACCTCAACAGGTAAATCAATAGAACTCATTACTGATCAAAAAAGCAGTAGTCTCAATGATTTAAAAATCATTCCACTAGATTTTTCGAATACAAAAGATACACTCAAAATTGAAGACTGTGACCCATTGCAAAATTCATGGATACAAGATCTTGATCAAAATGGTTTCGATGAACTTTACCTGATTACTGCCTCTGCAGGGTCCGGATCATACGCAAAAATATACGGCTATGCTTCAAATCAAGATTTGAGTATGACACCTATACATGTACCTGAAATATCTGACAAAGACCTACTCGCTGACGGCGATTATTACGGCTATATGGGTCATGATTCTATATATATTGCAAACAACAAAATCTACAGAAAATATCCAGTTTACAAGGAAGGAGATCCCAATTGCTGTCCGAGTGGAGGAGACAAAACGCTCAGTTATACCCTTCAACAAGGGGAAGCTTCCTGGATATTAAAAATTGAAAACTAATTTGAAAACATGCTGCTAACCAGCGCTTTTTTTTAAATAATATTTGGTGGCATGAATTAATGAATTAACTAATACACATAATTTTTCGTACAAAAATTACACTATGAAAAACTATATCCTACTCTCTTTTCTATTGGCTGCAACAACTGTAATCGGTCAAGAAAATCTTTCTAGCACAGAGATGGAGCTGATACAGCTCAGTCTCCAAAAAAGTTATTCCTTAAAAAATGCGAACAATGATTTAATGATCGATAGTATTGAGACTAAGGCAATCAAGCAGAATTTTATTCCAACATTGACAATGAATGGGGGATATGCATATGGATCAGCAAGTATTAATGCCGACGTTCCGACATTTCAATTGCCTATTTCGGGTACAGAAATTTTTAATGGAGAATCTCAGTTTGATGCAAAAGGGCATTTTTTCAATGCAAATTTGACTGCAAAAGCACTTCTATTTTCCGGCTTACAGGTTAATTATGGTTCCAAAGCAAGTAATAAAAAACTTGAAGCCAAAAACTTCCTTTTAGAAAGGGAAAAAGCTGAAGTCATCAAAGATGTTATAGACACATTTGACAAAATCGAATTACTGGAACGATCCAGAGTAGTGATCACAGAAAGCGAAAATCGTCTTTCTACAGAAAAAACAAGAGTTAAGGCTGCCATTGATAACGGATTGGCCACTCCTTTTGAAAGAGAAAAGATCAGCACTGCCGAGCTGAAACTAGCATCAAAAAAGATGGAACTGGAAGGTAATTTACGCTTGCTTCATTTAAAACTTTCCGTGCTTACTGGACAAGATATCGGTCAAATTGAACAATACCACTTCGAATTGAAACCATGGCTTTTTAAACAGAATGAGCAAACCTATTCAGATAGACCCGAATTAGAAGCATTAAGGGCAAGTATTGAGGCTTATGACTATAAATTGAAAATGAACAGAAATCATTT
>JAAESS010000252.1 GCA_024229195.1 Flavobacteriales bacterium | reverse complement strand
TCCGCAAAATTTTGGAATACTTGAGTTATGATGTTTCTTATTAACAAAAACTCCGCCAACAGTTCCTGGTCCAGAATTCAAATATTTATAAGAACACCAAACAGCAAAATCAACTCCCCAAGTATTCAGGTCTAATTTTATATTTCCAGCTGCATGTGCTAAATCAAATCCAACAGTAATTCCTTTTACATGTCCTAATTTTGTAATTCTTTCAAAATCAAAAACCTGACCTGTATAGTAGTTCACTCCTCCTAACATAATAAGTGCAATTTTATCTCCTTCTCTTTCAATTATTACTTCAATATCTTCTGTTCGTATTACCGACTCCCCATCTCTTGGAGTAAGCTTTATTAAAGACTCTTCAATTGAGTATCCATGGTATTTTATTTGTGATTCTACAGCATATATATCAGAAGGAAATGCGTCTTCTTCAATAATTATTTTATGTCTATTCTTAGTTGGTCTATAAAAAGAAACCATCATTAAATGTAGGTTTACAGTGAGAGTATTCATTGCTACCACCTCTGTTGGTTTTGCTCCTACAATTTTGGAATAACTTTTTGTTAAAAATTCGTGATAAGGTATCCAAGGATTTTTGGCATTAGAATGCCCTTCTACCCCAAAGGTTGCCCAATCTTCTAACTCCTGATTTACAAATTCTGCTGTTCGTTTTACTTGTAATCCCAATGAGTTCCCACAAAGGTAGATATGTTCCTCTCCATTCTTTTGTAACGGAATATGAAACTCATTTCGGCAATGTTTTAGCTCATCATTCTCATCTAGCTGTAAAGCAAATGCTTCTGTGTTTTTATAAGTCATTTATTTTATATAAAATAGGTCTGCTTGGGGCTGCATCCGATACAAATGCTGGAATTTGCAGATTTAATAAATAGCTTCCATCTTTAACACTCTCAGAAGCAAAAATCATCTCTGTGATGGTTTTGTGTTTGGTATTCGTATTGAATTCTTTCTCTTTTGTCTCCCAAAATATATTATGAGATGAAAGATGGCCATCATCTAATAATCTGTCTACAGAAGGAGTATCCACTAACAAATGTTCTACTCCCAAACTTACAATATATTCCATTGCATCAATACTGAAAAATTCAGAAGGATCTCTCATATAATCTTTACTTTTTTTATTTTCAGAATTTGGTAGTGTTCGAAGAATAAGTCCTTTCAAAAATTCAGGATTTATCCCTTTTAGTTTATTTTCTAACTTATGTTTTGTAATTACTAAATCTTCTGTGTTTAATTTAGGAGTATAGTTTTCGGTTGTATTTTCTGGAGCAACAGAAATAAGAATGGATGGGATCATTTCCTCATTTAAAGAGGACAAAATATCAATTCTTTCGTTAGTAATATGACCAATGCATTCGGTATGTGTCCCGTTACAATGAGGAGTGAAACTATAAGTTTCAAAATTACAAGGGCCTCCTTTTCTTGTGTCACCAATAAATTGTCCGTCTTGATATGGCTGTGAACTTGCTCGCCCTACTCCATAAGTATTGGGCTGCTCTCCATTAAAATTTAGAGGAATAGAAATATCAATTCCTTTTGAGAAATCAACTTTATATTTTTTATTTCCAATTTGAACCTCTGCTTTCATTATATGAAATCTTCTTTCTTCATATTTAGCCAATTCAGAGCATTTGTAGAGAGTAATTTCTCTTTTACTTTTATTGGGAAAGGCATTCCATGAATTAATTTTCCAGGTTCCAACTCTCCAAGTGGAAAAGGATAATCTGTTCCAAGTGCCACTTTATCTTCCCCAACAAGTTCCACAATATATTCTAACATTTTATCATCATGAACTAGAGAATCCAACCAAAATTCTCCTAAATAATCTTTAGGATTCACATTATTATCCACCGCTACCAAATCCGGTCGAACATTAAATCCATGTTCAATTCTACCAATTGTTGAAGGGAAAGAACCTCCACCATGAGCAAAGGCAACTCTGAGTTTTGGCAATTTCTCAAACACCCCACTAAAAATCATAGAACAAATTGCAAGAGAAGTTTCCATAGGCATCCCCACTAGCCAAGAGAGCCAATATTTCTCCATTTTCTCTTTAGCCATCCACCACCAAGGATGAACAAAAATTGACATATCCAACTCTTCACAAGCTTGATAAATAGGGAAAAAGGCAGGTTCGTCCAAGTTTAAATCATTGATGTGTGAACCAATCTGGATTCCTTTCATACCAATAGATTTGCACCTTTCAAGTTCCCGAATTGCAATTTTGGTATCTTGCATGGGAATATTACCAAGCCCTACAAATCGTTTAGGATCTCTATCCACTACTTTTATTATATCATCATTTAAAAATTTGGAAATTTCTAAACCATCTTTTGGGCTTGTCCAATAAGAAAACATTACCGGAACCGTTGAAAGCACCTGAATATCTACATTTTGATGATCACATTCTTTTATTCTTTTTTCTCCATCCCAACAATTAGATTCCACCTCTCTAAAGAATTGATCATTCATCATCATTTTTGCACAGCAGGGCTTGTGGTGCTCTAACTGA
>JAAESS010000251.1 GCA_024229195.1 Flavobacteriales bacterium | reverse complement strand
CTTAATTGTTCATACCATTTTCCATCCTTAATATGATAAATACTTCGCCATGTCCCATTGGGATGTATGCTGTAAAAGAATTTTAGACCGTTCTTTATTTCAATCTTCATTGGAGATGTTCCGCTATTTTGCAGTTTGCCATCTTTTGAATAAAATTCTAGAGTTTCTTTATATGGGCTAATTCTTTTTACCCTATAATTTCCATTTGGATAAGTATGTTTCCATGCTCCTTGAAGTTTTTGCCACTCCTGGCTTACGGCTGAGGTTGTCAGATCGGTTGCCATAACCATTTTGTATTTTACATTCTTCATTTTTCTCAGCTTGTTCATATTAACATCCTTTGGCGGAGGCCCCACTTTCTCCCATATTTTTTTCCTTGCTTCTTCATTTAGCGTAGAGCGTTTCTTCGAATTATTTAGATGTAGCGTATAATAAGAGTATTCAGGTTTTTGACCGCTGGATAACAATAATCTACCCAAATGCCAACCAGGATGACTAGGGTCAGAATTAGATACTTCCTGCCAAAATTTTGAATAATATTTTTTTTCAAGCCCGATATATTCTGATTCTTTACCTTCCGCGGGTGTCATAAAGCTGCACATCAGTGAATCAAATTCTATAGGTCCATCTGAGACCGTCCAATCGTCTAAAGCCCACAATTCCTGTCCGACTATGGTCCTTGTCTCTGGTGTTTTCTTGAATAACTTATTTATTTTGTCATTACCCAGTGCTTTCTTAATATCTTCCTGATTGTACAAATCATCCAAAGAACTCCTAGAATCAAAGACTGAAACTGTAATGTAATCATATCCTAACGAATTGTCCTCTGGTTTCCATAGTGACCAGCGTATTTTCTTTCCTTGTGAGACCAACATATTATGGATATCCATCCATCCTTTTTCCACTTTCAGGTATTCAGACTCCATCCCTTTGGTCACTTTCATTTTTCCCACTAAAAGGAAGTTAAAAGGTTTTTTTGCCTCTTTCAATCTCATCTCGAAGCTGTTTGCTTTAGGTTCAGTTTGTGACTGTGACCCAGCTTGCACT
>JAAESS010000250.1 GCA_024229195.1 Flavobacteriales bacterium | reverse complement strand
GAGCTTAAAATTTTAGCGCTTAAATGGAAGATAAAAGGGAGCTTTTGGGCTCTCCCTGGTGGTTTTATTTACAAAGATGAAGACATGGATAAAGCAGCTATCAGAGTCTTAAAAGAACGTACTGGTGTTGATTTACCTTTTTTAGAGCAATTCAAAACTTTTGGAGACATTAGCCGAAGAGATGATGACACGGTTTCAAAAAATCTAAAATCCATCAAAATTGAAGGAAAAATTGCCAATTGGTTTCAAGAAAGATTTATTTCAACCGGCTATTTATCTTTGGTAGATATTGATCAATGCAAGCTAAATACTGATTTTGCCAGTGAAAAAATTGAATGGATTTCAATAGACCAACTCCCTGATTTAATTTTTGATCACAATCAAATGGTTAGTGCGGCTTTGGCATTTATTCGCAATCAAATAAATTACCTGCCAATTGGTATAAATCTTCTCCCGAAAAAATTTACAATGAAAGAATTACAAGCGCTTTATGAAGGTATCTTAAGAAAACCTTTAGATCGAGGTAACTTTCAACGTAAAATGCTGAAATTAGAAATTTTCATCAGACATGAAAAACAATTGGAAGGAGGCGCTCACAAGGCCCCTTACCTCTATTCATTTGACAAAGAAAAGTACAACGAACTCTTGGAAAAAGGCTTCGGATTTAATTCCTGACTCATTAAAATTTAAACTCCAAGCTTAAAATCAGTAGTGAATTTCTCACTTTTATTTGCTCCTTAAAACATCAAACTCAAGTTGCATAAGCTCTTCTATTTTTGAAGACGGCCCTACAAATAGTTCATATTCCATCTCTTCAACTTTCCATTCATTAACTTCAGGATCATACCAGGCCAAATCCTCAATTGCAACTGCCATTTCAACAGTTTTTGTCTCACCTGGTTCAAGATGAATTTTATCAAAACCTCTGAGTAATTTAACCGGGCGATCGATACTTGAATTCTTGAAGCCTACATAAAGTTGAACAATCTCCTCACCTGCTACATCTCCTGTATTTGTAACATTTACCCTAGCTCTTAAAACCCCATCCTTGTTCAATTCTGACTCCACAATCTGAAGATCGCCGTATTTAAAGGTAGTATAACTCAAGCCATAGCCAAACGGATAAGCCACCTCAATATTTTTTTTATCAAAGAGGGTATAACCGTGATAATAACCATAATCTATCTCAAGCGTATAAGGATTAAAATAAGGATAGTCTACATCGTTTCTAGCAATTGAAAAAGGTAATTTTCCACTTGGATTGACTTTTCCATACAAGACATTGGCCAAGGCAGAACCTCCTTCCATTCCTGAATACCAGGCAAATAGAATTCCTGGCACTTTAGCTTCCCAGCTATTCATATTGACGGCACTACCTCCCACATACACCACGACAACATTCTTGTTTACTGAAGAAACTGCTTCAATAAGGGCCTCATCCTCGGGCAACAAATTTAAATTCTCTCTATCACCTCCTATCCCTTTTTCACCAATTAACTTACCAGCTTTCGCTGAGCCTTCCATATCCCCACTTATATTTATATACTCTCCTTCATCTTCAAAAGTATAGCCCACTACAAGAATTACCTGATCTGCCCCCTTTGCCTTATCCGCAGCCAGGCTGGTATCAGGACCATCATAAAGTTCAACCTCGTTTTGGAGAGTCTGATTTAAGGCTTGTATACCTTCATAAGGGGTCGTTATATTCAAAGAGGTAGAATTACTGCTGCCATGGTCTCCTGTGTTTTCTGCATTTGCCAATTTACCTAACACCAAAACCTTTTGACCTGCTTCTGTAGAGAGGGGCAGCGCATTGTCATTTTTGATTAGGACCATACTTTTTTCTGCTGCCACTCTCGCCAAAGTTATATGTGACTCCTTCTCAATCAATTCATGACCATAGGCTTCCTGATCATCACTAAAGGCATATTTAAGTCTAGTTTTTAGTGTTCGGGTAACGATCTTGTCAATGTCTGCCTCATTGATTTCTCCTTTCTCAATACCCTCTTCAAGAATTCCATATTTATAAACCTGCTGATAGGGCATTTCGACATCAAGCCCGGCCTTTACGCTACCAATACCGTCATAAGTTCCATTAAACCAATCTGAAGATACAAAGCCTTCAAAACCCCACTCTTCTCTTAATATATCATTTAAGAGGTACTTATTATTTGCCAGATACTCTCCTCTCACCTTATTATAGGCACTCATAACAGATGCCGGTTTTCCTTCTTGAATTGTCTTTTTAAAATGGGGAAGATAGACTTCTCTTAAGGTTCTTTCATCGAGATTCACATCTACAAAAAATCGTGAATTATCAAGACTATTCAAGGCAAAATGTTTGGGACAAGCCATGACATTATGCTTTTCAATTCCTTTGACCGCGGCTACACCGAATTCTCCCAGTAACCAAGGGTCTTCTCCATAGGTTTCCTGTGCCCTTCCCCATGCCGGGTGACGCAATAAATTGATACAGGGAGTGGCTGCATAATTGACATTATTCGCTCGCATTTCAATGGCGATCACTTCATTGATTCTTTCTTCCAAATCTACATCCCAACTGGCTCCTCTGGCCATACCAACCGGAAAAGTTGTTACACTATTGATCCCGTGATCCATGACCCTTGCCCCTCTCGGGCCATCTGATAATACCCATGGCGGAATGTTTAATCTCTCATTCCCCCCAACATAAACATGTGGAAACCTTCCTTTAACTAAAAACCCGATGGCCAGTTTTGGAAGTTGCCACATTTTTTCCCCATACATTTGATCGATTTTTTCTTCAAGCGTCATTTGATTTACCAATTCTTCTGCCAGTGCAGCATATCCTTCTTCATTTGATGGCTCTGACAAAAGTTCCTTATCGGCTTGTAAATCATACATATTATAATTCACACTATTGTAGTAAACAAACCCTGAAATTATGATCAGCAGCACTAACAATACTCCAATACCTTTTAAAACTTTTATCGCAATTTTCTTCATGATTTTTTTATTGTGTATTTATGACACAATATTACGCTAATTGTGCTTAACAAACAAGTTAATTTGACTAAATAGTGAATGAAATATTACTTTGCTCTTTTCTATCGCTTTAGACGGTCCGAGTAATAAAAAATACAGCAAAGAAGATCAATGCATGGAATGGACGGCTAAGATTTATAAATATTCTCTGTTATTATAATTTCTTTTCCATTAAATAATCGTCCATCACGAAACCATTACCAATATCTTGCACCAATTCACCTTTTATTTCGAATCCGGAACTTGTATAAACTTGAATGGAGTTCTTGTTGTATCTGTTAACAGTCAGTGCTACTTTTTCGCATTGTAAACCTTGTGCCACGCTAGTCAAAAATTCCAAGGCCTTTCTGCCAATTCCTTTTCCTCTTTCAAGCTTCAAAAGATAGATCTTACTCAAAAACAATACATTTTCACGTCTTTCGAATGAGAGATAACCCACGGCATTATCATTAAAATTAATCAGAAAATATTGATATCCTTCATTGATCTGATCGCGCATTGTTTGTACCGATTGAAACTTATCAAGCATATATTTGACCTGCTCAGCACCTATAATGGGAGTATAATGTTCATGCCAAATTGTATTTGCCATGATTTCAATGCTTGTAAGGTCTTTGTCTGTTTTAACTTCGTGAAAATTAATCATCCTTTATATTATTTTAGTGTCCATCCGCCATCAATTAGAACGATCTCACCCGTGATCAATGATGCTCCGGAACGTAAGATTAATTCGGGGGTCAATTTGTCTTTTTGTTTTTGGTAATTGATGGCGCCAATGTTTTTGAATTGCTCCTTTCATAAGAAGAAGGCTGCCATTTTTAAGGGTCAATGAAATTGTTTCCTTTGTGACTCTATGCTTAAAGGAAAACTTCCTGTCGCTACCAAGACTCACGGAAGCAATCGTCGCCATTGGTTTCAATTCTTTTTCATCATCACTGTGCCAACCCATTCCATCAGATCCTTCCGGATACAAATTTAACAAGCAACTATTAAAGAGATCATCCGAAGCATTCTCAACAAGCTGTTTCAAATCTATAAGGCTATTCGACCATGGCTCAGCCTTTCTTGTTTTCTGTGAATAATTATAATCAAAAGGTTTTGAACCATACCAGGCTACTTTTCGTTTGGTAATGATTTTTTTACCATACATGATAAACTCGTCATGCTCCCAGGATATGTTCTTATTGAGATCTTCAAAAAATTGCCAAGCTAATTTTTCTTCCAAGAAATTTTCAATGTAATATACCTCTCCATCAAAAGGAATTAAATTTTTGCTGCTATTTTTTCCATCAAACATATCTTTTATCACGTTAATTTAATTTCAATATTATTAATTAGGATCTTGTCCAGATACTGCTCACTTACTCGGATATTCGACTCTTCCTGAATAAATCGTGTCGCATTTTGCAAGACCCATATTCCTGAAAAAATTTGTCACGGGTCCTAAAAATGTTTTAAATATTTTAACTTTCCCGTATTGCGGATCCAAAGCCTTTCCATAGATACGTTGCCCTACGAGATCACAACCCCGCTTGTCTAAAACCGAAATTTTAAAATCCAGACTATCCGTTTGAATGTCATACCACCCGTCAGTAGAAACAAGATTACTTTTTGTACTCAAGGCCACATCCTCTGTGGTCAAAACTCCATTATCAATTTTCCATTCAGCGAGAAAATGCTTCACTTGAGTTGAGTCTCCTGCTTTTGTAAAGGCAAGTCTGGCAAAATCGGTTCCTTTGGTTACCGCCAAACCAGCAGGACCTGCGAACATTACTGCGCCAATATCTGCCAGATTAAATTTCTGACTTTTTTTAAATTTCTCAATAACATCATCTAGGTCAATTCCATAAATCTCTAAATCTCTTCCTTCTAAGGAAAAGTCTACCTCAAGCGCCTCGAAAAAAGGTTTTTTTGAATCAGGATTCCAGTGAAGATCCGTATTAAAATCTCCCTGTCCTCTGAGTTTTATCGTTTTATCGTCACTAATTGTGTCAAGCTCTTCAATAAATAATGTTCCTAAATTAACACCTCCTTCCCCTGAGAGTATCTCCAGATCCATTGATGATTTTTCAGAATAGTCATAGTCATAATCAAACTGATAAGGCTCGTCTCCAATCAGCAAGTGATTTCCTTTTACCCTGACTCTGTCTTTTTCAATATTTACTGAATACGAGCTTCTAAAATGAATTGGCAAGCCATTGAGCATCAATGCGGTAGTTTCTGTAAAATCTACCGAATCCAGATCAATTTCTGCGATGCCTTGAATAAGATCATTTTCTAATTCAAAAGTCCCTCTGACTTGCCTTAGTTTAAAAGGTAAATTAACCTTTGTTGGACGATCTAATATCCAGAACTCAGAATCTTCGATAAGAATCTTGTCAATATGTATCGATAAACCTGTCGAATCGACATTACTCTGGTTGGGGTTGATCTGTTGAAACCCCTCAGAGATGACCATATTTTCTAAACTATCTCTCTCTATAAACAGTTCGGCTTTTTTGACATAAACATTTTCAATCTTAATTTTTTGAGATAAAATATTGCTTAAATCAGTATAAAGTTTGACCGCTTCAACGGCTAAAATCAACTCTCCGTTGGTTATTGGCCCAGATGGTGCATTAAATTTTAATCCGTTAACTGAAATCTGAAGGTTTGGATAGTTCCAAAGCGACCCCAAAGAAATACTCCTTACCGAGAAATCACCCTTTAACTCTGTGTTGACCGATGTCAACAATGCTTCACTGATATCATTTTTTTTGATATTCAGATAGACGAGTAAGGATCCGGCGATAAGAATGAGAAGAACAAATAACACAAGAGCGAAACGCAAAAGAAAAGTAATCACCTTTGGCCTCTTTTTCTGTTGTTTAGTCATGATCTTCAAGTTATATTTTTCTTTTAGACTAAAAAGTTAATCCGATTGTATCAAAGTTAATTAAAAACGATAGTGTGACCAATTTGGTTCAGGGTTTAATACACTTCAAAAAAAAAGGAACCAGCTTAACCCTGATTCCTTTTTGTCATATGCTGAGGGTTTGACTCAAGTCAAACCTTCAGTAATTTACTGCACTAGCTCTACAAACAAACCTTCATCTGTCTTATTCACTAAGGCTAGTTTATTCTTGGTCAAACCTTTTATTGTTTTATCCCATTTTTTATTAGAAAGTCCTGATTGAGATTTTAGTTCACTCAATGCTATTTTCTCCACCTTTTGAAGCATTTTCAAAACAGCCTTTTCATCATCATTCAGCTCAACCGAAAGCACATTGCGTTCAGGTTTCATTTGAGGAAAAAACAACACCTCCTGGATAGAAGCATTGTCGGTCAGAAACATCACCAATCTGTCAATTCCAATTCCGATTCCTGATGTAGGTGGCATTCCATATTCCAGGGCCCTAACGAAGTCCATATCGATAAACATCGCCTCGTCATCACCTTTTTCTGATAAATTCAACTGGTCCTGAAATCTTTCCAACTGGTCAATCGGGTCATTCAACTCAGAATAAGCATTTGCCAATTCCTTTCCATTGACCAGCAATTCAAATCTTTCAGTTAACTCAGGATTATCGCGATGCTCTTTACACAATGGGCTCATTTCCTTAGGGTAGTCAATGATAAATGTAGGTTGTACGTAATGGTGCTCACACTTTTCGCCAAACAGTTCATCGATCAATTTTCCTTTACCCATGGTCTCATCAACCTCTAGTCCAATTTTTGTGCAAACCTCTCTTAATTCAACTTCATCCATTCCAGCCACGTCATAGCCTGTATGCTCTTTTATCGCCGATAAGATCGGTACCCTTGCATAAGGCGCCTTAAAGTTGATCAGATTATCTCCTACCTGAGCTTTTGAAGAACCATTGGCATCAATTGCCACTTTTTCAAGTAATTCCTCAGTCATTTCCATCATCCAGTGATAATCTTTATAGGCCACATACAATTCCATCACCGTGAATTCAGGGTTATGGGTTCTGTCCATACCTTCATTTCGGAAATCTTTGGCAAACTCATATACCGCATCGAAACCTCCGACAATAAGTCTTTTCAGATACAATTCATTGGCAATTCTCATATAAAGAGGCATGTCCAAAGCATTATGATGCGTAATAAATGGCCTTGCCGCTGCACCACCCGGGATGGGTTGTAAAATAGGCGTCTCCACTTCTAAATAACCTTTGTCATTAAAAAACTGACGCATGGAATTTGTGATCTTTGTTCTCTTGATAAAGGTATCTTTTACATGATCATTTACCATCAGATCAACATAACGTTGACGATATCTCATTTCTGCATCACTAAATGCATCATGGGCTTTACCTTCAGCATCTACTTTCACAATTGGCATCGGTTTTAAAGCCTTTGACAACACAGTAAGTTCCTTTACCATGATAGAAGTTTCTCCTACCTGGGTTTTAAATACAGTTCCTTTTACACCAATAATATCACCGATGTCTAACAATTTCTTAAATACGTCATTGTACATGGTTTTATCTTCACCTGTACAAATTTCATCTCTGTTGATATAGATCTGCATCCTGCCACTTCCATCTTTCAATTCAGCAAATGAGGCCTTCCCCATAATTCTACGGCTCATGATCCTACCTGCCAACACCAGCTCCTTACCTTCAAGGCTCTCAAAATTATTTAAGACTTCATCCACTGTTGAACTTGTCTTAAATTGTGCTGCCGGATAAGGATTGATCCCCAAATCGCGTAATTTCTGTAATGACTCTCTACGAACTAATTCCTGTTCTGATAACTGCATTTTCTGTAAACTTTTGAAAAATAGGTCGCAAAGATACGTGGAATCGATGATATATTGAATTATTGGTTTGATGAAATCAAGTATTTCATGATATAATGCCGGCTTAGTTGGGTAATACAATGTTTCTAAGGACCGTAAATTGTAACATAAACTAAAAATTAGCGTCTTGTAATCAAAATAAATTAACGAATTTTGCAACCTCAAATAATTATTTAATATGAGCATTTGGCGAGTCCTTTTATCGATTTTATTTCCACCTTTAGCTGTCATCGACAAGGGTTGTGGAAGTGTGGTCATCGTTTTTATACTCACCCTTTGTGCCTGGATACCAGGAGTCATTGGTGCATTGATCATATTAAACAATCCTAAATATGGATGATGAATCAGGTTATTTTTAAAGATCTTGGATTAAAGGATTACAAAGAAGCATGGGATTACCAGCATGAACTTTTCCAGGGCATCGTTGATATCAAACTTTCCAATAGAAATCGAGAGGTCAAGAAGAAAAGTCCTCATTATTTTTTATTTACAGAGCACCCTCCAGTGTATACGCTAGGTAAAAGTGGTGACGTCTCGAACCTTCTTCTCAATGAAGAACAGCTAGAGCAGAAAGGAATTTCTTTTTTTAAATCAAATCGAGGTGGTGATATTACTTTTCACGGACCTCAACAAATTGTAGGATATCCCATTATAGATCTGGAAGAATTCAAGGCAGACATAAGATGGTATATGCGCAGTTTGGAAGAAGTAATTATTCTCACAATTGCCAATTACGGACTTACAGGAGTTAGAAGTGAAGGTGAAACAGGTGTTTGGCTCGATGTAGGGACTCCCTTTGCCAGAAAAATATGTGCACTTGGAGTTAGAACCTCCAGATGGGTCACCATGCATGGTTTTGCCTTAAATGTGAATACGAATCTCGGCTATTTTGACCATATTATTCCTTGCGGGATAAGAGGAAAGGCAGTAAGCTCAATGGAAGCAGAACTCAATCGAAAAGTTCCGGTGGAAGAAGTCAAAGCACTTATCAAAGAGAATTTTGAAAAAGTATTTGAAGCCAAGCTGATGTATGATCAGTTATAATTCAGAAAATACCTACCCCACTAGTTGGTCTCTTCATTAAAGTAAACCTTGTAATACTTCATTTTCTTTTCTTCGTCATATCCCAGTTCAAGGTATTCAGAAGAGGCATCAGGAGCTTCAACATCCAGCTTGATCTGAATATGCGTGTCTAGTTTGATCTCTGTTTTTAATTTTTGCTTTTGCTTTTTCAGTACTGCTTCAGAAACATGAAATTGATTTCTGATCAACATCTCTTTATCCGATTCAAACAGTTTTTTATAGTCATCGAATAGATTCTTCTGGTCTTCATCTTCAAAAACTTCCTCCTTGAAATCATGAATGTTCACAGTGTCATTTTCTTTCAAATAATCAACTGTTTTTGCCAAAAAATGACTTTGCTCCTGGGTACTGAAATCTGGTTTCAATACCTCCTCAGAAAAATCTTTACATAATTCTATATAGGATTGCGTGTGATTGTTCTTGTCATCCGCATATTTGATATTCAAAAAATTCTTGATCCAGTACTGAGCGTCATAATTATTATTATCTACACTTAATACCACCATTCCCTCATCATCCTGATAGTTGACGATCAGACAACCTTTATCGATCTTTTTGGTACTGATCCCTTTTTGCACAACAACATCCAGACTATTCCCTTCCATATAGGTCTGGAAAAAATTGGTCTTACTTTCTATTTTAAAGATCCCGATTGCATTTGTCTGCACTTCACTATATTCGATATCATCAAAAAGGGCAATGATCACATCTCCGGTTTTGATCTGGGCAGAATTGGATTGCTCAAAAAGATGCAAAAGTATATTTTTAGAGGCTTCTAAAAAGAAATCTTCCTCTTTTAGCAATCGCTGAGAATAACTGTTGATCTCATTTAAGTTGATATCCGCATGATGGTTGAACCTAAAACTTTCTGTCAGGTTCCCAAAAGGCTTCAAAAGATAGGGCAGCATTAAGTTATAACTGTCTTCATCAAAAACCACAGGAGCTTCTGAAAAAACATTTCGGGTATCGTTAAATTTGTTCCCTATTTTATGAATGATAAGTTTTGGAATACTGGCCTTGGTTCTTTTGATCATTTTCTCATTTTTTAGAAGATGCAATGATACGATTTTCACCCAATTATCAGAACTGTAATCCATAAAAAAATCTCACATACAGCAAACCAAACATGGTTTTAATTGTATGTGAGATCAGGTTCGATCGTATACTTTAAAGTTAAAAATAATTTCTAGAATACCGTTAATATTGTGATCCTATTTATCAACAGTTAGGATCAAAATGTTGATGCCTTTTCGCCCTAAATGATCTACTCTACCTTTACTAAAATTTCTTTCTTTTCGATAACACCATCTTTTTCCCAGGGCCGCTTGTAGATCATGATCAATTTCTGCTCGCCTTTCCTTTTCGCCTTGAATTCCCAAATTTCATTTCCACCTGAACCGGTTATGGCTTTATCAGACAAGACATAACCCATATAAACCGAGTCCACCTTAGATTTATTTGTTTTGTTTTCCCACTGCCAGCTATAACCCGTGGAGTGATTCGCTTTTAGGATTACTTTAAATATTTCTCCTTGACGCACTTTTATAACCCTGCTTTGAAAGGACAAAGTAAAGACGCAAATCAGGGCCATGGCTACATATTTTTTCATATTGAGTTTTCTTTATGACGATCAAATATAAGTATTTGTCGCTCTTTATCTTGATTGAAAGAGCTCTATAGATCCAGTTTTAACTGATCAGGCAATAGTCTAAAACTATTTCTGTGATGGATACAAGAATCAAATTCTTTAATGGCCCGTCTGTGTTCCCTGGTGGGATAACCTTTATTTCTAATCCAATTATAAACAGGAAATTCCTTGTGGATTTTTTCCATATAATCGTCTCTATAGGTCTTTGCCAGCACAGAAGCTGCCGCAATATTTTGATATTTGCCATCTCCCTTAATGATTGTTTTATGCGGAATATCTCTATAGTCCTTAAATTTATTACCATCTACAATAATAAACTCCGGTGTAAGGTGCATCTCATCAATTGATTTATGCATGGCCAGAATAGAGGCATTAAGAATGTTTATCTCGTCAATCTCATGCTGAAATACATAGGCCACACCAAAAGCCAAGGCTTCTATTTCGATTACAGGTCTTAGTAATTGGCGTTTTTTTTCAGACAACTGTTTCGAATCATTGAGGTAAGGATGCTCAAAATTAGCTGGAAGAATTACAGCAGCTGCAACCACAGGCCCTGATAAACAGCCTCTTCCGGCCTCATCTGTTCCT
>JAAESS010000249.1 GCA_024229195.1 Flavobacteriales bacterium | reverse complement strand
TCTGGTCTGGTTGTAAAAACATCAATTATTTCATCATGACTGTCTATCTTAAAAGAAACCATTGCTCCTTGAGAACGACCAATCCAATTGGTTTGAGAATCTTTTAAAGGTTGCGGCCAATCTATAGATTTTAGCCCATCTAATAAACGTTGTGCATAAGCTGAAATTCGCATAGACCATTGAGTCATTTTTTTTCTGACTACAGGAAAACCTCCACGCTCTGAAACTCCATTCACAATTTCATCGTTAGCCAACACAGTTCCTAGTTCTGGACACCAATTTACTTCTGTATCTGATAAAAATGTTAATCTATATTGTAATACTATTTCTTCTTGTTCTTTTTTTGAGAATGCTTCCCATTGAGCTGGAGTAAACTCTTGAATCTCGTCATCACAGGATGCATTTACAGAAATATTCCCTTCTTTTTCAAAAATGGAAATTAATGTGGAAATATCTTCTGCTTTATCGGAATCTAGATTATACCAAGAATTAAATAGTTGAATGAAAATCCATTGTGTCCATTTGTAATAGGCTGGATTTGAAGTTCGCACCTCACGAGACCAATCAAATGAAAATCCTATTTGATCTAGTTGACGACGATATGTTTTAATATTTTC
>JAAESS010000248.1 GCA_024229195.1 Flavobacteriales bacterium | reverse complement strand
TTATTTTGAGTCCGAATAGTAATGGAGACCTGTGGTACGAACAAATCAATCAGGTTCAGGTGCTTGCATTAATGGATCTGACCACTTCAAGATTCAATATTGATCAGAAGAAGGTTGTCATAACGGGCTATAGTGACGGTGGAAATGGAAGTTGGTTTTATGCGCAATATTATGAAGACCTGATCACAGCTACTATTCCATTGGCGAGTTCATATAATACAACTAACAGTTCAGGTCAGACAAATAAGATCAATGTTCCGCTCTATGTAATTCATGGAACAGAGGATGATCTCTTTCCAATTGACATTACAAAAAGTTTTGTAGACGAATCAGTTGCTGCCGGTTCGGACATAACATTTGTGACTGCAGATGGCCTGGTTCACAATGAGCCTTGTACCTATCTTGATTATATGAAAGATGCAGTTGAATGGTTAGAAACCGAAGTTTGGTAGATAAAAATTCGTATTCAGTTTTTGTCAAGTATGCCAAAACAGCCTTTCTTAATTGCGCAAGAGGCTAAAATGTTTGATATATGTAGTCGAGATATTATCCGGATCAGTAACAGTAATTCTAAACCAATAATCATCTGAGGGAAGCATTTTTCCATTGTAGGTGCCATCCCAGTGTCCATTTGCAGGAATAGCCGCAACTAATTTTCCATAACGATTAAATATCTGAATATCTGAGTATTTAAAATCTACCGGATTCAGTCCTTGAACTTCCCAAACATCCGCTTCTCCGTCACTGTTTGGTGTAAAAAATTTAGGAAAACCAAAAATAAAAAACTTTTTCTCAGTCAGATTACATTTCCATCGATCTCTTGCATATAAGGAATAAGAACCTGGCTTTAAGTCTGTAAAAGACGGGTTTTCCTGATAAGGTCCTAATGGATTTTCTAATGAATATTCAAAATCTCCTTCCTCTTGTAATAGCGCGGTCGCACTATGAGAGCCAAACTCCTCTTTTAGTTCAATTTCTTTGATTATCGGAATGCTTATGGTGTTGATTTTGATACTCTTCACCAAGCTGCATAGAGTTTTTTTATCTGTAATGGTAAGGTAATATTCTCCCTCGGTCTGTGCTTCTATTTGATAGGTGTTCTCTCCGTTTAACCATTCATAGGTGTAGTTTTGCCTTTCTGATGAATCTACTTCTCCATCAATTTTATAAGGGTACATGGTCGCACAGATAAAATATTCTTCATCCAAATTGATTTTGGGTAGTATAGGTAAATCGAGCTCAATTTTCCCAATTCCGGAACAGATATTGTTATTTTCCAGTCTTATGAATACTGTTGATGTACTACCAACATGGTTCTCATCTAAAGGCTCATATCCCATTGCAGCATGATCTTTCAATCTATGAAAACTTATCTTGGTCGTGGGAAGTAAATCAAGATCATTAATGATCCCTTCTTTTTCAGCGGCAAGATCAAAAAGAGCAGTGCCATCTCCCTGATTACAACCGAATAATTTATCAACTTCAAAATCAATTGTTTTTGTCGCCTTTAATACCACATCTGCAATATTATAGCAGTCAGCCCCTGAAACAATTACCTTGGCTAAGAGAGGCTCATCAGGCATGATATTTTGATAAAAATTAGGTAGTGATTTGATATTCAATGTGTCATTTGCAAGACTGGTTGGATCTTTATAATAATAAACCTCAACCTCATTGCCACGTCCCAAACTAATTGGATCATTGGCCATTTGCAAATTAAAGGTGGTGATTCCATCTTCAGGACTGTCATCAACGTCGCATTCAATTAAACTATAGGGTTGGGCAAGGACTTCAACCTGTCCAATAATTTCTACTTTCTTTTTTAATGGTTTGTTTTTAAAAGCATTATAGGTAGTTGTTAACTTTACTTCATATTCTCCGGGTTCCGCGTACCTGTGATACGGTTCTACTTCAGTACTAGTAGTCCCATCCCCAAAATCCCAAACCAAACTATCATATGGATCATCAGAGGTAATGAAAAAATGGGTTTCGTCTCCGATACAGGTAAATTCAAAATCAAAAGTGAGAATAAAGGCTGACGAAACAAATGGCGGTAGTCCGTAACCCGAAAATGTATTCCCTGCCAATCTTGAACCATTCGAGTCATAATTTACAGCTTTACCCTCTAATTCAGGTCTATTGATCACAGCCAGACTTGATTCACCGCCACCAGCTGAGCTTTTTGCTCTGTAGATTTTCCCATTCAATGCCAGTTGGAGAGCACCTGCAAACAAAGTTCCGGATTTACTGATTTCAACTTTTGTACCAAGTACATTAGGGGCCTCAACATTGAACTGGTATAAATTACTTCCTTCAAATGATTCCTGACCACGTTTGGTCACGTAATTGCTTGTGGTTATATATAGTTTTCTAGATTTAGGAGAAAACTCAATACCATAGGGGTATGTACCGGCAACCAGTTGCGTTCCTGCAGGGGAGACCATACCTGTAATATTGTCAAAATCATATAGAAATGCTTTTCCTGAAATTCTGTTCTGTGCCGTGAAACTATGAGCAATTCCAATTTTTTCGCCATTTGGAGAAATCTTTAAGTAACCTACAGCTGATACATTTGTCAAAAAAGATTCATCTTGCCATTCAACAATGGGGATACGGTTGTTTACTTTCGATTTAATAGGTGCATCTGACAATCCGTTTTCATCAATTTTAAAGGCATAGAAAGTATCAACAAAATAGGTTAGTACCCAATAGGCGGTGTCATCTCCATGAAGGGTGGCAGCTATTTTCTCAGAGCATTTCCAGTCACTTTGTTTACTGTCGCCAGTGTCATATGTTATCAAATGAGTATTCTTTGTTCCGTCGACTACATCACCATTACCATTGTCAAGATTCATGTCGATAATGGAGTAATTCAATCCTTTTTGTCCTTGATTACCATTTACCTTTTCTGCCTGATCAACTGTAAAAACGTAATAAATGTTTTTTTCCTCAGGTTTAGGAATAATAATCGCTGATTGCGTACTTGAATTATTCCCAAATAAATCTGTGCCATTTGGCATGACACCATGATTTCTATTCCAAATGGTGGATCCATCTGTGTAAAAAAGGAGCGCACCTCTGTCATTTGAAATTGCAGCACATCCTTCCCTTGTTGCTAATTTTCCGACCTGAGCTACAGGTGTCTTGCTGTTGAAGTTGAGTCCGGCATATTCTCCGAAAAACCAATTCGCAGTTTCTTTCTGACCATATAAGAAGCCAAAAAAGAATAAAAATAAAATTGATAAAAAAGCATTTTTCAAAGCAGTAGGATTGATATCACATCGCAAGATAGTTATATTTTTATCATATCGATGTTTGAACTATAAACTGTTTGCTGAAGGCAAGAAGAACCTGTACGGTTCTTATTTCATAAATTGTTGAAGTTCTTTGATCTCATCTCTTAATTGTGCTGCAATGAGAAAATCCAATGCCTTTGCAGCGACTTCCATCGCTTTCCGTTTGTCTTTAATTCGTTTTTCAATTTCGGACTTGCTCAGGTATTGAAGGTCGTGTTCTGTTGCTTTGGCATTCGCTCCATCATATTGATAGGTTGCCAGTTGGTTTTTGGTTAGTGAGTCGTCTATATTCTTTTTGATCTGCTTTGGAGAGAGATTATGTTTTACATTGTAAGCAGTCTGTTTTTCGCGTCTTCGCTGGGTTTCATCAATGGTGAGCTGCATACTTCTCGTAATCTTATCAGCATACATAATGGCTTTTCCATTGACATTTCGGGCGGCTCGTCCGACAGTTTGTGTTAAAGAGCGATGGCTTCGCAAGAAGCCTTCTTTATCTGCATCTAAAATAGCGACCAAAGATACTTCGGGCAAATCAAGTCCTTCTCTAAGCAGATTCACTCCAATAAGTACATCAAATAATCCTTTTCTCAGATCTGTCATGATCTCAATTCTTTCCAAAGTATCGACATCAGAATGAATATACCTGCATCGAATTTGTATCCTTGATAGATACTTTGTCAGTTCTTCTGCCATCCTTTTGGTCAGGGTGGTAACGAGAATTCTTTCGTCAACTTCTATTCGCTGCTGTATTTCTTCGATAAGATCATCGATCTGATTTGAGCTTGGTCTTACCTCTAGTACAGGATCCAATAATCCCGTAGGTCGGATTACTTGCTCTACAAATACACCTTCACTATGTTGTAATTCATAATCTGCTGGTGTTGCACTAATATAAATGACTTGATTTTGGATCGCTTCGAATTCTTCGAATTTTAATGGTCGATTATCCATCGCTGCAGGAAGACGGAAGCCATATTCAACGAGATTTTCCTTTCTGGATCTGTCTCCGCCAAACATGGCATGAACCTGCGGAATAGTCACATGACTTTCATCAACAAGCATCAAATAATCATCCGGAAAATAGTCAAGCAGACAGAAAGGTCTGGTTCCGGCTTTTCGTCCATCTAAATATCTTGAATAATTCTCTATCCCACTACAGTAGCCTAGTTCGCGGATCATTTCCAAATCAAACTCAGTTCTTTCCTTTAATCTTTTAGCTTCAAGCGGACGACCTGTTTCATGGAAAAAATCTATTTGCTTCATGAGGTCATCCTGAATTTCATGGATTGCATTTTGCAGCACATCAGGTGAGGTTACAAATAAATTTGCCGGATAGATCGTTAAGCTGTCAAAAGAATCAATAATTTCATTGCTGATCAGATTAAAACTCTCGATCTCTTCGATTTCATCCCCAAAAAAGTGTATTCTAAAACCATATTCCCCATAAGATGGATAAATCGTTATGGTATCTCCCTTTACTCTAAAAGTTCCACTTTTGGCTTCTTCTTCAGTCCTGGAATACAAACTCGTTACAAGTTGGTGTAAAAATCGAGTTCTGGCGATACTTTGTCCAACCTCAATATCGATTACATTTTTTTTGAATTCAACCGGATTTCCAATACCATATAAACATGATACAGAAGCAACAACCAAAACATCTCTTCTTCCCGACAACAAAGAAGAAGTTGTACTCAGTCGCATCCGTTCGATCTCATCATTGATCGATAGGTCTTTTTCTATATAAAGGCCCGTAGTCGGTATAAATGCCTCGGGTTGGTAATAGTCATAATATGATACAAAATACTCTACTGCATTATTGGGAAAGAATTGTTTGAATTCTGAGTACAACTGACCGGCCAAAGTCTTGTTATGTGCCAATACAAGTGTTGGTTTTTGTACTTTTTCAACTACATTGGCAGCTGTAAATGTTTTACCAGAACCAGTAACGCCAAGGAGTACCTGATACCTTTCCTGATCCACTATTCCTTTGACCAATTCATTGATGGCCTTGGGCTGATCTCCGGTGGGTTTGAATTCGGACTCTAATTGAAACTGCATCTTACAAAAATAGTGTATTCAGGCAACTAATTTACAAGTCTCGGATCTTTAATAAATAGTAAGAACCATAAATAAAAATAAAAGTCCAGCCCAAAACGATTAAAATTTCAAATAATTCAACTCCGTGTTCTGCGCTGATATCTTCACCAATCTGACTTGCAAGTGTTCTTACTGCATTCAATCTTGAAAAAGGTTCATCAATCAGATGCCACATCGATTGTAAGGGTGCAAATTGAAATATTTGATCTGCAATATCAGTTCCTCTGAATACATCCCACTTCAAAATATTATAACCAATGGTTTCTGCAAAAAACCAGATCAGCATGGCGCCAACGGCAAAAGCAGATCTTTTGATCAGCATTCCAAGAAAAAGGCCAAAAGAAAAGAAACCTATCAGCTTTACAAAAAAAGCAACCAGATATTCAAGATCTGAAAAAATAATCGAGATCTCGTTATAATCTGAATAGATCATACCCAAAACGATCGAGACAATGAATACGAAAACAGTAGAAATTAATGCAAAAAGCACAACGGTATAGAACTTACTTAGGATAAATTCCTTTTTGCTCAATCCATCGATCAGGTTTTGTTTTAGGGTTTTGTTGCTGTATTCATTGGCCATCATGGAAACGATGACTAACAGTAAAAACAATTTGAAAAAAGCTGCAACAAAGGTGTTAAAATGCCAGATATAAGGGAAATTAAAGATCCCTTGTTCGGCGAGATGAAACTGAATAGGTCCAATATCGAATTTTATCGCCGCGATCAATGCAATTGAAGTAAGAAGCGCGAAATAGGTACAGATCAAAATGATACTGGCCCTGCTATTCTTGAGTTTATGAATTTCTATGTTGAGTAATCTAAACATATTCCTGGATCTTAATTAAGTGATCAGTTATTATTTGTTATGGTGAGAAATTGCTGCTCAAGTGTTGGTAATCGTTTAACCAAATGCGACAAGACAATATTATTTTTCATGAGATATTGGTTCATTTCAGCACTTGAGATTTCCTTATTGAGTTTTAAAAATATTTTTCCGTTTTCTTCTGTGGTACTTTCTATACCCTCATAATTTTTAAGGACCTCAAAAAGTTCTTTCGCAGAACTTGTCGTTTCAATTTCTATTACTCCAAAAGAGGAGGTCATTTCATCAACTCTTCCTGAATACAGTTTGATTCCATTTCTAATCACAACAACATGAGTACATACCTTTTCAACCTCATCAAGTAAATGTGAGGCCAGTAATATCGTTGTTCCATTAGCTGCAATATCTTTTATGATACTTCGAATCTCGTGGATACCTTGTGGATCAAGACCGTTAGTTGGCTCATCGAGAATTAAAATTTCGGGATCATTCAAAAGAGCAGAAGCGATTGCCAATCGTTGCTTCATCCCCAGAGAAAAGGTTTTGAATTTACTGTTCCGTCTTTCAAAAAGGTTTACCTGTTTTAACTTTTCATCAATTTTGTCATAAGAAACCCCTTTGATCTTGCATACCAACTGTAGGTTTTGGGTCGCAGTCATGTATGGATAGAAGTTTGGTCTTTCGATAATGGCACCCACTTTTTTCAGCGCTTCATGGGTAGATAATCTCCCATCAAACCAACTGAAACTGCCTGAGGACTTATTGACGACATTCAGAATTATACCAAGGGTAGTAGACTTACCACTGCCATTTGGACCAAGTATTCCGTAAACATTCCCTTTTTGAATATCAAATGATAGATCATTGACGGCATGAATTCTGCCAAATTTTTTATGCAGTTTGTTCAGTGATAGGATTGTTTCCAAATTATATAGATTGATGTGACATTCATTAGACGAACAGAATAAATAAATGTTACTAAAAATTTGAAGCTAGACGGCTAAAGTTAGGTTCTGGGCTTAAAGTTTATTAAATTCGTGAATGACGAAAGTATCCAAAATGAGGAACAATGAATGAAAAATTAATTTCAAGAAAAAAGCCTACTTTTCCTATTAATGAAGAGTTATATAACTATCTGAGTACCTATAACAGAAGTATCAAGATCCCAATTTTTTACGATGATTTATTGCGATTTTCAGGTTCTGTTACGGTTTATGATAAATATGATAAGGATACGCTTTGGATCAGGGTATACTATCCCGAGTTTGAGCAAAATGAGATTGACATGAGCCTAAAACGTATGTATAATATTCTTCATGGTGATGGTAGTGAAGGGATTCTTGAAAATCTGATAATTGATGAAATTGATTACTGCACTTTCGGTAATTCAAAGCCTTTTCGGGTCAGGGTCAGAAATATTTTAAATGACAACTATACATACATTTATGTAAAAAAAGCAGACGCTTCGAGAGTATATGGTCTGGAGTTTGAACATTTACTATCTCCCAATCACATTAACTTTTTGATCTATAAAGATACCTTGATAGAAGAGCATGTATTGGGGATTCCAGGAGATATGTTCATGGAAGAAAGTCTTAAGGACATATCAAAAACTGAAAAGCAGCGTTTGTCTAAGGAGTTTGTCAAATTTAATGAGCGATGTACCCTAAGATTATTGGGCGACATGCGTGCCTATAATTATGTGATTGTTCCTACTTATGATTTTGACCAGGTTCAGTACAGGATCAGGGCAATGGATTTTGATCAGCAAAGTTTTGAAGGAAAATTGAAAGTATACAGGCCGCAATTCTTTGCAGATAATTTTGAATTTGTGAAAATGGTAGAACAAAGCTTAGGGAAAGAATCGGTTGAACAATATAAAAAGGAGGAACGATCAGCTTTGGCGAAAAGACTCAAAGCCACAGGGAACAGAATTCGAAGACTGATGAAATGTATGAAGAATGATCAGATTTCGACGCATGAAAATGTGGAGCGACTAAAAAAAGACCTTATCGATTATACGCATGATAAGGAGTTTAAGAATTGTAAAAATATGGGAGAGATCATACAAGTCGTCTTTAATTTTGTTGTTCGCAATTACGAAAGCGCCAACACCTATATCATCAGATAAAAAAGAGAAAGTAAAAGGGGCTCAACACTCTTATAAAGAGCTAAAAAGTTTTGTAAATGACGCTGTAAGTCAATTGTTCAGTGCTTAGTTGTAACTAAAATCACTAAAATCATCCTCGTATTCATCAAAATCATCCTCTTCTGAACCATGCTCTTTAAAGTCGTTTGCAGACAGGTCTTCACTTTCGAATTGAATCTCAGGAGCTACGTTTGGTAAGATACCTAAAGAAAATAACAGACCGGGTAATTCAATATTAGTGTGATCGAAGTCAGATTGGATCAATTCTACATAAAAGGACCACATATTAAAAAAGTCATAGACATAAAGTAATTTGTCATTGTCTTTCATAAGCACTTCCCCGAGCCCAACATCACTCATTTGAACTTTTCTATCAGCACCTTCACTCATATCAAACAGCGGGTGTTCCTCTCCTTGAACCCAAGTCTCATCTGATCTGTAAAAAGAAGCCATTTCATCACCGGTATAGCCAAATGCATTCGTGATGGCATTATGCAGATCTTCCAGATTTGAACCAGCGTCAATCGCAATATCTCTAATTACATCTTCCTCTGTATTCAATATTACCCTGATTTTATACACCATGATCTGCTGTTCTAAATTTTTTGCAAAAATAACACTTTAATCCAAAAGTGTTACTTTTACCTTGTTAAAAATGTAATAATTATACTTCAAGAATGAAGACCATAACTGACTTAGAAAAACTGAATGCCGTTAATAAGAATACATTAATGGAAACACTCGATATCACTTATACAGAAATTGGAGACGACTACTTAGTGGCAACCATGCCTGTCAATTCAAAAGTGCATCAACCCATGGGTCTTCTTCATGGTGGAGCTACAGTTGCCCTAGCCGAAAGTGTTGGCAGTGCAGCATCTCATTATTTTCGGCTTGAGGATAATCAAGAAGTTCGTGGCATTGAAATAAGTGCCAATCATGTAAGAAGTGTAAAAGAAGGTGTCGTAACGGCTAAGGCGACAATACTTCATAAAGGAAGAACAACAATTCTTTGGGAGATCAAGATTGAAGATGAAAAACAGCGATTAATATCTATTTGTAAGCTCACCTGTATCATCCTGACTAAAAGTTAAACTTTTTGAGGATGAATCGAAGTTTGATCAGAAAAATTTTTAAAATAATTGGATTGACTTTGCTCACGATTTCGGGTATACTGGTTTTTTTGCTCTACACATTTACTTCGCCTGTCTCCGAAACTGAAATTCTTGAAAAATTTGAGGACGATATCGACCAACCAGTCATAAGTTATGAGCTTTTTAAAGATCGTCATGTGCGAGTTGTCGGTATGCAGAAAGAAATTGACTCGCTATTACCAACACTTTTTTTTGTTCATGGCTCTCCAGGCTCCTCCATGGATTTTAAACGTTATTTAAGTGACAGCACATTAAATACGCTGGCTAATATGATTAGTTATGACAGAATAGGATATGGTCCCAAACGTACCGGAGAAGTCTTGAATACACTTCAGGAGGAGGTTGATTTACTACATCAGTTGGCAAGGAACTTAGATGTGTCTAAGGTCGTTATGGTTGGTTATTCCTATGGAGGAACTGTTGTGATGGCTTCAGATTTGAATTACAAAAAAAAGATTGCATTAGCCGCTGCAGTCAAGGGAGATCTTGAGCCGATGTTCTGGGCCATGAATTTGTATAATTGGAGGCTTACACGATCAATGATTCCGAAAGTGTTCAGGGGAGCAAGTATAGAAAAAATCAGACATGTTACTGAATTAAATAAGTATGAAAAAAGATGGAATTTGAGCCCCTCACCTGTGCTGTCCATTCATGGAACGGAAGACTTTATCGTTCCCTATGAAAATTCAATTTTTTTACAAAAGATGTTAGGGAAAAAGAAGTTTTCCTTAATTCCACTTCATGAGGAGGGTCATTCACTAATTTGGACTAATTTTGATCTCATAAAAACTGAACTTATAAATAGTTTAAGCATAGATGAATTTTAAAGAGATATTGAACAAAATTGATAGGGCAAAAGCTTCGAATCTACCTTTTGTGATATATAGAAAACCGGAAGCCAAGTTGGTGCACGCAATTGTTCAAAAGAATAACCGTTTGGAATATTCAGATGATTTTAAAGGCTCAGGATTTATCATGGCACCTTTTGATGGACGGAAAAAAGCAGTACTATTTTCTGAGGAAAATATAGAAAGGTTGAATTGCATGCTGGATGGTGATCAAGATATTTTTGCGGTTGATAGAAAAAATAAGTCATATGATGATAAGCTTGAAAATTCTAGAAAAAAGCACCTGGAGCTTGTAAAAAAAGGGATTCAGAGAATTAAAACGGGTGATTTTATAAAAACTGTCCTTTCAAGATCAGAAACAGTTAGGCTGGAGCACATCGATGTTATTGAGATTTTTAAAAGATTGATGTCAAATTATCCCTTGGCTTTTGTGTATGTCTGGTATCATCCTCAAATTGGCATATGGGCAGGAGCAAGCCCAGAAACTCTTTTAAAAACAAAGGGATCAACTTTTGAAACGATGTCACTGGCCGGAACCCAAAAATATAAAGACACAATTGATGTGTCATGGGGTGAAAAAGAAAGAAAAGAACAAAAAATCGTTACTGAACATATCCTTAAGTCACTGGATGGCTTGGATCTTCATGTAAGTGAAACCTATACCAGAAAAGCAGGAAATTTACTTCATTTATGCAATGATATAAAAGGGTTTTTAGGTCAAGAAAATAATTTGAATGAACTTCTAAAAAAGTTGCATCCTACTGCAGCTGTTTGCGGTTTACCCAGAGAGGAAGTACAGGAATTTATTTTGAAAGAAGAAGGTTACGACAGATCATTTTACACGGGTTTTCTTGGAGAATTGAATTTTCATGAGGATGATATTGCAGCTTCCGGAGAAAACATTTCAAATTCTACTCGATCTAATCTTTTTGTGAACTTGAGATGTATGGAGTTGAAAGAGAATCAGCAACCTTCAGCTGTAATTTATGTCGGGGGAGGTATTACACAGGACAGTGACCCGCTATCGGAATGGCAGGAAACAGTTCAGAAGAGTTTAATTATGAAGACAGTAATTGGCAGTTGAAATTACCGCAGTTTATTCTCTTAGTATTCATAAAAAATTCACGTATTTTTGTCTGGTATTTTTAATTTGCTAAATGCCAAAGTATCCTAAAAAAGAACTCGCACAATTGTTATTACAGACCTGTGTAGCCCATGGAATTGAGAAGGTCGTCATCTCTCCGGGATCCAGAAACGCACCCCTTACTCTTGGGTTTGTAAATCACCCGGATATCAAGACTTTTAGCATTGTTGACGAACGAAGCGCTGCTTTTTTTGCCTTGGGTATGGCACAACAGGATCAAAAAACAGTTGCACTTTTATGTACTTCCGGTTCAGCTTTATTAAATTATTATCCCGCCATAGCGGAGGCTTACTACAGTAGAATACCTTTATTGATTCTCTCAGCCGATAGGCCGAAGCACCTTATCGATATTGGCTATGGTCAAACCATAAGACAGGAAGCTGTATTTTCAAATCATATCTGTTTTGAAACTTGTCTCATTGAAGAGGGCAGAGGAACTCAGCTCTCAGGAGATGATCTGCAAAAAGTAAATGGTATAAAAATTAAAAAAGCCTTGACAGTTGCAAAGGATCGGATGGGACCTGTTCACATTAACATACCTTTTTCTGAACCACTTTATGAAACGGTTTCGGAATTATATGATTTTACGGATTCATTGATTAAGCAAGCTTCGATTGCTACGGAGTCACTGCTAGATGAGACTCCCTGGGCCGTCAGCGAACTTGAGAAATTTGCATCAAAATGGAATAGATCTCCAAAGAAAATAGTGCTTATTGGAAGTCATGTTCCTGATGAATTGATTCAGATTCAGATGGATCATTTAATCAAGGATCCATCAGTGATTATTTTAACGGAAACCATTTCAAACATTCATGGGGCTCATTTTATCGATCATATTGATCAGCTTATTTTTCCTCTTGGTGATGAAGAATTTAATGAGCTAAAACCTGATGTTTTGCTGACCTTTGGGGGGATGGTAGTTTCTAAAAGAATCAAGCAGTTTTTGAGAAATTACAAGCCTGAAGAACATTGGCACATTGATGCTTTGGGTTCACTTGATACCTTTGATTGTCTATCGCAGTATTTTAATATTTCTCCAAAATTATTCTTTAGCCAGTTTTTTTTCCTGACCGAACAATTAGAAAGTTCATACCAGAAAAGATGGCTTCTTTTAAAAAATCAAAGAGGGTTAAAGCATAAGGAATACCTTAAAGGTATTGAGTACTCTGATATGAGTGTTTTTGAAAGTATCTTGAATACGCTGCCCTCTCATATTTATTTACAATTGGCGAATAGTTCTGTTGTCCGCTATACACAACTGTTTGATATGGATCCGAGTATTCATGTTTTTTGCAACAGGGGTACAAGTGGTATTGACGGAAGTACTTCAACCGCTTTGGGAGCGGCTTTTACTCAAAAAAAACAAACGGTTTTTATCACTGGTGATGTCAGTTTCTTTTATGACAGCAATGCGCTTTGGAACAGCTATGTACCTCAAAATTTTAGAATTATTTTAGTGAATAATAGTGGTGGAGGTATCTTTAGGATCATTCCCGGACCAATAGATTCAGATGCGCTTGATTTTTTTGAAACAACTCATAATCTGAATGCTTCTTATTTATGCGAAATGCATGATTTTGACTATCACTCCGTGAATAATTCATCAGAATTGAAAACAGCATTGACTTCGTTTTATGTAAATACAGGGAAACCTGCTTTACTAGAGATTTTTACACCCAATCAAGATAATGACCGGATTTTAAAAGATTATTTTGAATTTATAAAATAAACTGATTTTCAGTATCTTACCCTTCATTTTCATTGTCTAATTCTTCCTCCGGAACTTCTTCTTCATAATAGCCAAGTCGCTCAGCTCTTTGCTTTTCAAGTACTCTTTCAATATTCGCGTAGTATCCATCTGAGTTCGCATTATCAGAACCAATTTTAGCATAACCATTCTTGTAATGCTTAAGTGCCTTCTTATATTCAAAACCTGTTTCGTAATAAAGACCAATATAATAATCTCCCAGAGGTGTTTCCGGATACAATCTCATGATCATTTTTCCAAATTCCTCGAGATAATCACCATTTAATTTATCAATAATAATCGGCTCTATTTTGTAAATATCACTCTCTCTGATCTTTACATTAGACCCATATAAATATTCAATTTCTACATATTTTCTTTCCAGATATTCAATCGCATCGCCAGGTTCCATACCTGCAATCTCTTCTTCGAATTCCTCCTGTGAAATAGCTGCAAACTGTCGAAAAGTAAAACCTATACCACTGGCAATAGCTTGTCCGATCGAGGCAGTTTTACTAGAATTTGAAAAATCATCATAGTGATATTTGAAATTTGGATTTTCTGAAAGTTTTAGTAAATTATTGGTGTTGTTGATGCCATCAGTTCTCTTTTCAGTATTAAAATCACCACCACTGAGATAATAGTAATAGGGTGTGATCAAATTCTGGCTTTGAGATTCTAGTTTTTCATGCATATCAGTAGCATAACTGGGATTGATATTGATATATGCATTAAAAACAGGCGTACTTTCCAAGAAAAAGTAGTTTGTAAAGTTGGCAGTCAATGTATTTCCCATGATTGTTTTAAACAGGGAAGTAGGATAGTTGTCATCTATATAAGGTAAAAGTTCATCTCTCACAAAACCATAAAACTTTGAACTTTCCTGATTAGGAAGACCCGTATCTTCGCTGTAATCACAATCTGAATAACGCTCTTCATTCTGGTTCTGAAAAATGCCAACAACGATTTGTTCAGGAGCTTTGTCTCTAGATGCAAATAATTTTGTGTTTGCAACATAGACATCGAAGAGAAATTCTCCATCAAAAATAACCGTTACCGGATAGGTATTTTGATCATCTTCCTGAAAAGATTCAGGAACGTAAATTTTTAAAATTCTTTCCTCATTCAGGTTGAAGGAGTTGAATTTTTTATAAATAATATTATCCTGAGCCTGCCCGATAAAAGAAACAAAGAAAAATAATAGCACTAATTTTCTCATGAGATGAAGTTTAAATTGTTTTTTGTTTGCATGACAAAAACGATTAACAAGAAGTTTAATCTCTAAACTTTTGTTAATTTCGCTTCGATTAATTAATTATCCAACGTTGAATAGGCATAATTATTTTGTACAATCTGTAAAACTTATCAAATGAATCCAACTAATTGGACAATAGTAAAAGAATTTGAAGATATCACCTACAAGAAGTGCGATGGCATAGCCAGAATTGCTTTTAACAGACCTGATGTCAGAAATGCATTCAGACCGCAAACTACCAAAGAATTGTATGAAGCTTTTTATGACGCGCAGGAGGATGTTAACATAGGTGTGGTATTACTTTCTGCAGAAGGTCCTTCAAGCAAAGACGGTGTATATTCATTTTGCAGTGGAGGAGATCAAAAAGCAAGAGGTCACCAGGGTTATGTGGGTACAGATGGTTACCATCGTCTCAATATTTTAGAAGTGCAAAGATTGATTCGCTTTATGCCGAAAGCAGTAATAGCAGTAGTTCCCGGTTGGGCAGTTGGAGGCGGACATAGTCTACATGTTGTGTGCGATCTTACTTTGGCGAGTAAAGAACATGCCATATTCAAGCAAACAGATGCTGATGTCACCAGTTTTGATGGTGGATATGGATCTGCTTATCTGGCTAAAATGGTTGGGCAGAAAAAAGCGAGAGAAATATTCTTTTTAGGAAGAAATTATTCGGCTCAGGAAGCCTATGAAATGGGAATGGTCAATGCGGTAATTCCTCATGATGAACTTGAATCAACAGCCTTTGAATGGGGTCAGGAAATTCTGGCCAAGTCACCAACTTCCATTAAAATGTTGAAATTTGCCATGAACTTGACAGATGATGGCATGGTAGGACAGCAGGTCTTTGCCGGTGAAGCAACTCGATTGGCTTATATGACAGACGAAGCCAAAGAGGGTAGAGATGCCTTTTTAGAGAAAAGAAAGCCTAATTTTAAAAAGAAATGGATTCCTTAGAGAGAAGGAACAGGTCAGCGTTGAGAGTTAAGAAGGATGAAGTTGTATTGCACACTTTTAATCGTTTCAATAATAAGTAAATCTGAATCATGAAAATAATCTGTATTGGTAGGAATTATGCCAAGCATATCGAGGAACTCGAGAATGAAAGACCTGATGAGCCTGTTGTATTTATTAAACCGGATTCAGCCATATTGTTAAAAAACAATCCTTTTATCATTCCACCTTTTTCTCAGGATATTCATTATGAAGTTGAAATTCTTGTTAAGATCAATAGGATAGGCAAGCATATAGATCGAAAATTTGCTCATAAATACTATAATGAAATTGGCTTAGGGATTGACTTTACCGCAAGAGACCTTCAAAGCCGGTTGAAAGAAAAAGGGCTTCCATGGGAAAAAGCAAAAGCTTTCGATGGTAGTGCTCTTATCGGTAAATTTTATCCAAAAGACACCTTTGATCTGGATAATATTAAATTTCAATTGTTTAAGAATGATGAGCTGGTTCAAGATGGAGAATCTTCACATATGCTTTGGAAAATTGATGAATTGATTGCCTATGTCTCGCAATTTTTTACACTTAAAATAGGTGATGTGTTATTTACAGGAACTCCTGCTGGAGTTGGAAGGGTAAAGGCTAATGATCAGTTAAAGGGACTAATGGAAGGAAAAGTAATGTTTCAAATTAAAATAAAATAGCATTTGAAGAATACAGAAATAGAGAGAAAATTTTTAATCTTGAATCTTGAATTCAAAAAAGAAGCATTTAAAAAAGAGCGCATAATACAAGGATTTCTTTCCTCTGTGCCGGAAAGAACTGTAAGGATAAGACTTATGGCTGACGTCGGTTTTATTACAGTGAAGGGGATTGGTAATCAATCAGGTACTACAAGATTTGAATGGGAAAGAGAAATTACAAGGCAAGAAGCTGAAAGTTTATTGGAGATTTGTGAGCCCGGTATTATTGATAAGGAACGTTATTTTGTTGAATTAGGTAGACATATATTCGAGATTGATGAATTTTCCCTTGATAACGATGGCTTGGTGATCGCCGAAGTAGAATTAGATAATGAGTACGATTTATTCGAAAAGCCTCATTGGTTGGGAGAGGAGGTAACCGGTCAAAAAAAATATTACAATTCCAGTTTGGTGAAAAACCCTTTTCGAAACTGGTGATTAAAAAAAGTGAATATGTTAATATTCACCATTTTTTTTAAGATTTAAAATTAAGAGAACAAATTGTTTTCAACTAAAAAACTTAATCATTACATTTTTCTAAAACATGGTTTAGTTCCTCTTGAGTAAGCGCCATAACGTGGTGCGGATTCGGGATAATGTTTTTGATTTCTCCTAAGGCACAGTCACAATAGTCGCTTGCATCAGAATCAGTAACCCCTTGTTCAATTTGAGCTATTTTACAGTGTTCAAGGAATAATTGATCAATTTCTTCTGTCCAGGGATCTTCAATTTTGATCATTAAGAGATCATCTAGACAATTGGATTTTTCAAAAAGCGCAACAATATCGTTTTGTTCAAGCTCAATGGCCACAGAAGGATCAGGATAGGCTTCAATACTTGACTCCAGGAGGCAATCACAATACTGTTTAGCATTTTCAACACCCTCACGCTCAAGTGACCCCACGCAGTTCCTTTCGAACTCAAGCATTTCTTTTTCACTCCATTGATGGTTGTTCTCAGTAACTTCTTTTTTTTCAGGATTTTCTTCCTTTTTTTCCTTGTTGCATGAGATGAACAGTACAGCAATAAGCATTGTTATATGTATCGTATAACTTTTCATATTTTTCAAAATTCAAAAATTTCACACTTAATTCTTTCGGTTTTGAGTTTTTCTCTAGAGATAAAATCAGAAACTACATTTCCGGCTGTTGAGCCCCAAAAAATCACATCCCCTGCATCTCCTCCAACGGCTGAGCCAAGAAATTGTCCAGCAGTAGCGGCTATAGCTCTAGTTTGCCGACCTTTCATTTTTTTCTCATCGGGTCGACCTACAGCAATGATATTATCTATGGGAATTTTTTTTCCGGCAATAGGCATAAATCGGGTACTTCTGGCATAGTCAAAAACCCTTACAACGCCTCTATCTTTAAAAATTCCAGTAATTTTTCCTTGAAAATAATGTGGATTTTTTCCTTTTTTAGCATGTCCGATAATAATTAAATCACCCAACATAAAAGTATCAATACTTATTTCGTTGTAGTTGGTATCGAATCTTTTTACCAGTAACTCCTGACCAATGGCAGGGAGACTAAAACCCAGAATTAAAAGGGATAAAAAAAAATTTTTCATTGAGATCGATTTTGGTTAGAGAAACTTGCTCTGTTTCGATAATACATGAGAAGTCGGGAAAAATTAAATGGCTATTTTACTGAATGAAATAAATATACCAATTAATCTAAAACTGAAGATTCTTCTTCTTTATACAATTCTACACCAGCCTTATGATATTTATCGCCCTCTGTCCAAAAAGGAGTCTGAGGATCATTAGCGATAAGTCTTGAGGTCAATACATAGGATCTAAAAAACTTTTCTAAGTAGTCGTAATCCACAGTTTCAGGATTGTCTGTCACTTGATGATAAGTTTTGGTGATTTCTTCATCAAAAGCGGTGAATCCCATGCTGTAGGTCGGTGCAGGAACTCCTTTCTTGGCAAAATTCACGTTGTCTGATCTGTCGAATAGATTCTGTTCGGGGGCAGGATCATCAATGGCTGTCAAGCCAAATTCCTTGGCTCCGTCAATAATATGATGACCAACAGTGGTTCTGTTCAAACCAAAAATAGTCACTTTTGAGGTGTCATTATAGCCCCCATTATCACTGTTGAAACAGTAGACCATTTTATTTAAAGGCATGACCGGGTTTTCAGTATAATAATTGCTACCCAACAGACCTTTTTCTTCTCCTGTAAACAAAATAAATAATGAAGATCTTTTTACCGGATATTTGGCCAAATTTTCAGCTACACTCAGCACGGTTACTGTTCCCACTGCATTATCTCTCGCTCCGTTATAAATGGAATCATTTTCAGCGTTAGGCACACCAATTCCCACATGATCATAGTGAGCTGAATAGATAATAAATTCATCTTTTAATTCAGGATCTGATCCTTCAAGATAAGCAACTACATTTCTGGAAGAAAAGTCCTCAACAACAATTCCGTCTATCTTGAGCTCTGCCTTGATGGACTTTGAGCCTGCCAGAGTTGTGGCATTTGACATGCCTTCATCCATCATCCAAATATGGATAAATTTTTCAGCTTCTTCTTTACTTTTTAGTCCGGTTTTTGCCTCATTGAAATAATGAGCATATCGACTAAACATATTTTTATCTATTTCAGCTAATTCTATTAGGCCAGCTGCCCCAAGACTTTGCGCCAATTCTATTTTCTCTCCTGAAGCGCTAAATTTAGATCTAAGATTCGTTGTTTCCACATTTCCCGCTTTAACGATGACAAGTTTACCTGAAACATCAGCTTTTTCAAAATCTTCTTTTGATCCATAATTAAGAAAAATAGCCTCGCCGTTAAAATCAATATTTTTTACTGATACACCCAAGAATTCTTCTCCCGAGATATCGTTTAGCTGTAATTTGATATTTGAAGGAGGATTAACTTTTTCAAGAGGAACATTTTGGTAGTAGGAATCATTGTCACCGGCAGGTTTAACTCCGTATTTTTTTAGTGTAGTTGCTATATAAGCTGCTGCTATGTCCAGTTCGTCTGATCCTGTTTGTCTCCCTTTGAGTTCATCAGAAGCCAGAAAATAGATATGCCCCTCGATGTCACTTTTGAATACAGTTGAGGTGACCAGCTCTTTGTTGGTTTGGGCATTTAAGGTCATGCCTAAGCAAAGGAACATCACAAATAATACAGAATTTTTCATTAGGGTGTTTTTTAAAATTAGGATGTTAAATATATAAATTAAAAAGAAAATGTATTGAATGGGTATTTTAAATTAAAAATAGATTTTGGTTATCAATGATTATCTTTGTTCACCAAAAAATAAAAATCACAGATGAAGGCTGAAATCATTACTATTGGAGATGAGATTCTCATTGGGCAGATCGTTGATACGAATTCACAATGGTTGGGTCAGCGACTCAATGAGATCGGTGTTTCTGTCTATCAGATCACCTCTATTCAAGATGATAAGGAACATATTGTAAAGGCCATTGAAGAGGCTGAGACAAATGCAGATATCGTAATAATGACCGGAGGTCTTGGACCAACAAAAGATGATATAACTAAAATAACCCTTGTTGACTATTTTGATGATGAATTACAACGTAATGAGGAAATAGAAAACCATATCAAACATTTGTTTGGACGGATCAAATACAATTTTACAGAGATGGATCTTCAGCAGGCTATGCTACCATGCAAGGCTGTGATCTTAAAGAATCATTTAGGAACTGCATCAGGAATGTGGTTCGAGAGAGACAAGAAGATTTATGTTTCATTGCCAGGAGTACCTAATGAAATGAAAGGATTGATTTCCACTTCAGTCTTACCAAAACTGAGAAAAAAATTTCATCTTCCTTATATAATCCATAAAACACTCCATACTTACGGGCTGGGAGAAAGCAGGGTTGCAGAGCGATTGGCTGATTTTGAAGATAACCTGCCTGGTTCGATCAAACTAGCCTATTTACCTTCATATGGAAGGGTTCGTTTGAGATTAACTGCCAAAGGACAGGAAGAAGCTCCATTGAAATCAAATATGGAGGAGAAGATTGCAGAGTTAAGACTTCTTGTTAAAGATATTTTTGTTGGAGATGAAGAAAATACATCCATAGAAAGGACCATCAATGAATTGTTATCAAATAGTGGACAATCGCTGAGTTTGGCTGAAAGTTGCACCGGAGGTCAGATCTCAAAAATGATCACAGGTATTCCCGGAGCATCAAATTTTTTAAAGGGGTCATTGGTTGCTTACAGTGCAGCGGTCAAAACAAAGCTGCTTGGTGTGGAGCAAAAATTGATCAATAAACATTCTGTTGTGAGTGAGGAAGTGGCGGTTGAAATGGCCTTGCAATGTCGGAAATTATTTGGTACTGATTATGCGATTTCAACTACCGGAAACGCGGGTCCTACAGCGGATAAAACGGATAAAACAGTAGGTGTGGTATTTATTTGTATTGCAAGCCAATCAGGAGTTTATGTAAAAGAGTTTTTCTTTGGTACACCCAGAACAAAAGTAATTGAAAGAGCTTCTGTCAAAGCCTTAGAACTCCTGAGAAAAGAAATTTTAAAAAACAGTGTAAATAGTTTGTCAGATTAGGAAAGAATATTTATTTTTGCACCTCGTTTTGAAATAAGAATTAAAACAGTCAGGAAATGTCAAGAGTATGTGAGTTAACGGGCAAGAGAGCAATGGTTGGAAACAACGTATCTCACGCTATGAATAGAACTAAAAGGAAATTCAAAGTTAATTTGGTAAAAAAACGTTTTTATTTACCAGAAGAAGACAAATGGGTAACTTTAAAAGTTTCTACACGAGCTTTAAAGAATATCAATAAGAAAGGTGTTGAGGCAGTAGTTGCTGAAGCTAGAGCTAATGGTTTTCTAAAAAAATAAGAAGAAGATGGCAAAGTCGAAAGGAAATAGAATACAGGTTATATTAGAATGTACAGAGCACAAAGCTTCTGGACAACCTGGAACGTCTCGTTATATCACAACGAAGAATAAAAAAAATACTCCGGATAGATTAGAAGTCAAAAAATTCAATCCTATCTTGAAAAAAATGACAGTTCACAAAGAAATTAAATAATTAGAGATTTTCACTTTTGTGAGAATGTCAGATAAACATTGAGTCATGGCAAAGAAATCAGTAGCATCGTTACAAACAGGGTCAAAGAGATTGACCAAAGCTATAAAAATGGTTAAATCAGAAAAATCTGGTGCTTATACATTTGTTGAAAGCATTATGGATCCTAGTAAAGTAAACGAATACTTAAGCAAGAAGTAATCCTTACTTTTTAAAATATTTATAAAGCTACTTTCTTTTTGAAAGTGGCTTTTTTGATTTTAGGCCACAGATGATAATCCTCTGAATTTTAATTAACTTTGCAGTTGCAAAAACAATCGACCTAATCAGAATCAAAGTATGAGTTTGTTCAAAAAAATATTCTCCAAAGAAAAGAAAGAGACCTTAGACAAAGGACTGGAGAAATCTAAAACTTCTTTTTTTAATAAGTTATCAAAAGCAGTAGCCGGTAAGTCGACTGTAGATGATGATGTGTTAGATAATCTAGAAGAGGTTCTGGTATCCTCTGATGTTGGAGTAGATACCACCTTAAAAATCATCGAACAGATCGAAGCTCGTGTTTCAAGAGATAAGTATTTTGGAACCGATGAACTGAATGAAATTCTCAGAGAGGAAATTGCGGCCCTTCTGGCAAAAACCAATACGGGAAACGAAACTGAATTTGGAATTCCTTCTGATGCTGAAAGACCATATGTAATTATGGTTGTAGGAGTTAATGGAGTTGGGAAAACAACTACCATAGGTAAGCTGGCTTCACAGTTTAAAAAACAGGGATTAAAAGTAGTAATGGGAGCTGCTGATACGTTTAGGGCAGCCGCCATTGACCAACTTCAAGTTTGGGCAGATCGTGTTGATGTGCCTATGGTAAGACAGGAGATGGGCAGTGATCCGGCTTCTGTGGCCTATGATACTTTACAATCTGCTGTAAAACAATCTGCGGATGTAGTGATAATTGATACAGCAGGACGACTACATAATAAAGTAAACTTGATGAACGAGCTGTCAAAAATCAAAAGGGTCATGCAAAAAATAACACCAAATAAACCTGATGAGGTTTTGTTGGTTCTAGATGGTTCTACAGGACAAAATGCTTTTGAACAAGCCAAACAATTCACAAAAGCTACAGAAGTGACCTCGCTTGCAGTAACCAAACTTGATGGTACAGCCAAAGGCGGCGTTGTAATCGGTATTTCAGATCAATTTCAGATTCCGGTAAAATATATTGGAGTAGGAGAAGGTATTGAAGACCTTCAGGTATTCAATAAAACTGAGTTTGTAGATTCTTTTTTTAAGTAGAAATATTATTGCCACCACTCAAGTGGTGAACCTTTCGGAAGTGCACCCTTCACTTCAGACCAGTTGAGGAATTAAAAGTGAAATTGAAAGAGTTAAGAAATTATGCGCACAAAATCTTCAAAGAAAAATAAAATAAATGTTGTCACTTTAGGCTGTTCTAAAAACGTATACGACAGTGAGGTATTAATGGGTCAGCTCAAAGCGAATAACAAAGACGTGGTTCATGAAGATGAAAATGACGACGGGAATATTGTAGTGATCAATACTTGTGGATTTATAGGAAAGGCCAAGGAAGAGTCTGTCAATACGATCTTACATTATGTAGATAAAAAAGAGGCAGGTACAGTAGATAAGGTATTTGTTACCGGATGTTTAAGTGAGCGTTATAAGCCGGATCTTGAAAATGAAATTTCAGATGTGGATCAGTATTTTGGCACACATGATCTTCCGAATTTATTAAAAGCACTCGAAGCGGATTATAAGCATGAACTTGTTGGGGAGCGACTGACTACAACACCGAAGCATTATGCATATTTAAAGATTGCTGAGGGATGTGACCGACCATGTTCGTTTTGTGCGATACCTTTGATGCGAGGTGGACATAAATCAACACCCATAGAAGAAATAGTAAAAGAAGCGGAAAGTCTTGCTGCCAATGGAGTTAAAGAACTGATTTTAATAGCTCAGGACCTTACCTATTACGGATTAGATCTTTATAATAAAAGAGCGCTTGCTGATCTCTTAAAAGAGTTAGTGAGGGTAGATGGTATTGAGTGGATAAGGTTGCATTACGCTTTTCCAACAGGCTTCCCTGTGGATGTTTTGGAGGTGATGAAAAACGAATCCAAGGTGTGTAATTATCTCGATATTCCCTTACAACATATCAATTCAGAGCTTCTGAAATCTATGAGAAGGGGAAACAATTCCGAGAAAACAATTGATCTGATAAAAAAATTCAGAGAAATGGTTCCTGAAATGGCTATACGTACCACTTTTATTGCAGGCTATCCGGGAGAAACAGAAGAACAATTTGAAGAGCTAAAAGAATTTGTAAGAAGTACAAGGTTCGAAAGAATGGGTTGCTTTACTTATTCTCATGAAGAAAATACCCATGCCTATCTGCTGAAAGATGACGTTCCTGAGGAGGTAAAGGAGAGGCGCGTAGCAGATCTAATGGAAATTCAAGGTCAGATCTCTTTTGATCTGAATCAGGAAAAAGTAGGTAAAACTTTTAAGTGTATTTTTGATCGAAAAGAAGGGAACTTTTTTATTGGACGAACGGAGTTTGACAGTCCTGACGTAGATAATAATGTTATTGTTGATGCCACTAAACATTATCTTCAGATTGGTCAGTTCATCGATATTACCATAACGGAAGCCACGGATTTCGATCTATACGGGAAACCCTCCTAGGTTAGGAGATATCGCACACTATTTTTTTAATTTCAACGAAGTATCGAATAATTTAAGGATTCACTTCCTAAGATTCTTAAAACAAGGTTAAAAAAAACAGACCTTCTTTTTTAAGATTAAAAAAGGTGTATTTTTACTAAAAACTTCATTTCATTGGAACAAATTAGCTCGACCGTTAAATCTCAGGATACAGGTTATTTTTCAAAGATCATCTGTGATTACCTTGATCAGAAGGATTCCTTGAAAAGGTATTATAATAATTTTCCAAATATTGAAGGATTTAAGAATCAGATAGAAGAAAAATCAGTCTCCATTTCCAAAGAAGACAGAAAGGTTTTATATGATTGTTTAAAGCGGCAAACAAAGCATTTAAGCTTGTCTGAAGCAACCCAGGAAAACCTGCTATTACTCCAGGATAAGAATACTTTTACCGTGACCACAGGACATCAACTAAATCTTTTTACAGGTCCTTTATATTTTCTTTACAAAATTATTTCGGCTATTAATCTTGCCGGTGAATTAAAAGAGAATTTCCCTGATAAAAATTTCGTACCTGTTTATTGGATGGCCACTGAAGATCATGATTTTGAAGAGATCTGTTATTTCAATTACAAAGGAAAGAGGCTACAATGGGATAAAGATGTGCAAGGCGCAGTTGGTAGAACTTCGAATGAAGGATTGGATGGAGTTTTTAAGATGATAGAAGAATACTTTGGAAGCAATAAACATGCTGTTAAGTTAAAACAGTTATTTCAGGATGCTTATTTAAAACATTCAACGCTAACTGAAGCTACGAGATATTTAGCCAACGAACTTTTTGCAGCCTATGGATTAGTGATTGTTGACGGAGATAATTCAGACTTAAAAAGATTGTTTACTCCCTGTATAAAGGAGGAATTAACAAGACAAATTTGCTTTGAGCAGGTGAGTGAGACCAATAAGGCTTTAGGTGAATCTTATGCCATTCAGGTCAACCCAAGGGAAGTCAATTTATTTTTTCTGGACGATGATCTCAGAGAGCGTATTTTATTCGAAGAAGGTCGTTATAAAATTAACAATACCGATCTTGTTTTTTCAAAAGATGAAATGATGGATCTGGTTGAAACATCGCCTGAGAAGTTTAGTCCTAATGTACTGATGAGGCCTTTGTTTCAAGAGGTTATATTACCAAATATTTGCTATATAGGCGGAGGTGGAGAATTAGCTTATTGGATGCAGCTTAAAAATTTCTTTGAAAAGGTGTCGATTCCTTTTCCAATTTTACTGCTCCGTAATTCAGTGTTGATCATTGATCGAAAGCAGCGTAAAAAAATGACTAGATTAGGTTTGTCTGAGCAGGATATTTTTCTAAAACAGAATGATTTGGTCAAAAAAAAGGTAAAGGAGATCTCGGATGTGAATATTGATTTTTCACAGGAAAGAAATGATTTGGAAGAGATGTTTGGTAAATTAAAATCCTTATCTGATAAAACCGATAAGTCATTTAGTGGCGCCGTACTCGCTCAGGAAAAGAAACAATTAAATGGTTTGGATAAGCTTGAAAAAAGACTTTTACGAGCTCAAAAAAGAAAGTATGAAGAGATTGTATTGCGTATTACGAGTCTTCAAGATCAATTATTCCCCAAACAGAGTCTTCAGGAAAGACAGGCTAATTTTTCTGAATTCTATGAAATTTATGGAGATGAGTTGATTCCAATGCTAGTTCAGATTCTTAAGCCCTTAAATCTGAAGTTTGATCTTATTTCTCCTGATCTTTAGAGCAAGCCACAGATAAGAAGCGCTTTGTGATAGGCATCTGATCGATATTCATAATTGTATGTTCTTACATCTTTGGGTGAAATCCAAATTAATTTATCAAATTCATCGTCTTGAGGTATCGTCTGGGCTTCATTTCTATGCTTGATCTTTACGATTGATAATTCCTGACCCATATAAACAGGATGGCAGTTAGGAGGAAATGGGTACCTTACTTTTTCCTGATAAACTTCAAGGATATGATCATGAAGTAAATGATAATTCAACTCTTCCATAAGCTCTCTTTGAATTCCCGAAATCAGATCTTCTTTGCCTTCCAGTCCACCTTGAGGAAATTTATAACTCTTGTCACGAGGTGAATAGCCAATAAGTACTTTTGACTCCTCATTGATGATGACCGCCATCACGGCCTGTCTGTATATTTTTCCCATTTCATTGATTGATACCTACAAATTTAACAAAAAAATGACCGCGATTGCGGTCATTTTAAGAACTAATATTAATTATTTATTGTAAGATGAATAAAAAGGAAAATAGCATCGTAACTTTTCCGATTTTTAAGCTGTATTAATTGAAAAAACGATTTCTTTTGGTCATTTTTACTTCAGGTATATTGGTGTAATCTGAAACTAATTCAGAAACCTCACCAATCAATTGATAACAAGCGTTGGTCAATTTTTCTTCTCTTGGAAGGTAATCGTTCTGAGGATAAAGGATCAATAAAAAATCATCGTTACTGTCATCAGATGTAAAACTTTCTTCTAGAGAATAGGCACCGGAATTTCCAATGAATTCTAAATGAATTTCTCTAAAGACTGATAATTTGCTTTTGTCTATGATCGACAGATTTTCAGACTCCATCAATGCATATATTTTGTCACTGAATGAAAGTGCATTATCGTGATTACCTAATAATTCTGAATTGATACTATCTTTGATGTTGAGTTTTTCAGATAAGTAGTCAGTAATCGTACTCTCTACGAATAGTGCTGACACAAAAAACTCATTTCTAACTTTTACCTCACTTATCTCCATGATCTTTAATTAGGTTAAAATATTTTACAAATTGAATGGTTTAGATTCAATCTATGATTCATAGGCGTTATTAGAGGGGATATTATAAAGATTAAATCAATTACTTTGCCAAAGGCTGAGCATTAATCTTAAATCAAAGTTAAAAATTAAAATGGCTTATCCTAAGAAAGTTAATAAATATACCCAGAATTGTTGATGAATTTCATGGTATACCGTGAATAAAAAAAGCCCTTTTTTTGGAAAAAGGACTTTTTTTGTAAAATTTGTAAAGAAACTAATTCTTATTTTTTGAATTTGGCATATTTAGATTTGAACTTGTCAATTCGACCAGCTGTATCAACCAATTTCATTTTACCTGTATAGTAAGGATGAGAAGTACGAGAGATCTCCAATTTGATCAATGGGTATTCAACACCTTCTACATCAATAGTTTCTCTTGAATTAGCAGTTGATTTTGTTAAAAAAACATCTCCGTTCGACATATCTTTAAACGCTACCATTCTATAATTTTCTGGATGTATTCCTTTTCTCATCGTTAACTCATTTAAATTTTATACTTTCGCTTCTCTTAAAAGTAGATTCAGCACCTGCCGAATTTGAGAGTGCAAATTTAAATAATATTTTTAAAACTCAAACATTATTTTAGTTATTTTAAACAAAAAATAATAATATGAATAAAATTGCTTACGTTCTTGCGGTGGTATTCCTTCTTATTTTGAATGCATGTGGTAATAAGTATCAATTTCAGTTAGAATCTCCCAAAAGTATTCAAATAGATAAACCCTTAACAATTAGTGTACAAGATAAAAAAAATAATCCTATAGATTCTGTTCAGTATTTTCTTAATGGTCGTTTGATCAATAATAATGAGACTATTGATATCAAGAATTATAAATTAGGAAAACAAGCCTTGTCAGCCACAATATATTTTGACGGGAAAAGCAAAAAATTAAATAATACGATCTACTTTTTAAATGACAAAGCCCCTGAAGTTTTTACCTATGAGGTTGTCAATGAATATCCTCACGATGATCAGGCCTTTACTCAAGGTTTTGTGTATCACAATGGCTACTTTTATGAAAGTACCGGGCAGAATGGAAAGTCATCTTTGCGAAAAGTTGACATTGAATCAGGAAAAGTATTGCAAAATATAGATCTTGAAAAGCAATATTTTGGGGAAGGTATGACGATCAAAAATGGGAAGATTTATCAATTGACCTGGAGAAAAAAAATAGGCTTTATTTATGATTTGGAAAGCTTTGAGCTTGAAAGCTCATTTGAATATGGTCAAAGTTCTGAAGGCTGGGGTCTTACCCATAATGAAGACTATCTGGTAAAAACCGATGGTTCTGAACGTATGTGGTTCCTGGATCCTCAAACCCAGAAAGAGCTTTCGTTTATTGAGACATATACTAATAAGCGGAAAGCTGAAAAACTGAATGAACTTGAGTACGTGAATGGTAAGATCTATGCGAACATATGGCAGCAGAATTCAATTCTTATTGTTGAGCCTTCCAATGGGGCTATAGAGGGGATTGTTAGTTTAAAGGGTCTGCAAGCCAAGGCCGGACAAAAAGGAGAAGATAATGTGTTAAACGGTATTGCCTACGATAAGGAAAATGACCGACTATATGTAACAGGAAAAAACTGGAATAAGGTTTTTGAGATCAAATTGATTGAAAAATAATAGTATATGTTTCGTTATATCTTCTTTCTATTTATTGTTTTAATATCACTGCAGTCTTGTAGTGATGATATTTTTGAGACGACTCCAAGTACTGGTGACTTAACTTTTTCAAGGGATACGGTTTTTCTTGATACTGTGTTTACCAACATCAGCTCGAGCACAAGAACTTTCAAAGTCTACAATAAAGGAAATGACCATATCAATATTCCAAGTGTCAGATTGGGTAAAGGAGAGCAGTCATTTTACAGACTCAATGTAAATGGTGAGCCAGGAAAGTCTTTTGAGAATATTGACATACTGCCTAAAGACAGTATTTATATTTTTGTCGAAGCTACTATAGATTATACCGAGGTAAGTGATCCTCTTTATACTGATGAGGTTATTTTTGATCAGGGTGACAATGAGCAGGATATAAAACTGATCACGTTGGTGCAGGACGCTTATTTTTTATTTCCTGAAAGAGACGCTAATGGCATAAAGGAAACAATTAATTTAGGTATTGATGAAGATGGAGAAGTCATAGAGGTTGAGGGCTTCTACCTGGAGGGTAATCATACCTGGACCAATGAAAAGCCCTATGTAATATACGGTTATGTTGGCGTTGATCAAGGCAATACGCTAACTATCGAAAAGGGGGCAAATATACATTTTCATGAAAATTCAGGTCTGTTGGTTGAGAAAAATGGATCTCTGAAAATCAATGGGACACTTGATAAAAAGGTAATCATTCAAGGAGACAGGTTGGAGCCGTTTTTCGAGGATATTCCCGGTCAATGGGGAACGATATGGTTACGAGCCGGCAGTAAGGATCATCAGATCAATCATGCACTGATTAAAAATAATATTATTGGAATTCTTGTTGATACAATTGGCAGCGAGGCCGAGCCAATGCTGAATATAAGAAATACAGAGATTTACAATACCAGTAATTTTGGTCTTTTCGCTCGAGCCACAAATATAAAAGGATCTAATCTGGTTATTGGTAACAATGGACAGTCTTCTCTTGCCTGTATCTCAGGAGGTACTTATAATTTTACGCATGCTACTTTTGCAAACTTTTGGTCAAATGGTATCAGAGAGTTTCCTGCTGTTCTCATAAGCAATTTTCAGTCATCTGCTGCTTCAGGTAATTCAGGTCAAGAACTTGTGAATGATCTAGTAGCTGCAAATTTTACAAATTGCATTATCGAAGGAAATCAAAATATTGAATTCTTACTTCAAAAAAATGATCAGGCAGCATTCAATTATAATTTTAAAAATAACATGTTGCACTTTTTTGATTCGGGAGGTAATCTGGTGAATAATCCACTATATGATTTTGAGGACACGGAAAAGTATCAGAATAATATTTTTAACGGGGAGCCGGATTTTCAGGATGATAATGAAAATAGCTTTCTCATAGGAGAGTTGTCGGATGCAAAAGGGAGTGCAGATCTGTCAGCGGCTCAACAAGTTCCCTTTGATCTATTGGGAGTAACTCGTATTGTGTCGCCAGACATGGGTGCTTATCAGCATATTATTTTTGATCGTTAATTTTCAACCATAAACAGAAACATACTTGATATGAACTTAAAAAGAATTCTTGTTACAGGAACCAGCAGAGGAATAGGGTTGGAGCTGGTCAAACAGTTGTCAAATAATGGTCATCAAGTACTTGCATTAAGCAGAAATACGACTAAGCTTGAAAAATTAGCATCAGAGAACCGTCAACTAAGTGCTTTACAAACTGATATCACTACAGAGGCAGGTTTAGACAAGGTGCTTGGCTTTGTCCAAGAACATTGGGGAAGTGTAGATGTTTTAATTCATAACGCTGGAGCCCTACTTCACAAGCCTTTTAAAGAAACTACTACAGATGATTTTCAGAAGATTTATCAGGTCAATGTTTTTGCAGTAGCTGAATTGACAAGAAGGCTCGATTCATTCTTAACGAATGGAGCACATGTGGTTGCAATAAGCAGTATGGGCGGTATTCAGGGCAGTATGAAGTTTGCCGGATTAGCGGCTTACAGTTCGTCTAAAGGTGCAGTCATAACCTTAATGGAGCTTTTGGCGGAAGAATATAAAGAAAAAGGGGTCTCTTTTAATGTTCTGGCTTTAGGAGCCGTTCAGACAGAAATGCTCAAAGAGGCATTTCCGGATTATGAGGCGCCAATATCCGCAGCAGAAATGGCGAACTATATCTCAGAATTTGCTTTAAATGGAAATAAAGTATACAACGGAAAGGTATTGCAGGTTTCAAATTCAACTCCCTAGTTGATATTAAAACAAAAAAGTAGTTATTAATTGAAAGCAAAAGAAGAAATTCTCCAAAAATACCTTCCTGAGGAAGCCATTAAAAAAGTAATTGATCTTACTAATCGATATCCCTGTCACCTGAAAATTGTAAATAAACGAAGCAGCAAACATGGAGATTTTAAAAGGTTCAACGATGGAAAAGTTCAGATTACCATCAACAATGATTTGAATCCATATCGATTTTTATTGACACTTGTGCATGAGTACGCTCATTTGGTTACTTTTCAGGAATTTAAAAAGGTCAGACCACACGGGTTGGAATGGAAAAATAACTTTAAATTACTGATGCTGCCATTTCTCAGTCCTGAGATATTTCCTGATGATATTTTAAAACTTATTGCCAATTATTTAATCAATCCCAGGGCAAGCAGTGACGGTGATATAAAATTATCACTGGCCTTTAGAAATTATGACCACAGCACGGATAAATCGCTTATTTTTGAGATTCCGGATAACAGTCGATTTCAGTATCGGAACAAAACTTTTATCAAAGGAAATAAAAGGCGGACTCGATATGAATGTATAGAGGTACTCACACACAGAAAATATATTTTCCACCCACATGCAGAGGTGGAGCTTTTAAGATAATATTATGAACAAGAACTATTACGCAGTTATAATGGCCGGGGGAGTCGGTTCCCGATTCTGGCCGGTAAGCACACCTGATAACCCCAAGCAGTTTCACGATATGTTGGGTACAGGAGAGTCGCTCATCCAGCAAACATTTAACAGATTGTCAAGCTTGATCCCTAGTGATCAAATACTCATCGCTACCAATCAGAGGTATAAGGATCTGGTTATGGAGCATTTGCCTGAGGTTACTGAAAATCAGATATTGTTGGAACCGGCGATGAGAAATACGGCACCGTGTATTTTGTATTCTGCGCTTAAAATTAAGGACCAGAATAGTGAAGCAGTGATGATCGTTGCCCCTTCAGATCACCATATAGAGGATGAGACAGAATTTGTGCGAAATGTAAAGTCAGCCTTTGAAGCATGTCAGGAACGAGATATCTTGATGACCTTAGGAATTAAGCCTATAGGACCTAATACAGGGTATGGTTATATTCAATTTGAAGAGGGTGCAGATGAGATAAGAAAAGTAAAGAATTTTACAGAAAAACCAGACTTGAAAACAGCTCAAGAATTCATTGCACAGGGAGATTATTTGTGGAACGCAGGTATATTTATCTGGAGTGTAAAAAGTATCCTTGATTCTTTTCAAAGAAGTCTTCCTGCGATGTGTAATTTATTTGAAAAGGGTGCTGACTTGTGGAATACAGAAAAAGAAATGGATTTTATCAATCAACATTATCCCGATTCCGAGAATATATCCATTGACTACGGTATTATGGAAAAAGCTCTAAATGTGTTTGTTATGGGAACAGATTTTGGTTGGAATGATTTGGGAACCTGGGGTTCACTTTATGATAAGCTTGATAAAGATAAAACCGAAAATGCCATTGTTTATTCGAAGGGATATTTTATCGATGCCAAAAATAATATGATCAGTACTACTCAAGGTAAGAACATTGTAGTTGCCGGAATCAGTGATTATATTATTGTTGAAACTGATGATACGATTATGATTTATCCCAAATCAGAGGAGCAAAATATCAAAGAAGTATCAAAAGAAGCAGAGAAGAGATTCAGGGAAGATTAATTTTTACTACATTTACTCTGGTCACGGATAAGTTGTGCTTTTATGGAAGAAAATAATAAAGATCAGGTAGAAGAGGATAAGAAATTTCAAGAACAAAAGGAAGACGTCCAAAAAGAATTTAAAGGTTTCTTTCAGAGTTTAAAGGAATATATCCCGAAACTTTTGAGTATTCGTCGCGATACTGATAAAGAAGCTACCGCAAAGACTATTAGAGAAGGGATCTCGATCAAGGGTCAAACCGCATGGATTTTGGTATTTTCAATTTTGATTGCTTCCATAGGATTGAATGTAAGTTCAACTGCAGTTGTGATTGGAGCCATGCTTATATCACCATTAATGGGCCCAATTTTGGGTATTGGTTTTTCAATTGGTGTAAATGATGTTGACACATTGAAAGGGTCGGTCATCAACTTTGGTGCAATGGTGTTTTTAAGTTTATTGACTTCATTTATTTTTTTTAGTATTCCCATTTTTCAGGAAGCAACACCTGAAATTCTTGCCAGGACTAAGCCTGATGTAAGAGATGTGCTAATCGCTATATCAGGTGGTTTAGCATTGATTATTGCCATTAGTCGCAATAAACCTCAGTTCAACACGGTTGCTGGTGTAGCGATTGCAACAGCCCTAATGCCGCCACTCTGTACCGCTGGTTTTGGCTTGGCAACTGGTCAATTTAATTATTTCGGGGGTGCCATGTTCCTATTTACAATTAATTGTATCTATATAGCTCTTGCTGCATTTGTCATTACAAAATACTTAAAGTTTCCAATGCTTAAGTACATCAATCAGGCCAAAAGAAAAAGAATTTCTCGTATTGCCTCTTTGATTGCTTTTGTGATACTTGCCTTTAGTATATTTCTATTCTATCAGTTGTATTTATTGAATGATTACACAACCAAAGCGGAAATATTTATTAAGAATTTGAAGGAAGAGGGTATTAATATTATTGGTGATAGTAAGGAAAGTATTAATTTTCAGGAAAAAGAGATTAAATTATATGTTTTTGGAAATGACTATTCTCAAAAACAAAAGGAAAGATGGGAAGAGCAGATCCGTGATTTAGGGTTAAAAAACACCAAGCTTACGATTTTAAAAAGTCAGGATGATTCAAGTATCAGGGAAGATATTGACAAGATCAAAGAACTTTATATTAATTCAAATCAGATACTGAGCTCAAGAGATGAAACCATTAAAGAAAAAAACCAACGGATCAATGAACTGGAAAAAGATCTGAGGAAATATTATCTTAATGAAGTTCATTTTGACAGAGTGATCAAAGAGATTCAGATCAATTATGCAGAACTGCAGGAGATTGGATACTCAAGAGAGTATGTATCCAATTTTGAGAAGATGGATACGATCAATGTAATCTCTGTAAGATGGAAAAATAAGCTATCGAAAAAACAAAGAAAGCAACAAGAACAGAAATTGCAAAAATGGCTGGAAACCCGATTGAATATTAAAAATTTAGAAATCAGGCAGCGCCCATAAATTTTGATAGAAGGATGATATCAGTTACATGATTGGATAAGGACTTTAGTTTAAAATATTCTTATCCTTTATTGTATACTTCTCTTACTTTTTTATAGAGGTTGGAACTATACACGAAGTCTGTAACAGACTCATTATCAGTTTTGAAGATCGTTTCAGAAGAGCCTTCCCACTCTTTTAGACCTTGTTTAAGGAAAATAATTTTTTCACCAATTTCCATCACCGAATTCATATCATGTGAATTAATAATAGTGATCATCTGATATTCATCCGTAATTTCCTGTATCAAATTGTCAATAACAATTGCTGTTTTAGGATCAAGACCTGAGTTTGGCTCATCACAGAATAAATATTTGGGGTTCATTACAATAGCTCTTGCGATCGCAACCCTTTTTTGCATTCCCCCAGAAAGTTCTGCCGGAAATTTGTCATTTACATTTTCCAGATTCACCCTGTTTAAAACGAAGTTCACTCTGTCTTTCATTTCTTCGTCACTTTGATTGGTAAACATCTTAAGTGGAAATTTTATATTGTCCTCTATGGTTTCTGAATCAAAAAGTGCCCCACCTTGAAATACCATTCCAATTTCCTTACGCAGATCTCTTTTTTCTGATAGGGTCATTTTACTGTAATGACGATTGTCATAGCAGATATCTCCTTTTTCAGGTGAAAAAAGTCCAAGCAGGCATTTCAAAAAAACTGTTTTACCGGACCCACTGGTTCCAATGATCATACTTGTGTCTCCTTTGTGAAAAGTGGCTGAAACACCTTTCAAAATGTGCTGATCACCAAAAGATTTATGTAAGTCTGTAACTTCTATCATTTATCCAAGTAGCATTTGAGTTAAGAAATAATTGAGTAATATAATGACGATACTTGTCCAGACTACAGCTTGTGTACTGGCTTTACCAACCTCCAGTGATCCACCTTTTACATAATAGCCATAAAAAGAGGGTATGGTTGCGATGACAAAAGCAAAAACCATAGTTTTGATCAGTGCATATCTGATCAAATAAGGTTGAAAATCCATTCGAATTCCTTCAATATAACTGTCAGAGGTAAATAATCCAGTCATAAAACCAGATACCCATCCCCCGAAAACACCTAAAAACATTGCCAATAAAACGATAAAAGGATAAAAGAATACAGCTGCAATTACTTTAGGAAATACCAAAAAATTAAGGGCATTTACTCCCATTACCTCAAGCGCATCAATTTGTTCTGTTACCCTCATTGTGCCTATACTCGAAGTGATATATGAGCCTACTTTTCCAGCCAAAATGATCGACATAAAAGTTGGTGCAAATTCAAGAATGATAGATCTTTTGGTAGCAAAACCGATGAGGTATTTTGGAATCCATGGACTGTCCACATTTAGTGCCGTCTGTATGGCAACAACTCCGCCAACAAAGAATGATATAAAGGCCACGATCCCAAGAGATTTTAAGCCAAGTTCTTCAACTTCTTTGAAAAGACTCTCCCTAAAAACTGATGATTTTTGAGGTTTCCTGAAAACCTGCATCAGCATGATAAAATAAAGCCCAATATTGTGAAAATACTTCATAACGATTTGAATAGTGCTAAAATATTAAAATTTGACTGACATATAAACATATAAACACGCTTTTATCCTTAAATTTAGCCTCAAAAAATAGAAATCATGAAAAAGTTATGTGTAGCACTTTGTGTAATTTGTTTCTCATTAAATGTTTTTGCTCAAGATATAACTAAAGTTGACCGGCCAAAGTTAGTGGTTGGAATCATAGTAGATCAGATGCGATACGACTATTTGACAAAGTTCTATGATAGGTATGGAGAGAGAGGTTTCAAGAGGTTATTAGGGGAAGGTTTTAATTATGAGAATGCCCATTACAGCTATATGCCTACTGTTACAGCTGTAGGTCACGCATCTGTTTATACAGGAACTGCCGGAAGTGGACATGGAATTATTGCAAACAACTGGTACGATAAATATGCAAAAAAAATGATCTATTGCGTAGATGATTTTAATTATAAGGCAGTAGGAACTGATGAGTCAAATGAACAGAAATCTCCGGTAAACCTTTTGTCAACTACAGTGACAGATCAGCTCAGGTTGTCTCAAAACATGAAAGGGAAAACAATTGCTATTGGGCTTAAAGACCGTTCGGCTGTTATTCCCGGAGGTCATACATCTAATGGTTCTTACTGGTTTGTTGGAAAAAATGATGGAAAGTTCGTGACCTCAACCTATTATATGGATGCTTTGCCGGACTGGGTGAATAAGTTCAATAATAATGGACTATCAGATTCATATATGGAGAAGAAATGGGAGACCTTATATCCCATAGAAAGTTATACGGAAAGCATTGCTGATGACAATCCATATGAAGGTTTATTTAGTGGAGAAGAGAAGCCGGTTTTTCCTCATGACCTGACAAAATTAAAGGAGAAAAATGGTAATTATGATTTGATCAAAGAAACTCCTTATGGTAATTCTATATTGGTGCAATTCGCTAAAGCAGCCATAGAAGGTGAAAAACTGGGCGACAGAGATTTTACCGATTTTTTAGCTATAAGCTTTTCAAGCCCTGATTATATAGGGCACCGCTATGGTTCTGATTCAAAGGAGATACAGGATACTTATTTAAGACTTGATCTTGATATGGCTGAGCTTCTAGATTATCTTGATAGCAAGATCGGAGAAGATAACTATACCTTATTCTTAACAGCCGATCACGCTGTTGTGCCTGTTCCTGCCTATTTGAAATCCTTAAAAATTCCTTCCGGTTATTTTGATTATGCGGCATTTAGAGCCTATTTGAATGATCTTTGTCTCAAACACTATGGTACTTTAAGTGTGATTGAAAACTTTTCGAACAACCAGGTCTTTTTGAATCGAGATGTTTTGACAGAACTCGATCTTGATGCAGCTGAAGTATCTCAAAAATTAGCTGATGAAATGATCAATTATGAGGGTGTCAATAAGGTAGTGACGGCAAGAACGCTTCAGAATACCAATTTCACAAAAGGAATTCTAAACTATATTCAAAACGGTTACAATCAGAAATTATCCGGTGATATAGTGATGGTTCCAAATCCAGCAATGATTTACAAACGACAAACAGGAACCACCCATGGGTCAGCATACAGTTACGACCGACACGTTCCAATGATGTTCTTTGGGAAAGGAGTAAAAAAGGGTAGAAGTCGCGAATATGCTGAGATTATTGATATTGCTCCAATCATGTCAAACCTTTTACAAATTTCATTTCCAAATAGTCATTCCGGTAAAGTTTTGAAGGAAGCATTGAAGTAATTTTTTTCATATTCGATATAAAACATAAAAAAAACTCTCCAAATTCATGGAGAGTTTTTTCTTCTTTAACAATAACAATTTTCCCTAGTTTTAAATAAAAAAACTAATGAGTTTATACAACGCACATTAATTTTTAATATTGTTGTGTGATAGAAAATAAAAATATTTTGGAGATTTCAGATCGAGCATATTTTCAATTATTACTTTTATAAAAAGAAAAACTCTCCA
>JAAESS010000247.1 GCA_024229195.1 Flavobacteriales bacterium | reverse complement strand
TGCTTTGACACCGTCATTTTTTGGAAAATACTCTTGTGATGAAGCAGTAAAAAACTGCAACAACATGACAAAGGCAACTATTTTTTTCATAATTATTTGAAATTTTGTTGATCAAATGTATTAATTAAAATCTAAAATGTAGTTTTGGTCATAGGAAATGATCAGCCCCATAATTTGGTTATAACTTTCCAAACCATCCTTTTGCTGGTTATATTTTAAGTATTGGTCGTAAAAGGATTTAAATAAGGGTTCCAAAGGATTTTCGTATTGTTTCCAGAACTCATCGGATTCTCTAATGTTTTTTAAAACACCCTCTGGGATTCTTTCAAGGTAGGATGAAAACAGATCAGGATCATATCTTCTTATGTCATACAAGGCATATCGTAAAACGAGTAGATAAGCTGCATACTGAAAATAGGGATCCTTATGATGGGCAGAGGCCAAGAACCCAATAAAATTTGCTTCATTTTCAAAAGCAAACCCCAACTGATGTGCGACCTCATGAGAACAAGTAAAAGGTAGATTTATCTTAGGGATCAAATGGTCAACCTGGGCTTCACCTGTAAGAGGATTCAGGTAGCCGGAGAATCCCATATAGGTAAGCGGGAGACTAAACAATGATTTTTTGATGGAAGGTCTTTGGTATACAAGATCAGGAAATTGATCACTAAGCTCGTCATATCCGTCTTTAGTAAGGGCAATAATTTTTTTCTTCGAATACGGAACGATTACGGCTAAGGTGTCATGTTTGGAAAGTTGACCTTGTAGTCGTTTGGTTTTAAAAAGAATTTTTTCGGTTATGGATTCGAGTTGATCAATATCAAAAGCTTCCTGCTCAAGGCTAAGTGTTTTTGCCAAAGGACTGCGTGAATAATTAAGTCCCCAAAATATATAAAAGCAAAAATAGAACACAGAGATTCCGGCAAAAAACTGAAAGATCAAGGCGCGTTTACTTTTGGTTTTATTGGTCAATAGTTGCTTTAGAAATCGAAGTGTCAGAAAAATGAGTACAGCATAAAGAATATCGCCAATTGAAAATGGGATCCAACCCAACAAAAATCTCAATACACTAGCAATCAAAGGGTAAACACCATTCACATAATAGGTGTCAATAATTGATGGAAATTTTGATAAAAACGCGACAATTCCAATTTGTAAAAAAAGGAAAATGGTTAATAGTATATTTCTTTTTTCTTTATACATTGCAGCTTATTATTCTGAACAAAAGAACAAATTATTAACAACAATTACAATTTAGTTTTTGTAATATTATGTTAATCAATCGGGTTCAAAAAGTGCTAAATAATTGCTAATTAATTTATTAAGTATTTTATAATTCTGGGAGACTGGTCAAAGGTTCACTAGGTATACATTGGGATGTTGTTTTTAGAGCATCTTTATTAACATAGTGCATCTTTGTTAACAATATTTGTTAACTTTAAATATTCCTTTAGATCAGGTTTATATCCTTAAACATTTACATTTGACGCATGGATTCAGCGAAGTCATTATCATATAACAAAAAAGGTAAAGGGACCATCATTAGCCTTGAACAAGGCAAAATTCCACCACAGGCATTAGACCTGGAGGAAGCGGTTCTTGGCGCCATGATGATCGATAAAAAAGGAGTCGATGATGTGATAGATATCCTTCACAGTGAAGCTTTCTATAAACCGGCTCATCAATTTATCTATGATTCCATTTTCAAACTTTTTGAAAACTCAGAGCCAATTGACTTGTTAACTGTATCGAACCAGTTAAAAAAGGATGAAAAACTTGAAGCGATCGGAGGAGATTTCTATTTGATCAATTTAAGTCAGAAAGTTTCATCCGCGGCGCATATTGAATTCCACGCAAGAATTATACTGCAAAAATATATCCAAAGAAAATTGATTAGCATATCGAGTGAGATCATTACCAGTTCTTATGATGAAACTGTTGACGTATTTGATCTTCTTGATAATGCTGAAACAAAACTTTTTGATATCACTCAGGGTAATTTGAAAAAGAGTTCTGAGGCGGCACACAATCTTGTCACCCAGGCCCTAAAGAAGATTGAAGAAATTTCGAACCAGGAGGGGATGAGTGGTGTTCCTACCGGATTTAGTAAATTGGATCAATTGACTTCAGGATGGCAGCCATCTGACTTGGTGATACTGGCAGCCAGACCAGGTATGGGTAAAACTGCTTTTGTGATGTCAATGGCAAAAAATATGGCTATTGATTTTGATATGCCTGTTGCCATATTTTCTTTAGAAATGTCATCTGTACAGTTGATCACAAGGATGATTTCTAGTGAGACGGGTATTTCCTCAGAAAAATTGAGAAAAGGAAGTCTTGAAACCTATGAATGGGAAGCATTAAATGTGAAAGTAAAAAAATTATCTGATGCACCTATTTTTATTGATGATACACCTTCTTTATCTGTATTTGACCTGAGAGCCAAAGCAAGAAGGCTGGTGTCTCAACACAATGTTCGATGTGTTATTATTGACTACCTTCAATTGATGACTGCCGGATCTGTCAATAAAGGCGGAGGAAATCGTGAACAAGAGATCTCAACCATTTCGAGGAACTTAAAAGCATTGGCCAAGGAATTAAATGTGCCTGTGATTGCCTTGTCTCAGTTGTCGAGAGCCGTTGAGACCAGAGGTGGAAGTAAACGTCCTTTACTCTCAGATTTAAGGGAATCAGGAGCGATTGAACAAGATGCTGATATCGTGTCTTTTATTTATAGACCAGAATATTATGGCGTCACTGAATGGGATGATGATGAAAGAACTCCTTGTGACGGTCAGGCTGAATTTATTGTTGCCAAACATCGAAATGGTGGTTTGGAAAATATCAGGATGAAGTTTATTGGAAGACTGGCTAAATTTGCGAATTTGGATGAAGGTTTTGAAACCGAATTCCAGTCATCTATGAATGCCGGCCAAATTTCTCCGGGTAACTTTACCAGTGCCAACGATGCTTTTGGAAATGTAGAAAATGACGATGACGTTCCTTTCTAATAAACACTTCGTATAACCACATGTATTTAAGGAAGGCGCTTTACAGAAATCAATTTTTTTATTGTTTGATTGTATTTTTGTTGATGAATTCCACTGTTTTTGCTTCTTATTTACTGATTCCGATGGATGAGGAATCACAGTCCAATCATTTAAAAGCTTATGGTATTACCTTTCAGTCCTTATTGAAGGGAAGGAAAGTTCAATGGTTATTGAACTATCGAGGAGGTTCTTTTCTCTTAGAGGATCGTGAAGATTTTAGACGTGAATGCACTATTAGAGGTGTTTCTTTTGAGATTAAATCTGATGCAGAAACACTTAAAATCATTGAATATATTGCGAGCCCTTCTCAGAATATGGAGGCTGTAATTTTAGAAAAAGCCCCTAAAATTGCCGTTTACTCGCCAAAAGACAAACAACCTTGGGATGATGCTGTAACCATGGTGCTGGAGTATGCTGAGATTCCTTACGATGTGGTCTATGACAAAGAGGTTTTAGAAGATAAGCTCCTGTTATATGAATGGCTTCATTTGCATCATGAAGATTTTACCGGACAATATGGAAAATTTTATGGCGCCTTTAGAACAGCTCCCTGGTATATAGAAAATAAAGTCAATGCTGAAAACAGAGCAGAGGAAATGGGTTATCAAAAAGTTTCTCAACAAAAACGGGATGTGGCATTAAAGATCAGAGATTATGTCATAGGAGGAGGTTTTATGTTTGCCATGTGCTCGGCGACAGATAGCTTTGATATCGCTCTCGCAGCTCAAGGAGTTGATATCTGTGAGGTGATGTTTGACGGAGATCCGTCTGAAAGGGCTTATCAGAATAAATTAAATTTTGAACAGACTTTTGCATTTGGTGATTTTTTACTCGAAAGAAATCCTGTTATTTATGAATTTTCGAATCTCGACACCACCAGAAAACGGAAAGTGCTAAAATCTGAAGATTATTTTGAGTTGAAGGAGTATTCTGCAAAATGGGACATGGTGCCCAGTATGCTTTGTCAGAATCATACCTTATTGGTCAAAGGATTTATGGGGCAGACAACAGCCTTTGAGTCATCACTTATCAAACCAATTGTTTTGATAATGGGCCAAAATAACGTCAATGGCGAAGCAAGATATTTGCATGGAGTGAAAGGGAAAGGAATGTTTACCTTTTTTGGGGGACACGATCCTGAAGACTATCAGCATAGGGTAGGAGATCCAAAAACAGAACTTGATCTACATCCGAATTCTCCGGGATACAGACTAATTCTTAACAATGTATTATTTCCTGCCGCAAAAAAGAAAAAGCAAAAGACCTGATCAGCATATTTTCACTACAGAGATCAACGATAGCACTGCTGTTTATATACCTTGGACCAAATTAATTTTTTACTATTACGAGTCCTATTGCTCAATCCATTTTCTTGCGTTTACAAAGGCTGCTAACCACGGGCTTACCTGATCTTTGCGGCCGGCCGGATAATTCGCCCAGTTCCATTGAAAAATAGATCTTTCAATATGAGGCATCATGACCAAATGGCGTCCATCATCACTGGCCATCATTGCCGTATTGTAGTCTGAACCGTTTGGATTGGCAGGATATTCACTGTAGCCGTATTTAGCGACAATGTTATATTTTGATTCTTCATATGGAAAGCTAAATTTCCCTTCTCCATGTGATATCCAGACTCCAAGCGTCAAACCTGCGAGTCCTGATAACATGACAGTGTTATTTTCTTCAATTTTTACTGAAGTAAATCCACTTTCGTGCTTAAAAGAATCATTGTGTAACATTTTTGGTTTGTCTTGATGACCAGGATTGATCATCTCAAGTTCGATAAATAACTGACAACCGTTGCAAATACCCACAGATAAAGTATCTTCTCTTTCAAAGAATTTTTTCAAGGTTTTATTGGCTCTTTCATTATATCGAAATGCACCTGCCCATCCTTTGGCAGAGCCTAATACATCTGAATTGGAGAAGCCACCGACAGCGCCAATAAACTGTATGTCTTCAAGTGTTTCACGACCACTGATCAAATCAGTCATATGCACGTCTTTGACATCAAAGCCTGCCAAATACATTGCATTAGCCATTTCTCGTTCACTATTGGAACCTTTTTCTCTGATGACCGCTGCTTTTGGTCGTGGTTTTGATGCATCAATCTGTGGCAGTCTTCCTGTAAAACCTTCAGGGAAATCATATATTAATGGTTGTTTCTTATAATTACTGAATCTTGATTCTGCGAGCTTATTGGCTGTCTGTTCTTTATCTAACAGATATGAAGTTGAGTACCAGTAATCTCTGTAGGTCTCTATGTCAAAGCTTAAATCGAAGTTTTTGATCTCAAGGCTAGCTGA
>JAAESS010000246.1 GCA_024229195.1 Flavobacteriales bacterium | reverse complement strand
GTTTAGATGCAAAAGATGAATTAAGAAAGTATAGAAATGAGTTTCATATTCCCTTACAAAAAAATGGAGAAGAGCATATTTATATGTGTGGGAACTCACTCGGATTACAGCCTAAACGAACAAAAGAATATTTAAATCAGGAGCTGGAAGATTGGGCTACTTTTGGGGTAGAAGGGCATTTCCATGCCAAAAACCCTTGGATGCCTTATCATGAGTTTTTGACGGAAAGTTATGCTAAAATTGTTGGAGCAAAACCAGCTGAGGTAGTAGCTATGAATACCCTTACGGTAAACCTACATTTGATGATGGTTTCTTTTTACAGACCAACTGAAAAAAGACATAAAATTATCATTGAAGGAGATGCTTTCCCATCAGATATTTATGCAGTAGAATCTCAAATAAAACATCATGGATTATCTGTTGAGACTTCATTGATAAAACTTATTCCAAGAGATGGGGAATTCGCAATCCGTACGGAAGATATTCAAACAATAATTGAGCGAGAAGGAGAGGATATTGCACTTGTTATATTGGGAGGC
>JAAESS010000245.1 GCA_024229195.1 Flavobacteriales bacterium | reverse complement strand
ACATTGATCCTTATGATTGCATTATTCAACGTAATCGGTGCCATTGTGATGATGATCATTGATAAGCGAGAAAATTTGAAAACATTATTTCATTTAGGTTCGTCTGTTAGGGATATTCGCAAGATTTTTGTTTTTCAAGGCTTTTTACTCACCTTATTTGGATTGTTTGTGGGATTAACCATCGCTATTCCTTTTGTACTTCTTCAAAAGAAATACGGATTTATTATGATTACCCAATCATTGGCTTATCCGGTTGAATTTAGACTGATCAATGTAATGGTAGTGATGCTTACGATAGTTATTCTGGGTTATCTTGCCGCAAAGATCGCCAGTGCCAGAATTTCAAAAAAATTAGTAGAATAAGTCAGTGTGTCGCGATGCTTAAAGGTATCAATTCTCACCACCAAATTTTTCTAAAACTTCGTCAAATACTTGAAAAACTTCCTCTTTGCTGTCGCCCGTTACCATGCGGAGTCTGTATTGTTTAAAATGTGGAATTCCCCTAAAATAATTGGAATAGTGACGACGGGTTTCGTAAAGCCCGGCGTGATCGCCGTTCCAGGCAATGGCCATTTCTAAATGTCTTTTTGCTGTTTTAACCCTTTGAGGAATACCCGGGCTCGGTAAGTGTTCACCAGTTTTAAAAAAGTGTTTTACTTCATTAAAAAACCAAGGATTACCAATACTTGCTCTGCCAATCATAGCTCCATCCAGCCCATACTTGTCTCGCATTATCATGGCTTTTTCTGGCGTATCTACATCTCCATTTCCGAAGACCGGTATATGCATTCGAGGATTATTTTTTACATCTGCAATTGGTTCCCAGACAGCATTCCCTTTATACATTTGAGCCCTGGTTCTTCCATGAATTGCAATGGCTTGAATCCCGACGTCCTGAAGCCTTTCGGCAACATCCTGAATATAAATTGAATCATGATCCCAGCCAAGTCTGGTCTTTACAGTTATCGGTAGTTTACTGTGTTTTACCATAGCCTCACTTAGCTTAACCATCAGCGGAATATCTTTTAGTATTCCGGCACCGGCACCTTTGCTCACCACTTTTTTAACAGGACACCCAAAATTAATATCTATAAAGTCAGGTTGTGATCTTTCAACAATTTCTATTGTTTTGAGCATAGACTCCATATTGGCTCCAAAAATCTGAATACCTACAGGTCTTTCTTTATCATAGATATCAAGTTTTTGGACGCTTTTGGCTGCATCCCTGATCAATCCCTCAGAGGAAATGAACTCAGTATATACCACATCAGCCCCATTTTCTTTGCACAGCGCCCTGAAAGGAGGATCGCTAACATCTTCCATAGGAGCAAGTAATAATGGAAATTCACCTAAATCTATGTCACCAATTTTTGCCAAAGCTTTTATTTTGGCTGCAAAATTACGAATTTTTTAATCATTCATTTGAGGTCAGATTCAAACCTAAATATGTAAATTACCATTATTTTTTAAACACTTTTAATTGCTTAAAATTTGTTTAAAAATGTATTTTTGACATCCAAAATAATCAAACACATGAAATTTAGAATCTTGGTATTACTCTCGTTTACGGTCATTTTAGCTTGTAAAACGCCCCATAGCAAACATGGATACGATGGTAAATCAGGCGCGACTAAAATGGTGAACATGGTTCATTATTCGCAAGAGAAACACTTAAAAAATGTAAAACAAATTACCTTTGGAGGTGATAACGCTGAAGCTTATTGGAGTTTTGACAGTTCAAAATTAGTTTTCCAGGCCAATAATAAGGCATGGGGACTTGAATGTGATCAAATTTTCATGATGGATGCTTCCAAGCCATTAGATAGTTCCGAGATTCCTCAGATGATAAGTACCGGTCTAGGAAGGACTACTTGCAGTTATTTCTTATCAGATAATGAAACAATTGTATATTCTTCAACACATTTAGCCAATAAGGATTGTCCACCTGTGCCAAAAAAAGAAGATTATGGCAACAAATATATATGGCCCGTTTACGAGGGTTATGATATTTTCTTAGCGGATTCAGATGGAAACCAATTAAAACAATTGACTTTTGAGGAGGGCTATGATGCAGAACCAACAGTCTCGCCCAAAGGAGATAGAATTGTTTTTACTTCAACAAGAACAGGAGATCTAGAATTATTTACCATGGCCACTGATGGAAGTGATGTAAAACAGGTAACGAATGAATTGGGTTATGATGGAGGGGCATTCTTTTCACCAGATGGTGAAAAATTAATTTTCCGTTCCTCACGTCCAAAAACTGAAGAAGAAATTAAGGAATATAAAGAATTACTGTCGCTGGGATTGGTACAACCTACCAATATGGAACTTTATGTATGCAATGCAGATGGAAGTGATTTGCAAAAGATCACTGATCTGGGAAGTGCGAACTGGGCTCCGTTTTTTCATCCTTCCGGGGAAAAAGTAATTTTTTCAAGTAATCATGTGTCAAAAAGAAGTTTTAATTTATACATGATCAATCTTGATGGATCAGGATTGGAGCAAATAACTTATGATTCAGTTTTTGATGCTTTTCCGATGTTTTCTCCTGATGGGAAAAAGATCGTGTTCTCTTCAAACAGGAATAATAACAGTACGCGAGATACAAATTTGTTTGTTGCAGATTGGGTCGATTAAAAGATAATAATTATGAAAAAAAAATATAATTGGGCAATCTTGGGTTGTGGAAAAATTGCCAGAAAATTTGTTCAGGATCTCAGTTTACTCGACAATGCCAAATTATACGCAGCCGCATCGAGAAGTCTTGATAATGCCAAAGAGTTTGCCAATGATTTGGGATTTGAAAAAGCTTATGGATCCTATACAGAAATGGTACAGGATCCTGAAGTAGATGTTGTTTATATAGCAACACCTCACGCGATGCACAAGGAGCATAGTATATTGTGCCTTGAACATAAAAAAGCAGTTTTATGTGAAAAAGCTTTTGCTATGAATACCAAAGAGGTCGACCAAATGACAGAGGTTTCCAGGGAAAACAATACGTTTCTGATGGAAGCATTTTGGACCATATTTTCGGCCAAATTCATAAAAGTGATGGAATTGGCAAAACAAAAGGAACTAGGTCAGCTAAAATTTGTAAAGTCAGACTTTATGTTTAATGCAGACTTTGATCCTGATAAAAGATTGTACAATATCGATTTGGGGGCAGGATCATTATTAGACATCGGGATTTATCCCATCTTCAGATCTCTGATGCTTTTGGGAAAGCCTACTTCTATAAAAACCATGGCTCATTTACTTTCAAATGGAGTGGAAGAGAGTATACTTATGCTGTTCGGATATAAAAATGGAGAGATGGCTATTCTTACTTCCAGTTTTGCAAGCAACTGTCATAATGAAACAGAACTTTGTTTTGAAAATGGATTTATCAAGTTTATCAGAGAACCTGAATTTCCAATTCTAATGGAGTGTAACGGAGTTCAGGAAGAAATTTACATTGAGCAAACCAAAGGAATGGGTTATGAATTAGAGGCAATACATGTGATGGATTGTCTTGATAAAGGATTAATTGAAAGCCCTGTTTTACCCTTATCTAAGAGTAGAGATTTAATGGAAATAATGGATGCGGTGAGAAAGGATGCCGGAATCGTATTTCCAAAGCATGATTAAACCTAAAAATTAGGTTTTGGCAATCAACTAATTGGTTATCTTTGCGGAAATATTGAAGTTAGGTAAACACGGATGAAGAATATTAGAAACTTTTGTATCATTGCGCACATTGATCATGGTAAAAGTACCCTGGCAGACAGGTTATTGGAATTTACCAATACGATTACTGATCGTGAAAAACAGGACCAATTACTTGATAGTATGGATCTTGAACGAGAGCGTGGCATCACAATAAAAAGTCATGCGATCCAGATGGATTATGAATATGAAGGGGAACAGTATGTGCTGAATTTGATAGACACACCCGGTCATGTAGACTTTTCATATGAGGTTTCTAGATCAATTGCTTCATGCGAAGGGGCTTTGCTTATTGTAGATGCTGCTCAGAGTATTCAGGCTCAAACCATTTCAAATTTATATCTGGCTTTAGAGAACGATCTTGAGATCATACCGATTTTGAATAAGGTTGATCTGCCTAGTGCAAATCCGGAAGAAGTAACCGATGATATTGTTGATCTTTTAGGATGTGATCCTGAAGAAATTATTCACGCCAGCGGGAAAACCGGGTTTGGTGTTGAAAATATTTTAAGCGCTATCATAGAAAGAGTACCGGCACCGAAAGGAAATCCTGACGGACCACTTCAGGCACTGATTTTCGATTCTGTCTATAATTCATACAGAGGGGTTGAAACCTATTTTAGGGTGATCAATGGAGAAATAAAAAAAGGACAGAAGATCAAGTTTATTGCCACAGAGAATGAATATTTTGCAGATGAAGTTGGAACATTAAAACTGAATCAAGAGCCTAAAAAAAGTATTAAAGCCGGAGATGTTGGTTATTTGATCACAGGTATCAAAACAGCGAGCGAAGTAAAGGTAGGAGATACCATTACCGATGCTTTGAATCCGACTCAGGAGACCATAGAAGGTTTTGAAGATGTAAAACCTATGGTATTTGCCGGTATTTATCCGGTGGATACAGATGACTATGAAGAACTAAGGTCGTCCATGGAAAAGTTACAACTCAATGATGCCTCTTTGGTTTTTGTACCTGAAAGTTCGGCTGCCTTAGGATTTGGATTCAGATGCGGGTTTCTCGGAATGTTGCATTTAGAAATTATCCAGGAGCGATTGGAAAGAGAGTTTGATATGACGGTGATCACAACGGTGCCCAATGTATCGTATCACGCTTTTACCAATAAATATCCGGATACATTGATACTGGTTAATAATCCTTCAGATCTTCCTGAACCCTCAACATTGAATAGGGTGGAAGAACCTTTTATTAAAGCGAGTATCATTACCAAATCTGATTTTGTGGGGCCGGTAATGAGTCTTTGTATTGAAAAAAGAGGTGAAATTACAAATCAAACCTATTTAACGACAGAAAGAGTTGAGCTGACTTTTGATATGCCACTTTCTGAAATTGTATTTGATTTTTACGATCGTTTAAAAACCGTATCAAAGGGTTATGCATCTTTTGATTATCATCCTATCGGATTTAAATCCTCAAAGCTTGTTCGTGTAGATATACTTTTAAACGGACAACCTGTAGATGCCTTATCTGCATTACTGCATGACAGCACTGCTTATGGCATAGGGAAGAAAATGTGTGAAAAGTTGCGTAAACTAATCCCAAGACAACAGTTTGATATTCCAATTCAGGCTGCGATTGGTGCCAAGATCATTGCTAGAGAAACAATCAAAGCGCTGAGAAAAGATGTGACCGCCAAATGTTACGGAGGAGATATTTCTCGAAAACGTAAATTACTGGAAAAGCAGAAAAAAGGTAAAAAACGGATGCGACTGGTGGGTAACGTAGAAATACCTCAACAGGCCTTTATGGCAGTTTTACAGTTAAACGATTAACTCGCTAAATGACTAATTGCTGAAGAGGTCAGGATCTGTACCTTTTTCCGGGTCAGTACCTTTTTTTGACGGACTTTTTCGAACCTTAATGGCTTGATTTCGCCCAGTCAGGTGATCTACAATTTTATCCAGAGGAGTTTTTTGGTCCCGATTGTTATCACTTTGAACCGTTGTTAAATTACCATCTCTGGCCGCAATATAATGTGGTGAAAGAATTTCAACACCAGCTTTATTAAAAGCATCGAGAATATTTCTGTGCATATCAGAATAAATCAAGGCCATTTTTTTGGCTTCTTTGCTATAGGCATTTAACTCATAGGCAACATAATTATCATCTAAACTGGTTTGAAGAACAAAAGGCGCTGGTTCAGCCTGTATAAATTCACTTTTCAAGGCTGCTTCAATAAGTAATTCTTCTACTTTTTTCCATGGAATATCATATCCAATGGTTACTGAAGTGTGCAGAACCAATCCCTCTTTTTTTACATTCGCAGAATAATTGACCAAATGATTATTGATGATGTTGGCATTGGGAATGGTTACATCTTCATTTTTTATTGTCCTTATTCTGGTTACCAAAAGTGTTTTTTCTACTACATCTCCTACGGTATCCTGGATTTTCACTCGATCTCCCAACTGATAAGGTCGCATATAGGTAATCACAATTCCTGCAACAATATTTGCAACGGCTGTTGTTGAGCCAAATGAAATAAGAGCACCGATAAAAATAGATACCCCCCTAAAGGCAGGTGATGCCGAACCGGGTAAATAAGGGTAGATCAATACAAGTGCAAAAGCCCAGATCAATAAGCTAATTATTTTCTGAGTAGTTGCAGCCCAGTCTTTCGGAAACCCTTTGATGATGAATTTTTCTGCTTCAATATCTTCTACAATGTCTCGCTGAACGCGGATAACATATCTGGTAATGATCAGAATCACAATAATAAAGATCATATTAGGCAGGTAGTCTATAAAGCCATAAGCAACAAATTTGACAGGTTCTGCGATATAGCCGTAAAACAAGGTTACTATATCCTCCGTCCATGGGAAAAAGCTGAACATGAAGGGTAAGTAGGTGAAAAGTAAAATAATTACAATTGTAAATCTTGTAATATTCGATAGAAAAACAAAAATGTTAGTGGTACTTTTTGGAATGAAATATCTAAGAATATTTTGTTTCTTTTTTAAGAAACTTTTTTGAAATTTCGATAGATGGATATTCAATTTTCTAAACATCCAATTGATCAATTTGATCACTAAGATCAATACAATAAGAGCAACTAAAAAATAACCGATTCTAATGAGCCATTCCTGAGTTGTTAAATGATATTTTTCATCTTCTTTTAGAGCCTCCTTCCATTGTTTAATTTGAAAATCTGATAAAACTTCTAAAGAAAGATTTTGATTTAAAGCGTCATTTTCGGTAATGATATAAGCCAATTCATCGTTATACATTATACTTGCGAATGTGCTTTCTTGAATACCGTAAATCGTATCGACACCCTTTTTAAAATCTTTTGAAAGAGATTCAAGGCGCTGCGATATTTGATTGGCCCGATAGCTAACCGGATATTCATTTGCTGAATGATGCAATAGAAAAAGCGTATAGCCGGAAAGTACTACAGGTGCATTTTGAGCAACAATTTTCTCTTCAAGATCTTCAATCTGTTCTGGGTCTCCAAATTCCAAAGAATCGATTTCAGTCGTTTGGGCGATACCAGAAACAACACATAAATAAAATAAGAATGTAAATGCAATTTTGAGGGAAGGCATAAAATCTGAGGTTTGATAGGCTAAGATAACGGAAAAAATTTATTTAGCTGAAAACCGAGATTTTACGAATTTAAAATCAAATGATCTTTAAACCTAAAAGATAGATAACTAAAGAATTCCTTGTTTGACTAGGAAGTTTTCAAGGTGATCTGCAGACTGGAAACAGGAACTCACTTTTTCAATATCTTCACAAAATCGGTTGTGGTCAGGGTTTGCGCTACAATCGATCACACTAAGATCGATTCGATGAAATTTTTTATCTAATAACCGACATCTTTCCAATAGGATATCAATTGAATCTGCTCCTGTTGTATCAAAACCTCTTTTAGATAGGTAGCCCTTTAAATAGTTTTCAATGGCATTGAGTGAATTTTTACAAACAAGAAAAGAAACCACATCCTCTTCAGGTTTGAACAACTCCTCATTGGCCTTGCGCAGTTGCTGCTTGGCTTTTTCAAAATGATCACTTTCTTTTTGATCCATAACTTGAAAAAAATCCCATGCAATACAAGTATTACATGGGATCTGGTTAAATAATATTACAAGCTTTTAAATAATTCTAATCTTTCCCATTTAGAATCGACTTCTTCTTGTGCTTGTTGAAGTAACTCACCTGCTAAAGAAGCATTTTCTTTGACAACCCTTGTAAAACGAGCTTCATTATACATGAAATCTTCTAAAGGAGCTGAAGGCGCTTTTGAATCAAGTCTGAATTTCTTTCCTTTAGGTTTTGAAGGATCAAATCTGAATAAAGGCCAATATCCTGTTGCTACAGCTTTACCTTGCTGTGTAGCACCATCTTTAAGGTCATAACCATGTTCTCCACAATGTGAGTAGGCAACGATCAAGGATGGTCCATCGTATTCAGCAGCCTCTTTTATGGCTTTTAATGTTTGCACATCTTTGGCTCCCATTGCGATTTGTGCCACATAGACATTTCCGTAAGAAATAGCCTGCATAGAAAGACTCTTTTTAGGTGTTTTCTTACCTGCAATTGAGAATTTTGCACTTGCCCCTAATGGAGTTGCCTTAGATGTCTGACCTCCGGTATTCGAATAAACCTCAGTATCCATTACCAGAATATTGATGTTTACTCCTGATGCCAATACATGATCTACACCACCGTAACCGATGTCATAGGCCCAACCATCTCCACCAAATATCCAAACTGCTTTTTTACGTAAGTATTCAGTCAATTGATTCAGTTTCTTGGCCTCGTCACTATTGTCAAGAATATCTAAAGTCTTTTTTAACTTGGCTATATCTTCGAATTTTTTAGCTTTTTCAGTTTCATCAGCTTCATGATTGGCTAAAATATCCGTAACTAATTCACTTCCAACTAACAGTTCCATTGATTTTAACAAGTTAACAGCAATTTCCTGTTTTTTTGTTAATGCCAATTGCATACCTAATCCAAACTCTGCATTGTCTTCGAAAAGTGAGTTTGCCCAAGCCGGACCTCTACCGAACTCATTCATTCTATAAGGTGTTGTTGGTAAGTTCCCTCCATAAATTGAGCTACAACCTGTTGCATTGGCGATCATAATACTGTCACCATATAATTGAGTGATCAGTTTGATATATGGTGTTTCACCACATCCTGAACAAGCTCCTGAGAACTCAAATAAAGGTTGTAGGAACTGAGCACCTTTTACATTTGTTGTACTTAGCTGTGTACGATCATAATCAGGTAAATTAATAAAGAAATCCCAGTTTAAATTCTCAACTGCGTCATGATCTAATTTCTTACGCATATTGATAGATTTGAATCCAGGGATTTCTTTACTTTCTGCCGGACAAACCTCAACACATAGATCACATCCCGTACAATCTTCAGGAGAAACTTGGAGTACATATGCGTCATCTTTGGTGAATGGACGTCCTTTGGCAGGTACGTGTTTCATGGTCAATGGTGCCTCAAACAATTCTTCTTTTTCAACTACTTTGGCACGAATTGCAGCATGAGGGCAAATAGCAACACATTTATTACACTGAGTACAAATATTTTCATCATCCCAAATTGGAATAAAATGCGCAATACCACTTTTTTCGTATTGTGTTGTTCCTGTTGGGAAAGTTCCGTCTACAGGGAAAGCACTTACGGGTAACTCATCACCGCGACCTGCGAGAATAGTTTCAAGTACCTCAGTTACAAAGCCGTCAGGGGCATTGGTCATTGCTGATACAAATTGTTTACTGCTGGTCACTTTATTTGGATAGTCAACTTTTTCCAGATTATCCAATGATTTATCTACCGCATTAAAATTCATTTGTACTACCTTTTCTCCTTTATGAGAATAAGATTTTACAATGGCATCTTTAATTTTCTGAATGGCCTCATCTTTTGGAAGTATACCGGAAATGGCAAAGAAGCAGGTTTGTAGAACCGTATTTGTTCTTTTACCTAATTTTGCATCCTGAGCCACTTTAGAGGCGTCAACAATGTAAAAATTAACTTCATTTTCTATCAGATTCTTTTGCATTTTTTCAGGAAGTTTATCCCAGATCTCATCTTTAGAATAAGGAGAATTTAAAAGGAATGTTCCACCTTTTTTCAATTCATCGATCATATCGTATTTTTCGATGAAATTGAATTGATGACTGGCAATAAAATCTGCTTTTTCAATAAGATAAGAAGAGTGGATAGGTTCAGGTCCAAATCTCAAATGTGAAATGGTCTGAGCTCCTGCTTTCTTGGAGTCATATACAAAATAACCTTGCACAAAATTGTCTGTGGTTTCTCCAATGATCTTAATAGAGTTTTTGTTACCACCAACCGTACCATCAGATCCTAGTCCATAGAACATGCAATTAAAAGTACTTCTCTTCAATTCAAATGTTGGATCAGCCATTAAACTGGTATGTGTAATATCGTCAATGATACCAACAGTAAAATGATTTTTTGGCTTGTCTTTTGAGAGCTCGTCATAAATTCCTTTCACCATTTTTGGTGTAAATTCTTTTGATGATAAACCATAGCGGCCTCCCACAATTTCAGGCATGTCTCTTTCACTCTCTATAAATGCACTTAGCACATCCATATATAAAGGCTCGCCTATACTTCCAGGTTCTTTGGTTCGGTCAAGTACAGCTATTTTTTTAACTGTTTTAGGTATTTGATCCATAAAGTCTTTTACAGAGAATGGTCTGTATAAACGAACAAATAAAGCCCCTACTTTTTCACCATCTGCGACCATTTTTTCTAGGGCCTCATATACAGGTCCTTCTCCGGATCCCATAATAATAGTTACTTTTTCAGCTTCCGGATGTCCTACATAATTGAATAGATCGTATCTACGACCGGTATGCTCATAGAATTCATCCATCACATTCTGCACAATTTCCGGAACAGCATCATAATAGGTATTTGCTGCTTCTCTTGCCTGGAAGAAAACATCAGGGTTTTGAGAAGTTCCTCTAATTACCGGATTGTCAGGGTCAAGAGAATGTTTTTTGTGAGCCATGATTCGATCTTCAGGCATCATCGCCTGTATTACTTCATCAGGAATAGCATCTATTTTAGAAATCTCATGTGAGGTTCTGAAACCATCAAAAATATTCATAAATGGTATTCTTGATTTCAGGGTAGCTACTTGAGAAATAAGTGCAAAATCCTGGGCCTCCTGAACAGATCCGCCAAATAACATGGCAAATCCTGTTTGTCTTGCAGCCATTACATCACTGTGATCACCAAAAATAGATAGAGCATGTGTGGCAACTGTTCTCGCAGCTACATGAATTACTGTTGGTAGTAACTCACCCGCCATTTTATACATGTTTGGAATCATTAGTAATAATCCTTGAGATGCTGTAAAAGTTGTTGTCAGCGCCCCTGCCTGAAGTGAACCATGAACTGCACCTGCGGCACCACCCTCACTTTGCATTTCTACGATGCGTGGAATATTGTTCCAAATGTTTTTTTGCTCTTTCGCACTATATAGATCGACATGCTCACCCATAGGGGATGCTGGAGTGATCGGATAAATGGCACAAACTTCATTTGTCTTATGTGCTACTCTGGCAACAGCCTCATTTGCATCACATATTATTTTTTCGAATTGTTTTTTCATTTTATAGTAGTTTATAAATATGAGATAAGTTTATCAATGGCTTATCCGTTAAAGATTTCGTGATTTGACAGGGGTAAAATTATGGCTTATGAAAGACTTAAATTATGATATAAGTCATAGGGGGCTGACGTTCAGTAGGGATCAAAAAAAAAGAGTATCTGAAACAGATACTCTTTTTTATTTTACTAGGAAGTCTTTTTATTCTCCGTGCATCCAAACTTTTTTAGCCAAAAGTTCTTCTTCTGTTTCTTCATGATCTTCATCAGGTACACAACAGTCTACAGGGCAAACAGAAGCACATTGAGGCTCTTCGTGAAATCCTTTACATTCTGTACATTTATCAGTTACAATGAAATAAAATTCATCACTTACTGCTTCATTTTCTTCGTCAGCATCAACAGTTCTTCCATCTGGAGTAGTTACTTCACCACTTAAAGACGTCTCATCCGAATAAGACCATTCACTGTCTGGTTCATAAATTGCGTTATTAGGACATTCTGCTACACAAGCGTCGCAGTTGATACATTCGTCGGTTATTATAATAGCCATTTTGTTTTTTTTAAATTTATGGCAACAAAGTTAAAGAATTAAAATTTTATAAAAATCAGGTAAAAAGAAATTTAGAATAATTCCAAATAAGTCAGTCTGAAGAAGTTATCAAGTCAAGCTTAAGTGTAATAAAAAATTGTAGATTGACAAAAGTCATACTCTATAAGTTTTAAGCTTCTTACTTTTAGCGATTATTAGTAGCCATAATCTAAATTTTACTAAATTTATACAAAATATGCACAAGATGAGTGTGAATAAAATGGAATCCGCTATGCAAGAAGTAGAGACTTTAAGCGCGGTCGTGATCAGATTCGTAGGTGATTCTGGTGATGGAATGCAATTAACTGGTACACAGTTTACTGACACCTCAGCGATGTTTGGTAATGATGTGGCAACTTTTCCCAATTATCCTGCTGAAATCAGGGCGCCTCAAGGAAGCTTGTATGGTGTTTCCGGTTTTCAGGTACATATTGGGAGTATAGAAATCAGTACGCCGGGAGATGATCTCGATCTTTTGGTGGCTATGAATCCTGCAGGATTAAAGACAAATTTACATGCAGTAAAGGCAGGTCATACAATTATTGTTGATATTGATTCCTTCTCAAAGAAGAACCTTCAAAAGGCAGAGTACGAAACGAATCCTTTAGAAGACGGAAGTCTTGATAATTACAGGGTTATAGAAGTTTCTATGACTTCCATGACCAAGGAATCTATTAAGGACCTGGGTCTTGATAATAAAAGTATTACCCGAAGTAAGAATATGTTTGCGCTTGGAATGGTTTACTGGATGTATGACCGAGAAATGGACCATACCTTAAATTTCTTTGAGCAGAAATTTAAGTACAAGCCAGAAATTGCAGAGGCAAATGCAAAAGTGTTGAAAGCTGGATTTTATTATGCCGAAACACTTGAATTAATTCCAAATGCTTATAAGATAGCACCTTCAGAAATGCCCAAAGGGACCTACCGTATTATCAATGGAAATACAGCAACGGCCTGGGGTTTTCTTGCAGCTGCAGAAAAGTCAGGACTCGAATTGTTTCTCGGTTCCTATCCAATTACACCGGCCACTGATATTTTGCATGAGCTTGTAAAACATAAGAATTTTGGTGTCAAAGCTTTTCAGGCAGAAGACGAAATCGCAGGTGTGACTTCTTCAATTGGTGCTTCTTTTGCAGGAGACCTTGCTATTACAACAACGTCCGGACCTGGTCTTGCTCTTAAAGGGGAAGCGATCGGACTGGCATTGATGACAGAATTACCTTTGGTTATTGTAAATGTACAAAGAGGTGGGCCTTCAACCGGATTACCAACAAAAACAGAGCAGTCAGATCTCTTGCAGGCCATGTATGGCCGAAATGGAGAGTCACCTGTTATTGTAATTGCTGCAAGTACACCATCAGATTGTTTTGATTATGCTTATATAGCAGCTAAGTTGACACTTGAACATATGACGCCCGTAATCCTTCTAACAGATGGATATATAGCCAATGGTTCTGAACCATGGAGGATCAAGTCTATAAATGAAATGCCCGATATTAAAACAAATATTATCGATAAAGGATCCGATAATTGGCATCCTTATGACCGTAATAATGACACTTTATCCAGAAATTGGGCCATTCCGGGCACACCTGGCTTAGAACACAGGGTCGGGGGATTAGAAAAAGATAAGATTACAGGAAATGTTTCTTATGTACCCGATAATCACGAGTATATGACTAATATAAGGGCTGAAAAAGTAAAAAGAGTCGAAAATTATATTCCTGACCTCAAGGCCGAATATCATGATGAAGGTGATCTTCTTGTGATTGGCTGGGGTGGTACCTACGGAAGTCTACATTCTGCTGTTAGAAAATTAGATACTAAGGGATATAAAGTAGGACATGCTCATTTCCATTATATCAATCCATTACCTAAGAATACTGAAGAATTATTATCTAAATTCAAGAAAATAGTAGTCTGTGAGTTGAATAAGGGTCAGTTTGCCACAATTTTAAGGGATAAATTTTCCAATTATAATTATACTCAATATAATAAAGTAATGGGCTTACCATTTTCAGTGACTGACTTGGTAGAGAAATTCAAAAACCTAATAAACGACAACTAAGATGCAAGATACTATAGAAAAAAAATATACGTTCAAGGATTTTGCCAGTGACCAGGAAGTTAGATGGTGTCCGGGTTGCGATGATTATGTGATCTTAAGAGCTATGCAAAAAGCACTTCCTGATATGGGTGTAAAGAAAGAAGATGTTGTCTTTATTTCTGGAATCGGATGTTCTTCGAGGTTTCCTTATTATATCGATTCTTACGGGATGCACAGTATCCATGGGAGGGCTGCTGCGATTTCGAGTGGTGTTAAATTGGCAAACCCTGATTTAAGTGTTTGGATGATCACAGGTGATGGTGATAGTCTCGCCATTGGTGGGAATCATTTTATCCATGTGTTAAGACGTAATTTGAATCTGAATATCATTTTGTTCAATAATGAAATTTATGGATTGACCAAAGGGCAGTTTTCACCAACTTCTTTGATAGGTCAAAAAACGAAATCTTCACCTTATGGTAATACCCAACCTCCGTTTCATCCGGGTGAGCTTGCCCTTGGAGCACAAGCGCGATTTTTCGCAAGATTGGGCGGGAATAGTCCAAAAGAAATGACAAGTCTGTTTGTAGAGGCAGAGAAATTCAATGGAACTTCCTTAATTGAGATTTTACAGAATTGTGTTATTTTCAACGATGGATGTTTTACTCAGTTTACAGACAAAAAGGTAAGAGAAGACAAACAGCTTTTTCTTGAACATGGTAAAAAAATGATTTTTGGAAAAGAAAAGGACAAAGGACTTATTCTAGATGCTTTAAAATTAGAAGTAGTCACTATAGGAGAAAATGGTGTAACGGAAGCTGATATTTTGGTGCACGATGCCAAATGTGAAGATAATACTTTGCATCAGATGCTTGCAAAATTGCAGTATCCTTTAGCAACTGGAATTATTCGAAGTTACGAAGATGACACTTTTGAGAAAAGAGAGGCATTATTGCATGAGGAGGTTAAATCCAAATCAAAATTTTCAAAAGTTGATGAATTATTTTTCTCCGGAGAAACCTACGAAGTGAAATAAAATAAATTATTGTTTAAAGGGTGACAATCGTCATCCTTTTTTTTAAATCACGAAATACATTTGTGAACGAATTAAGAATATGAATTATGGGATATGAAGCGATTTTAGTCTTTTTTATAGCAGGCGTTTTTTTAATTGTATTGGCTAATTTCTTGTCAAATCTGATTTCTCATAAATCAGAAAACACTGCAAAAAAGGAACCTTACGAATGTGGAATTGAGACAATAGGTCCAACTTGGGTACAATTCAAGGTGGGCTATTATTTATTCGCCATCCTTTTTTTATTGTTTGATATTGAGATTGCATTTCTTGTGCCATGGGCAGTAGTTTTTAAAGAAGTAGGAACAGTAGCCTTGGTTGAAATAATGGTGTTTTTATTCATTTTAGGTTTAGGATTGTTATATGCGTACAAAAAAAGAGCCTTAAAATGGGAGTAGAAAAGAAAAGATATTTGAGTCAGTTAGAAGCTGAAGGTTTAAAAGAGGTTGTTCCGGATAGTTTTCCTGGTAAAGTGATCCCCGCCGGAAATGGAGCTAATATTGTGGTTACCACCCTAGATTCTGTGGTGAACTGGGGCCGATCCAATTCATTGTGGCCCTTGTATTTTGGTACCAGTTGTTGTGCCATAGAAATGATGCAGACAGGCGCTCCGAAGCACGATTTTTCACGTTTTGGTTTTGAAGTAGCAAGGCCTTCGGCCAGACAAGCGGACCTGATCATAATTGCTGGAACTATTGTCAATAAAATGGGACCTGTATTAAGAAGATTGTATGATCAAATGGCCGAACCCAAGTATGTTATCGCTATGGGAGCCTGTGCCATCTCAGGAGGTCCATTCTATTATAATTCCTATTCTGTTATTAAAGGTGCGGATCATGTAATTCCGGTAGATGTTTATGTGCCAGGGTGCCCACCCCGGCCGGAATCATTGTTGGAAGGGATGATCATGTTACAAGATAAAATAAAGAAAGAGAACATGAAGAATAAGATCAATCCAATTGACGGTTTTGATGAAGGAAATATTTAGCACCTAAGCATATAGATACCATGAAAAACGAAGAACTACAAAATATTATTAATGGCTTAGGAGAAAATCTGGAATTCACAGAAGAAGGATCGGAATTTTTGACCCTGACGGTTCCTAAAGACCAACTTCACTCAGTTTGTACTAAGTTAAAAACAGAGCCCCAACTAAAATTTGATTATGCTTTTTGTATCACAGGAATGGACTGGGGCAAAGAATTAGGTGTTATTTATCATCTGGAATCCACCGAATTTAAACATGCAATTGTTGTAAAAGTGAAGACGGAAGACAGGGAGAACCCAACGCTTGATTCTGTTTGTGATATTTGGAGAACAGCCGAATTTCACGAAATGGAAGTCTATGATTTTTTTGGTATAAAATTCAATAATCATCCAAATTTAAAGCGCCTTTTCTTAACACCTGATTGGAATGGCTGGCCCTTGAGAAAAGATTATGAAGACGAAGCTAATATGATTGTTAAATAAGGATTTATATGACCAATCAAGAAATAAAAACCAAAATTAAAACGGAAGAGTATTTCGTTAATATGGGTCCTCAACACCCTGCAGCTCATGGTGTGTTGCGTTTATTATTGACCATCGATGGAGAAATAATCAAAAATGTTGAGCCCGATCTCGGTTATATACATCGTTCGATAGAAAAAATGTGCGAAAGAGACAGTTATCAGCAAATCGTTCACCTCACAGACAGGATGGATTATTTGTCTTCTCATATAAATAACGAGGCTGTTT
>JAAESS010000244.1 GCA_024229195.1 Flavobacteriales bacterium | reverse complement strand
GTCCATTTTCCTTCCTGATATCTGTATTCATATTTATCTTCATCAAGCTCATAAAGGATTTGTTCAAAGAGCTCAAGAGAATCTTCTAATTGCTCGAGTAATCCCCGATCCTTTTCTAAGGTATCTATGTATGTTTTAAAATAAACTGGATATTCAATTTTCTGAAGCTCTTTCATATGCTCATTCGCCTATTTTGGACGCGCTAATTTAACCATTTCCTTTCAAAAGTAAATGTTGCTCAGAAAATTAACAGAATTTTACAATTTGCGCCTTTACTGACGAATTAGCTGATAAGACTGTTTGGCAATTTCAATTTCTTCATTGGTTGGAATAACGATAACCTTCACTGCTGAGTTGTCGGATTGAATCTCTCGAATATCTTTTCTTCGTTGATTGTTTTTATCCAAATCTAAATTGATTCCTAAATAATCCATATCCGAACAAATCAAATTCCTTAATACATCCGAATTTTCTCCTATTCCTGCTGTAAAAACTATAGCGTCAAGCCCGTTTAATACAGCCGCGTAAGCACCAATATACTTTTTGACTCTGTAGGCATTGATTTTCAGAGCCAGTATGCATTTCTGATCTCCATCTGCTGCTTTCGCTTCTATCTCTCGTATGTCACTATACCCTGTTAAACCCAGCATGCCGCTTTCTTCCTGTAAAATTTCCTTTACTTGTGCTGAACTATAACCCAGTTCATCAATCAAATAAAAGATTACCGATTGATCAATGTCGCCACTGCGTGTACCCATTACCAAGCCATTCATAGGTCCAAAACCCAAGGAATGTTCGATACTTTTACCATTTTTGATAGCTGTTATGCTACAACCATTTCCGAGATGAATCGAGATGATATTTGTCTGGTCTTTTTTTAAGTATTCTATGGCATGCTCAGAAACATATTTATGACTTGTTCCATGAAAGCCATAAGTCCTAATTTGATTTTCTTTGTAAAATCTCTCCGGTATTGCATAGCGAAATGCCTCCTCTGGCATACTTTGGAAAAAAGCCGTGTCAAATACAGCAATCTGAGTGGCTCTTTTGAATATTTTTTCAGAAACCTCAATACCTTTAAAGTTATGTGGATTATGTAAAGGAGCGAGGCTGAATAATTCCTTTATTTTTCTTTTAACTTCCTGATCAATTACAACAGTTTTTGAAAAAGCACTTCCGCCGTGTACGACTCTATGGCCAACCGCATCTATTTCATCGGCACTTTTGAGCAATTCTGCTGATGGCTCAAGTAGTAATTTTGCAACCAACTCGAGTCCTTGTTCATGATTTGAAATCTCTTTGACCTGCTCAAAACTCTTTTCTCCAACCTTGAGTTTTACATTTGATTGATCCAGTCCAATTCTTTCAACCATCCCTGAGGCCAAAACTTTTTTCTCAGGCATTTCGATAAGCTGAAATTTAATGGAAGAACTTCCCGAATTGATCACTAATATTTTCATAAATAAATTACAGTTTGAATTTAATAAATATTCAAAAATTTAAGGACATACAAATTCACCAGAATTAAGATGAAAGTTCCTGTATCAATATTCAAAGTTACAATTTCTACTGGGCCTGAATTGCGGTAATAATTACGGTATTAAATATATCGTCCACAGTACAACCTCTACTCAGGTCATTTACAGGTTTGTTC
>JAAESS010000243.1 GCA_024229195.1 Flavobacteriales bacterium | reverse complement strand
GTAAGTGAGGTGCGGTTGATTTACCAGTATTACCTACAGTTGCTATTATTTGGCCACGCGTAACCTTCTCCCCTTTTTTCACTTTGATATCTTTAATATGGGCATAGAAAGTGGAGTAACCAAATCCATGATCAATGGTTACAGTATTTCCATAACCTCTTCTGGAACGTTTTGTTTTTACAACAACACCAGCACCACTGGAATAAATAGGGGTACCTTGTGGAGCGCTAAAATCAACACCGGCATGGAATTTTTTAATCTTATAGATTGGATCAATTCTATAACCATAATATGATGAAAGTCGTTTCAACTCGATGTTATTAACAGGCTGAATAGCCGGAATACAAGAGAGCATCTTCTCTTTATTTCGAGCCATTTCATAAACTTCATCAAAGGACTTTGACTGAACATAGAGTTCGCTTGCCAGATTATCCAGTTTTTTTGCAGTTTCAATGATTAGTTCCGAGTTATTATATCCTTCGAGTTTTGCATAACGGTCAATACCGCCATAACCAGCAAGGCGCTCTTCCTTAGAAATGGGCTCTGCTTCAAAAATAACTCTATAAATATTATCATCACGATCTGCCATCTCACTAACTAATCCTTGAAGATTGTCAAGTCTGTCATTCATGATACTATATTGTAAATCAAACTGTGCTATTTCATTTTTTAGCATTCGCTCCTTGGGAGACTCAAAGAAGGTGTAAGACCCTACAATCAAAGCAATTGAGAATGCAAGTGCGGTAAGTAAAAAAAGTAAAGTTTTGAAAATTCGTGTCAATGAAGAAGTTTTTGCCTCTTCATATGAAAGCGATTTATCATTAAAAACATACTTAGTCTTGGCCATAATTATAGCTGATGAAATGCGAAATTAATTATTTAGGCTAAATTTGCAATCTCAAAAAAATAAATATTTCAACAACCTAGTGTTAACTATTTGATTATGAAGTCTATCGATATAAGAAAAGCATTCCTTGATTTTTTTGCCAGCAAACAACATAAAATTGTACCATCAGCACCGATGGTTGTAAAAAACGACCCCACTCTTATGTTTACAAATGCAGGCATGAACCAATTTAAGGATCTTTTTCTTGGCAACGCTCCCATTGTGGTACCAAGAGTTGCGGACACACAAAAATGTTTACGTGTTAGCGGAAAACACAATGATTTGGAAGAAGTAGGCCATGACACCTATCATCATACCATGTTTGAAATGCTTGGTAACTGGTCATTTGGCGATCCCACCGGAGGAGAAGGTGGTTATTTCAAGAAAGAAGCAATTGGTTGGGCGTGGGAGCTATTCACTGAAGTATATGGGATTAATAAAGACAATCTATATGTAACCGTATTTGAGGGTGATGATGGCGACGGACTCACATTGGATTCAGAAGCCAAAGAAATATGGAAAAAATATTTACCTGAAGACAAAATTCTATTGGGTTCAAAAAAGGATAACTTTTGGGAAATGGGTGAGACTGGTCCATGTGGTCCATGTTCAGAAATTCACATTGATATAAGACCAGAATCAGAAAAGAAAAAAACATCCGGAAGAGATCTGG
>JAAESS010000242.1 GCA_024229195.1 Flavobacteriales bacterium | reverse complement strand
TAGCGGGAACCAATTGCCACATCACCTCCTTCACTTGAATTTGCATTATAAAGCCTAATTAAATCATCAGGGTTATGTGAGAAATCAGCATCCATTTCAAAAACAAACTGATAATTCCTTTCCAAAGCCCACTTAAAACCATGAATGTAGGCAGCACCTAAGCCTAACTTTCCAGTTCGCTCTTCTATGTGTAATTGATTAGCAAAATCCTTTTGTAAATTCTTTACAATTTCAGCTGTTCCATCAGGAGAACCATCATCTACTATAAGAATATGGAATGATTTCTCTAAAGAAAATATTTTACGAATTATCTTCTCAATATTTTCTTTTTCGTTATAAGTTGGAATGATTATTAAACTATCTGACATGGCTGCAAAAATAGATAAACTGATTTAGAAAATGATTATTGTGCTGATATTTTGATTTCTTCCACCACAGTTGGATCCAAAAGTGTGCTTGTATCACCAAGGTTTTGCGTATCACCTTCTGCGATTTTTCTAAGAATTCTTCTCATTATTTTACCAGATCGCGTTTTAGGTAAGCCGCTTACAAACTGAATTTTATCAGCTTTTGCGATAGGGCCAACTTCTTTTGTTACCAAATCATTTATTTCTATTCTTAAAGCATCTTCATTTTCAGGTTTGTTATGACAAATCACATACGCATACACTCCGTTTCCTTTTATTGGATGAGGATAACCAACAATTGCCGTTTCACACACATTTTCATGCTCATCCATAGCACTTTCAATTTCGGCAGTTCCTAAATTATGACCTGAAACAATAAGTACATCATCAACTCTTCCAGTTATTCGGTACATTCCGTTTTCATCACGCAAACAACCGTCACCAGT
>JAAESS010000241.1 GCA_024229195.1 Flavobacteriales bacterium | reverse complement strand
GTTGCAGTTCACCTCAACAATTATATCGACTTGATCGAAAAGCATCCTAAAACGGAGTTTTCGACCCTGATTGACAATAAACAAACACTTTTAGATTTCAAGCAAATTGCCATGGCTAAAAACATGAGTTTATCAGTTTGGCTTGACATCAACAATGGAATGAACAGAACCGGTATACAACCGGGAAAAGAAGCAAAAGAGCTGTATATATCCATTGATCAGGAGCCTTTGCTTGATCTAAAAGGTTTACATGTTTATGATGGTCATATCCACACCGCTGATCCGGTTCATAGAGCGATTGAATGTGATCACGATTTTGAGTCGGTAAATACATTAAAAAGGTCTCTTGAGTCAGAAGGTTACATTGTTGCAACTATTGTTGCTGGTGGCAGTCCAACCTTTCCTATCCACAGTAAAAGAAAAGATGTAGAATTGAGTCCCGGCACGCCATTATTATGGGATGATGGGTATGGCAGTCAGTATAAAGATCTCGATTTTCTTCAAGCGGCTGTTCTACTGACAAGAGTTATCAGCAAGCCCGGAAAAAACTTATTGTGCTTTGACCTGGGACATAAATCTGTCGCTTCTGAAATGAAGCTTCCAAGAGTCAAATTTTTAGGTCATCACGATTTTGAACAGCTCTCCCAAAGTGAAGAACATCTGGTTGTAAAATGCCCAAAAAGTGAATCTTATAAAATCGGTGACATTTGTTATGCCTTACCCGTTCATATATGCCCAACAGTATCAAAATACTCCGAAGTACTCACCGTTGAAAATCATAAAATATCAGGATCATGGAAAGTTTCAGCAAGAGATCATTAATTAAATCAATACTAAAGTTAAAATAATGAAAACATATGTAATACAATTATTTATTATAATTTCATTTTGGGGATGTATGAAAATTACTAAGCCATCTGAGTCTTTAAATAATTCTACAAAAAATGAAATTGAGGGCTCCTGGAAATTGGTCTATGCCGACATTAAAGAAAATGACTCATTACAGATAAAAGACCTCAATAACACTGATTTTATCAAGATCATCAATGCGGATCACTTTGCTTTTTTCAATCAGAAAAGAGAGAGTAGTGATGAATTTTTGGCAGGAGGCGGCACTTACACTTTTAATGGTTCAGACTATATTGAAACCCTCACTTTTATAAATGCCCCAAGTTACAGAGGGCATGTATTCTCGTTTCAAGTAGAAATCAAAGGAGACTCTCTCATCCAGCAAGGACATGAGAAAATTGAAGCTGCTGGAGTTGATCGGTTTATCCTTGAAAAATATATAAGAATTAATACTAAAAATTAGATCATGATTTTTGACGCACATCTTGACCTTTCCATGAACGCTTTAGAGTGGAATAGAGACCTCCGCTGGACGGTTGAAGAAATAAGAAATAGCGAAAAAGGCATGAATGATAAGCCTGATCGCGAAAAAAATACAGTATCCTTTGATGCCATGCGAAAAGGTGGTATTGGATTATGCGTTGCCACTCAAATTGCGCGATATGTAAAAAGAGACAGCGCGCTTCCTGGATGGAATTCTCCACAGCAGGCCTGGGCCCAAACACAGGGACAACTGGCCTGGTACAGGGAAATGGAAAGAGAGGGACAATTGACCTCGATTCGCAATAGTCAAGAACTTCAGGAGCATTTAGAGTTGTGGAAATCGCCAAAAAAAGACAGTCCAATCGGCTATATATTAAGTTTAGAAGGTGCAGATTCTATTGTAACTCTTGATCATTTAGAACAGGCATGGGAACAGGGCTTACGCGCCATCGGCCCAGCCCATTATGGTCCTGGCACCTATGCGCACGGAACCGATTCCATTGGCGGAATTGGACACAAAGGAAAAGAACTTTTAAAAAAAATAACTTCTTTAGGCCTTATACTTGACGCCACTCATCTTTGCGATCAAAGTTTTTGGGAAACTATGAAGGTATATGATGGACCGGTGTGGGCAAGTCATAACAATTGTCGAACATTTGTCAACCACAACAGGCAGTTTGCAGATGAGCAAATAACAGAACTCATCAGTCGAAAAGCTGTGATCGGAATTGCACTGGATGCCTGGATGATGGTACCTGACTGGGTAAGAGGAGTATCAACACCAGAAGCAATGGGAGTGACACTTGATCTTATGGTCAATAACATTGATCATATCTGCCAGCTTGCAGGAAATTCGGAGCATGTTGGTATTGGTACTGATCTGGATGGCGCTTTTGGAAAAGAACAAAGCCCTGCTGATCTTGACACGATTGCTGACCTACAGTGTATTCCCGAAAGGTTAAAAAGTAAGGGCTATACAGCATCAGATATAGAGAATATCATGAACAAAAATTTTATTTCATTTTTACAGAGAACCTGGAGTTAAAATTACCCAACATGATAGGGAAAAACATATTGTGATAAAAAGCTTTTAGAGTTTCTCAAAAAATAAATAAAAACAAACCGAATTTTAGATCAAAAAGCTCTTGAATAGGCAAGAATATTATACATTTGAATGAAAATATGCTATAGCTATTAATAATATAATTCAAAAGAAATGAAAAAAATTTTAGTTGTTTTAATTATCGGACTAATCATGATCACAGGAAGTTGTCAGAAAGAGGTTCGTGTAGAAAAATCTGAATTTAAATTGGTCAATGGTATTTTTATGCATAAGGACAAACAATTCACTGGTGTTGTGTACGAAAATTATACAGATGGCACATTAAAAAGTGAATGGACGCTTCTTAATGGGATAGAACACGGACCAAGCACAAGCTTTTACTCTAATGGGAAAACTGATGAAAAAATTACATGGAAAGATGGTGAAAAGGATGGGCCCTATGAAAAATTTTATAATAATGGTCAATTGGAAGTGAAAGCCCAACATATTTTTAACGAAAAAGATGGTTATTTTGAAACCTTTTACAAAGACGGCAAGCCTTGGAGAAAAGGATATTATGACAATGGCTTACTTGAGGGTACCATCGAGGAATATTATCAGAATGGCAACATGAAAATTTCCATTACCTGGAGCAATAATAAAAAAGAAGGACCTTTTCAAGAATTCTATGAAAATGGACAAATAAAAACCAACGGTTATTACAAAAACAATAGAAAAGACGGAACTTTTGAAACCTATTCTGAAGGTGGACAATTAATGGAAAAAGTTAATTTTGAAAATGGAAATCCAGTTTAATTCCATGATTAAATACTTTTCATAAGATTTTACTGAATCCTTAACCATGCATTGAATTACAAGGTCCTTATTCTTGGCTTATGTTTCTTTTTAGGGAAGGTCTCACATACTTGTGAACTTATTTACTTTATGTTTCATCAACCAATACTCAAATATACATATCAATTAGAGTTTAAAGTACGACATCGCTTGTCCTATTCGAATACTTAATCCGATTACATTGCTATCAAGTTTGATTATTACAAATATTTATCCAATGGAACAGGACCTTCCAAAATAGTTTTTTTAATTTCGGTACCTGATGTATGATCAGAGTGATGATGCCATCTCACCAATGAAATGCTAAAACCTTCAATTTCAATCCCAATGACTGAACTGGGATGCACACAACTACCATCATTAAAAAGAGGTATATCCCCAGGATCAGGAAATCGAGGGCGATGTGTATGACCGCAGATGATCATTTGCTGCTTGTTATTGACGATCCACTGGTTGAGCTTTCTTTCTACTTTGACCAAGCCTTTATAGTTTTTTGCCGGGCTTGTCGGATCTTTTATGCCAAACCATTTTTGCATATATTTCCAAAAATAACGAACAAAGAATCTATTGATTTTCCAGTGTTTATAATTCATATAATCAGCCTGATGGCCATGAAAAGCAAAAATAGAACCTTTAGTATTTTCAAATTCAAGCAATAAACTTTCATAGTATTTCAGGTCAAAAAAAGCTTCTTTATCCAGAATGTTTTTAGGCGTAAAAAATTTATGTAAAATCTTTTCAACCATGATTGGATCTCGAAACTCCATATCGTGATTTCCCCATAATAGAAAAAGTCTCTTTTGTCTATGAAATTTTTCCAATAGATCAAATATTGACTTATAAGACTCAAAAATTGGCTTGAACGAACTGTTTTCCCACAATTCTATACCATCTCCTAATTCAATATAGGTAAAACCCTGATCATAATAAGTTCCCAAGGCATGTTCATAGATTCTCATGTTATTGCGAAAATCATCTGCATAACTATTATCCCCTTTATGAAGGTCACTAAAAAAAATGATCTTTGCGTCTTTTGAAAATGGCACTTTTTTGGCATTTTCAAATGCTTTATTTAGAATTGAACTGACCATAGATGAATAAATTTGTCAAAGTAATACATTTTGTTCAAATCACTTTGACTTGAAATGAGTTCTTTTATTCTTCTAAATCTAGTTGTTTTTCCTCACAGATCATCGAAAATTATTTTTATTATATTTACGAGAACCCCTGTTTTACAAGCATTAATCTTATTTTAATGTAAGTGTAACATAATTTATCAATCACAACAAGACAATTCAGCATGAAAAAAATTAAGAGGGATGATCTTAAACAAGAAGTATTTGATCTGTATGATGCTTATGCACACAACAAAATTCAAAGACGTGACCTTGTAAAAAATTATCTACTTATGCAGTAGGAGGCCTGACTGTCTCCTCATTGATGAGATTTTTAATGCCCGACTATATCAATTCAGTTCAAGTGCAATCAAAGGAGGCAGATTTATTATTTCATGATAGTCAATACAACAGCGAAGAGTATGAACATCGGGTTGGCTGGGGTCATTGCTCGGTGGGTGACGCCGTTGATTTTGGAAACCTATCCAAGGTTAAAAAAATGGTATTATTTCATCATGATCCAGCACATACAGATAAGCAACTTGAAGCAATGGTTGCTAAAAGTATTCATGGTAAAAATATTGATTTCGATCTGGTTATCGGTAAGGAAAATGATGTTTTTATTTATAATGGATGTGGTCACAAGAAACACAATAAAGTCATTATCCAAGAATCAACCCAACCACCCCTCTCTGTCTAAACTTCTGTATTGAATAGCTTCTGAAATATGTTCAGAGAGAATAGTATCGCTTAGGGCAAGGTCTGCGATGGTTCTGGAAACTTT
>JAAESS010000240.1 GCA_024229195.1 Flavobacteriales bacterium | reverse complement strand
CTTGCATCCAAAATCAACCAATGGAGTATTGGTGGAACTTTGTCAGGAAATTGTTTAGACTTGAAAAGTTAATCGGAATGTTGTGCCTTTGTCTAATTCGGATTTGAGGACGTAAACTTTACCGTTATGGAAATCCTCCACGATTCTTTTTACAAGCGAAAGACCTAGACCCCAACCACGTTTTTTTGTCGTATAACCGGGTTGAAAAACGGTTTTGAGTTTATTCGCCGGAATACCTTTTCCAGTATCTGTGATATCAATCTGAATTTCGTCTTCAACCTGTCTTAATTCGATTCCAATTTTACCTTTTCCCTCCATAGAGTCTACGGCATTCTTCGTGATATTCTCTATTACCCATTCCAATAAGGCTGAATTCACATTTGCCATAATAACATCAGATTCTGAGGATAAGGATAAATCTATTTTAGCTGAGATTCTTAGTTTCAAATAATCTACACTTTTTGTGATTATCGGTACAAGATTCATTTGCTTTAATATGGCATCCGACCCGATTTTCGAGAAACGATTTGTTACCGTATTCAAACGTTCAATATCCTTGTTCATTTCAACGATGATATTCTGATCTACTCCCTGAGCCTCTAGCAATTGATTCCAAGCCATTAAAGAAGATATTGGAGTTCCTAACTGATGAGCTGTCTCCTTTGCCATACCTACCCATACCTGATCTTGTTCGGCCTTTCTGAAAGAGCTAAAGGCTACATAAGCAATTAATACAAACAGGCCTATAATAAAGAATTGTATGAAAGGGAAATATTTCATTTGACTCAACTCAGGGGAATGCTGGTAATAAATTACACCGTTATTATTTTGGCCTAAGTCAACCAAAATAGAATCATTATTAAGTGCCATCTTATCAACCAAAGTGCTCAAATTAGTTGAATCGTAATCCGCCATGTTTGTCGCAATCAATTCTCTAGACGAAGAGTTCACGAACAGTACGGGAACTAAATATTCATTGGCCACAATCTCATCCCCAAAAGACTGAACCAAAGAATCCCTTTTTTGCTCCAATAAATTTAGCACACTTGTTCTTATCAGAATCGAATCAAAGTAAATTACCTTTTG
>JAAESS010000239.1 GCA_024229195.1 Flavobacteriales bacterium | reverse complement strand
TGAACTATAGTTGAGCTCTATTTGACCCGATTCTATTTTTGAAATATCCAGAATATCAGTGAACATACTTAATAAATGGGAACCTGATTTTTGAATTGATTCAAGTTGTTTTTTGTGGTTTTTATCATGAATTGAAGAGATTAAATGCTCCACATCCCCATGGATAGAATTTAAAGGGGTTCGAACTTCATGACTAATATTTGCCAGAAATTCAGACTTAATTCGATTTGCAGCCTGGGCTTCTTGGGATACCTTTTTTAACATAATGGTCTTATTTTTTAGATCAATATTCTGCTTTTCAATCGCCTCTTGTGTTGAAAAAATATTTTTAGCCATGTCATTTATTTCAGTGGCAAGATCACCTAACTCATCATTGGATTTAAAAAGTAATTTTGTTTTTAATTCGCCTTTGCCAATTTTTTTTGCGTGGTTTGATAAAAGCAGTATTTTTGCAAGAACTGTTTTACGCAGTATGATAGCTGTTCCGGCAAATGTTACAACAAACATTAAAATCGTAAAGTAAACCAGCTCCCTGATTCGGGAGGCAATCAATTCTTTATTAAGTTGATCTGATACATGCAGTCGCACATCGCCCAAATCGAGAATCTCATCTGAAGCATTCAACAAATAATGTATTTTAGCCGAGAAAACAGCATAGGTGTGATCGGATGCCTGGTCTCTATACTGTGAAACAACCTTATTTTTACGGTGAACCTCTATCAGCAGAATATCTTTATTCTCTTTTCCGATAGTGTTTATGAACGTATCGAGTACTGGATAATCTGCAGAAATTATAGATTCAATACAGGATGCAGCAATGGTTTTTGCGGTCGCCAGTCCGTGGTTTCTATGAAATTGCTCAATTATCTGTTTTTCCCGATGAATTGAAACAAAGCCTGTAACTGACATCAAAACCGCCAGAAGGCCAAGCAAAATAAAAATGACTTTTATTGTCAGACGCATATTTTAAACCCTTAACCGATGATTAAAAATCTTCGGCCAGAATCATTCCTTTTCGAACAAAATCGTAGTCTTTATCAGTTGCTGGCATAAATCCATTTTGTTTCAAACCCTTCAAGATTGTGTCGTCCTTAAGGGAAAGAAGTCCATTCCTCAAATGATTGTACAGAGAGTTATCAAGATTTGCCCTGACAAGCCATGGTTTTGTAATATTGGGGAATTCTCCAATCTGTTTCAATCCCTTCTTTTCTGCATACTTTGTAAACGTATTCTCTTTTACTACCCCGGCATCATAATCTCCTGCAGCTACAGCCAGTGCTACTTTATCGTGACGGCCCAAAAATTTAAACAACCTGAGATCAGTCGCCTTGATCCCCTTCTTAACCATTTGAGCCTGGGATAAATATCTACCAATCGTTGAGTTTTTATCTCCAAATGCAAAGGATTTATCCTTGAGATCAGAAAGACCCGATATCGAATCATCCTCTTTTCTTGCAATAAAAAATCCCTTGAATCTTCTTTCCCCCTTTTTGTGTTCCATGCATAAAAGACGTATTTTATTGTTTTCTTTTTTAGCAAGAATATAACTGGATGGTCCAAATCTTCCAAAATCGAATTTCCCCTTTGCCAGTGCTGAAATTGCACCGGAATAGGTTGGATATATCTTTATTTCGATGTT
>JAAESS010000238.1 GCA_024229195.1 Flavobacteriales bacterium | reverse complement strand
ACTATCCTGCTGATTTTATTGCTGAGGGGGTGGACCAAACAAGAGGGTGGTTCTTCACGCTTCACGCAATTTCAACTATACTTTTTGATTCTGTTGCATACAAAAATGTTATTTCAAACGGGCTTGTCCTAGATAAATCTGGAAACAAAATGTCAAAAAGATTAGGAAATGCTGTAGATCCTTTTTCAACTATTGACAAATATGGTGCTGATGCAACAAGATGGTATATGATATCAAACGCTCAGCCTTGGGATAACTTAAAGTTTGATGAGAATGGGATAATTGAGGTGCAAAGAAAATTCTTTGGGACGCTTTATAATACTTATTCCTTCTTTTCTCTATATGCAAATATTGATGAGTTTAATTACTCTGAAGAAACTATCCCGATTCCAGAAAGAGATGAATTAGACAGATGGGTTTTATCTGAATTAAACTCACTTATTAAAGGGGTTGAGGAAAATTACGAATCTTATGAGCCAACAAGAGTTACTAGATTAATACAAGATTTT
>JAAESS010000237.1 GCA_024229195.1 Flavobacteriales bacterium | reverse complement strand
TGATTTTCATCATACTATAGAACATTTAATAGATAAAATTGAAAAAGTGTACATTACCCTTTGATAAAATTCAAGTATTTTTGAACTCTTATCCGTTTTTGGCAAAAATAAATTAAACTAAAATTTAGACAACTTGGAAAAAAATGAATTGTATCCGGTATTTTTAAAGGTTGCCGTATTAGAGGTACTCATTGTGGGAGGGGGTAATGTGGGCCTTGAGAAACTGACATTTCTTTTAAAATCGAGCCCGGGAGCAAGGGTTACTATAGTTTCCAAAGGTTTTATAGATGAAGTAAGAGATCTGGCAAAAAATCATAAAGTTACTTTAGTTGAAAAAGCATATGATAAGAGTTATCTTAGCGGCAAGCAAATCGTAATAGCCACAACCGATGATCTGGATGTAAATATTCAGGTATATAATGATTGCAAAAAGGAAAATATTCTCGTCAATCTGGCAGATAATCCTACCTATTGTGATTTCTATATGGGAGGTATTGTTACAAAAGGTAATGTAAAGATTGCTGTATCTACCAATGGAAAATCACCAACTGCAGCAAAAAGGCTAAGGCAATTTTTTGAGGAAGTGTTGCCCGAAAACATGAATGAATTGGTAGAAAATTTAAATAGTTACAGAAAAACAATAAAAGGTGATTTTGAACAAAAAGTAACGAAGCTCAATGAACTTACAAAAGAAATGATTCACATTAAAAAAAGCGAGTAAAAAAAGTTATCTGTGACCGAGATGTGATGTTTTGCCAAACTCAGGAATGACTTCCATTACATAATTCTTAAAAAAAGTGCATTCTCTTTAAATTTATTTCAGTAATCAAAAGGATAGTTAAAAACTCCTAAAAAGTATCTATTTTATTTCTTAAATTTGCCCCTAAAATATTCATCAAAATGTCAAAATTTGAGTTGAAATTGCCTAAAATGGGTGAAAGTGTTGCTGAGGCAACCATAACTTCCTGGTTGAAGGAAGTTGGGGAAACCATTGAAATGGATGAAGCTATTGTTGAAATAGCAACAGACAAGGTTGATTCGGAAGTTCCTAGTGAAGTCGAAGGCGTATTGGTGGAAAGGTTTTTTGAAGTGGATGAAGTTGTTGGAGTTGGTCAAGTAATAGCTGTGATCGAAACTAATGGTGAAGCTGCAGCCGTTGTAGAAGAGGTTGAGGAAGACCAACCAGAGGTTCCAGAGGATCTGCCAACAGTCACATCAGTAAAAGTAAAGATTCAAGAAACTGAGACAGTGGCAGACCTAAAGTCTACTGCCGGAAAATTTTACTCACCCTTGGTTAAGAATATTGCAAAAACTGAAGGAATCAGTCTCGAAGAACTAGAGTCAATTCAAGGAACAGGTAAGGACCAAAGAATAACAAAGAACGATATACTGGCCTATATTAAAGAAGGCAAGTCTGCTCCAGTAGCCGGAGGAACAGCGAAACAAGTAACTCAGGCGAAAGCATCAGCGCAACCTGCAGCACCCTTAACTTCTAAACCTGCCATGGAAGATGAAATCATTGAAATGAGCAGAATGGGCAAGCTTATTTCCAAACATATGGTTGATTCTTTAAGAACCTCTGCGCATGTTCAAAGTTTTGTTGAGGTTGATGTGACCAACGTTGTAAGATGGAGAGAAAAAGTAAAGGATGAATTCCTAAGAAAGGAAGGGGAGAAGATCACTTTTACACCAATTTTTATGGAAGCCATTGCCAAAGCTATTCGTGATTTTCCAATGATGAATATCTCTGTTGACGGAGATCGTGTCATCAAACACAAGGATATTAATTTAGGTATGGCAGCAGCATTGGCAGACGGGAATTTAATTGTACCTGTTATAAAAAAAGCGGATCAACTCAATCTGGTTGGAATGACAAAAACCGTTAATGATCTGGCCATCAGATCGAGATCTGGTAAACTAAATCCTGATGATGTGCAAGGTGGAACATTTACAGTTACAAATGTAGGATCATTCGGAAGCATTATGGGTACACCTATTATCAATCAGCCTCAGGTAGGAATTTTGGCCTTAGGTTCGATAAGAAAAGTTCCTGCAGTGATTGAAACCCCCGAGGGTGATTTGATAGGCATCAGGCATAAAATGATCTTATCTCATTCATATGACCATCGGGTTGTAAATGGCGCTTTGGGAAGTATGTTTGCAAAGCGGGTGGGGGATTATCTGGAAGCCTGGGATATCAATACAAACTTTTAGTTCAAAAAAAAAATTAAACATGAACTTCATTTCGTTAACATGAATATTAAACTTGAAAGACCCATTATTTTCTTTGATCTGGAAACAACCGGGATTCAAATTGCAACAGACAGAATTGTAGAAATCTCTGTACTCAAGGTCTACCCAAATGGGAATAAAGAAAGCTGGACGAAATTAGTAAATCCTGAAATTGAAATTCCAAAGGAAGCTTCTGATATTCATGGTATAACAAATGAACAAGTTGTTACGGAACCTAAATTTTCGGAGCTGGCACCAAAAGTAAGTACCATGATCGAAGGTTGTGATCTTGCCGGGTTTAATTCCAATAGATTTGATATACCTCTGTTGGCTGAGGAAATGCTTCGGGCCAATGTCAATTTTGATATGGAAAACAGAAAAGCTATTGATGTACAGGTCATTTTTCATAAAAAAGAACAGCGAAATTTAGGAGCAGGATATGAATTTTATTGTGGTAAGACCTTAGATAATGCACATTCAGCGGAAGCTGATACCATGGCGACCTATGAAATTTTGGAGGCACAGATTGAAAAATACGATGATCTGGAAAATGATGTAGATTTTTTAAGTTCCTATTCCTCGCATCAAAAACGAGCTGATTTTGCCGGATTTATTTTAATGGATGCCGAAGAAGAAGAAATCTTTTCTTTTGGTAAGTATAAAGGTCGTAAGGTAAGAGACGTATTTAGAGAGAATCCAGGGTATTATAACTGGATGCAAAATGCAGACTTCCCACTTTATACAAAAAAAATACTGACAAAAGTCAAAGAGAATATGTCAGCCAAAAAAGAAATCAGCACCTTAGAGGACCTTCAAAATAAATTCAATAAAAAGATTTAAAGATGTATGTAGATTTTGAGAATTTGAATGATAATTCAAGGATTTGGGTGTATCAATCCAGTCGTGAATTCAATGCTGAAGAAATAGAAGCTATGGAGGTAAAACTAAAAGATTTTGTCAATGAATGGACAAGACATGGCGATGACCTGAAAGCTTCTTTTGAAATCAAGTACAATCATTTTATTATACTGGCGGTAGATGAGTCATTTAATCAGGTTTCAGGTTGTTCAATAGATGCTTCGACCCATATTTTCAAGCAATTTGAAAGTCAGTTTAAGGTAGAACTATTGAATAAGTTGAATACTGCTTTTAAGCATGGAGATCATATTAATGTAGTATCACTTGCTGATTTTGAGAAATATGTAAAAGAAGACAAAATTCATCCTGACACCTTGGTATTCAATAACATGGTGCAGAATAAGGCTGATCTAAAGACACTTTGGGAAGTTCCTGCAAATAGGAGCTGGCATAGTCGATATTTTAACTAATTTTTTTAATTTGTTTGTAGCTTTACTGTAAGTTAATTATGAACAGTGAAGCCTTATAAGACCGAACTATTTTATCACCTTAAATTCATTTCTATGAATAAGATTACAGTGCTATTTGCCCTGCTACTGAGTTTGCAGATCGCGGCTCAAAAAGACCCTTTGATGACAAAAGACAGTATTGCTCAAAATCAATGGGTTGACAGTATTATGAATACCATGAATGTAGACGAAAAAATAGGTCAATTGTTCATGGTCGCTGCCTACACCAACAAGGATGCTGCGCATGAAAAATTTATAAAGGATCTGATTACCAAACACCATATCGGAGCACTTATCTTTTTTCAGGATCAGGCGATCAAACAAGTAGAGCTCACCAATGAATATCAAAGCCTGTCTCGAATTCCGCTTCTTATCGGTATTGACGGGGAATGGGGCTTGCGTATGCGATTAAAGAATACCGTAGCTTTTCCTTTTAATATGGCTCTGGGAGCTATTCGAAACGACCAGTTATTGTATGATATGGGAAAACAAATGGGGAAGCATATGAAGCGGGAAGGAGTTCATATTAATTTTGCTCCCGTGGTTGATGTGAATACGAATCCATTGAATCCTGTTATTGGAAACAGATCTTATGGAGAAGATAAAAATAATGTGACCAGAAAAGCCATTGCCTTTACCAAAGGTATTCAGAGCGAAAATATTATGGCATGTGCCAAGCATTTTCCGGGTCATGGAGATACGTCACAAGACTCTCACAAAACATTACCGTCTGTAACTCATGACAGGAGCAGACTTGATTCTGTAGAGTTATTTCCTTATAGAAAAATTATTAACGAGGGTATAGGTTCAGTAATGATAGCCCACTTGAGTGTCCCTACATTGGAACAAAATGTAAACCTTCCGTCTTCACTTTCTCATAGTATTGTTACTGGATTATTGAAGGAAGAAATGGGCTTCAAAGGACTAGTTGTAACGGATGCTTTGAATATGAAGGGTTCAGCAGATTTTGCAACTTCAGAAGAAATTAATTTACAAGCTATTCTGGCTGGAAATGACCTGTTAGATGTACCGTTGAATGTGGCTAAATCTATAGGCTTGTTTAAAAAAGCATTGGCTAAAGGTACCCTCACAGAACAAAGACTGGATGAATCTGTTACAAAGATTCTAAAGACTAAATATTGGGCCGGATTGCACAAATTTGAACCCTTGAAAGTGGAAAATTTAATGACTGATCTCAATACTGTGGAGGATGATTTGTTGAACCGAAGATTAGTTGAAAATTCTGTTACGCTTGTCCAGAATAAAAACGATGTTTTACCCATCAAAAACTTAGATAAGCAGAAGGTAGCTTATGTAAAACTAGGAAAGCATAATAACAGCCCTTTTGTCAAGAGGTTACAAGACTATACCAAAGTTGATGTGATCAAGGGAAGCAGCGCTTCCGAGTTTTTACAAAAACTAAAGGGATATGAAACAGTTGTGATTGGTTTTCACACAAGTCTTGGGGCTTATGCAAATTATAGGATAGATGATGATGAATTGCGGATCCTACAGGAAATTGCAAAGAAGCACAAAGTGATTTTAGATGTATTTGCCAGTCCATATAGTTTGTTGAAGATCAAGTCATTTGAAAATATTGACGCTGTGATTGTGTCTTATCAAAATACCTCTTTATCTCAGGATATATCTGCACAAATGATTTTTGGCGCACTTGACATAAAAGGAGTACTTCCAGTCAATATCGGGGATGATTTTGAAGCTGGTTATGGATTGCAGCTTGCTGGTATCGACAGATTGGGATATTCGATTCCTGAAGATGTGGGTCTGGATCTTAAAAAACTTCAAAAAATCGATTCTATCGCTGAGCTAGTAATCGATTCGGCAATGGCTCCGGGAATGCATGTGCTTGTCGCGAGACATGGAAAAGTTGTTTTTAGAGAAAGTTATGGGTTTCATACCTATGATCAAAAAAAAAAAGTAGACAATAATAGTGTGTATGATCTTGCCTCCGTAACAAAGATTTTAGGAGGACTACCCATGATCATAAAAGCAGAAGAAGATGGTAAATTTGATTTAGATGCACCACTGGGAGAATTGATGCCTGTATTAAAAGACAGTAATAAGGATACGGTTACAGTAAGAGAAGCCTTATCGCATTATGCAAAGTTAAAGCCATATATTCCATACTATGAAACCATGGTCGAGGGAGATGAAAATCAACCTATGCCAGCTTATTTTAGTAATTCTTCCTCAAACAAATATAGTATCAAAGTAGCTGAAAACCTGTACCTTAGAACTGATTACCAGGATACTATTTTTAAATTGATCGCAGAAGCTCCCCAAAGGGAAGTATTGGAATATAAATATAGCGGATTACCGTTTTATTTATTTAAAGATTACATTGAAAAAGCGTATCAAAAACCTATGGATCAGCTGAATTATGATAATTTTTATGGACCATTGGGAGCAACAACTCTGGTGTATAATCCATTAAATAAGATTCCGAAATCATATATAGTACCTACTGAAAATGATGAATTTTTCAGGCACCAGCTTTTACATGGGAATGTTCATGATGAAGGAGCTGCTATGATGGGTGGCGTAAGTGGAAATGCCGGATTATTTGGCAATGCAAATGATGTAGCAAAAATGATGCAGATGTATCTTCAAAAGGGCTATTACGGTGGAAAAAGCTATTTTAAACCGGAATCATTCGATAAATTCAACAGAAGATATTATGAAGAGAACGGCGTTAGAAGAGGTTTAGGTTTTGACAAGCCTCAATTAGACGAATCTCTGGCAACATGTGGTTGTATTTCTTTCAAAAGTTTTGGTCATAGCGGCTATACAGGAACCTATACTTTTGCGGATCCGGAAACTGAGATCGTTTATGTATTTCTCTCAAATCGTGTTTATCCTACACGTGAAAATAATAAGCTTGGAGACGCTGATATAAGAACAGTAGTGCAGGGTTTGATTCAGGAGGCAATCGTAAAATAAGTGATTTTTATTTTGATTTAACAAAAAGGTAAACGATCAAAAAACTAAGTCCCAGGTAGATATATCCAGTAAGATCATCAAATAAATAAGCTACAATTCCTGCCTGAAGCAAATAGCAAATAGGGAATAAGGTGATTCCAATTGTAAAGCGCCAAGTTGCAATAAATTCTACTTCTTTTATTTTTGGATACATATTTCTCCAAACCAAAATTGGTATAAAACTGTTGACCAGGACAAAGGGCTTGAGAAAATGGAACTGGTTGTCTTCGCTCACTATTTCGTCATGTGTGTGGTCTATATCTTGTAATTTTTCATTGACCTTTAATGGATGCAGGAATTCTTCTTCTTTAAAGGCTGCCGCGATTTTATCGTGGTGTTCTGCATTTTCGATATGTGTGATCAACTTTTTCATAGCTACACTTACATCATTTTTTAATTCAGATGATGCTCCATTTAATGCAGAGTTTTTATGATGGTCATTTACCAGGATAGGTTCTCCGAACATGAGGTGCACACTACTTGCAAATTTTTTTGCATTGGTATAATTGATACCTATTGGAACAACAACAATTTCCTGATCAGGATTACTTTCTAAAGTCCCCATAATGATTCTTGTAAACCCTTTTTTAAGGATTCTTAACCGCCGCTGAATGTTGTGATTTCCTTCAGGAAATATTAAAATAGTTCCATTATTATTTAAGATCTTAAAGCATTTGTTAAAGATTTCTTCATTTTTAGACATGCTGTTTCGGCCATCTGTGATCCTGTAAATAGGCATCATATTCACCGTAGACAATAAAGCTTTGATCAGGGGTTTATTAAATACATCAGCCCTTGTCAAAAAATTTAGTTCTCGTGGAGAAATTGCACCTATCAATAATGGGTCAATCAGGGCGTTCTGGTGGTTGGATACAAATAGAATTGCTTTATTTTTCGGAATATTTTCTATACCTGAAATCAAAATCTTTTTGAAATAAAAAGCAAATCCCAAACGCATGTATAATTTCACAAACAGATACCAGATCTTTTTCATACTTCAACAGGTTTTGATTTGCTTGACCAGAAAAAAGCGACCAAAAGACCTGATAAAATATCCCAAATTGCCCAAAAAGCAACCAGTAAGGCCATACCGCCTAGTCCATTAAAGAAGCTGAAAACCAATAATAATCCGAGTCCTGAATTCTGAATACCTGTTTCAATACTGAGTGTTTTTTGATTGAGATAGGTTAGTTTGTTGAGTTTGGCAAAAAGGAAACCAACCAAAAATAGGATACTATTATGAGCAATTACCAAGACCAATACATAGTGGATATGCTCCATAAATATATCGAGATTGTTATAAAAAGCCCCGGCTATGAATAACAAGAAAATTAAAATGGAAACAGGCTTTAAAAAACGAGAGGCTTTGGAGGCAAAGACCGGGCGATAATGATTGATCACCATCCCCAGAATTAAGGGGATACCCAAGATCAATAAAACAAATTTTGCGACCTCAGACGGCGCTACTTCTACAGAAGTTAGAATTTCGGAAGTAGGTTCGTAAAAACTTCCCCAAATAGCGAAATTGAGCGGTGTCATGATCAATGCGGCAACAGATGCAAAGGCCGTAAGACTAACAGACAAAGCGGCATTTCCACCTGCAAGTTTGGTCATAAAATTTGAAATATTCCCACCAGGACAGGCCGCAACCATAATCATACCCAATGCGATACTTGGATAAGGTTTGATAACGATGATCATCAAAAATGTAACCATAGGAATCAGGATGAATTGAGAAATGATACCGACAATAACAGGTTTAGGAGATTTTAGCAGATTGGTGAAATCTGACATTTTAATATCAAGCGCTACCCCAAACATGATCAGAGACAAAGTTAAATTCACCGCCCAAAGGTTGTCTGAATTAAAATTGATCTGAATATCATCGACAGAATTGATCATGGAGTCTTTATTCGTATTGGTTAATTTTTAAATGCATAGGCAATAATATTAGCACCCATTTGTAATGCTTTTTGCCTCACTTCAGGAGGATTGTTATGCACAACTTCATCTTCCCAGCCATCACTGAGGTCACTTTCAAAATCATAAAAGCAAACTAGTCTTCCTTCATAGAATAATCCAAAGCCTTGCGCAGGTTTGGCATCATGCTCGTGAATTTTTGGTAAGGTAGTAAAATTATAGTTCTGATGGTAAATGTCATGTTCAAATGGAATCTCTTCAAATTCAAGTTCAGGAAAGACCTTTTTCATTTCCTTACGGATGAATTGATCCAGTCCATAATTATCGGAAATGTGCAGAAAGCCACCAGATATCAAATAATTTCTCAAGTTTTTACTAGCTTGATCAGAAAAGAATACATTACCGTGACCCGTTAAAAAAACAATAGGGAAATTAAATAACTCCTTGCTTTGGGGTTCAATATTTTTAGGCTTGTCAAGTAGGTGCGTATCTATATTTTCGTTACAATAACGTATTAGATTGGGGACCGCCGTGGGATTGGCATACCAGTCACCACCACCTTCATATTTTAAAATAGCTACTTCTTGTGCCTCGACAAATTGTGATATGATAAGACAGCAACATAAAAGACCAAATTTTATGGCTACCCGAAAAGAATTAAAATCAGAAATCTTCATATGCTCATTAAGTTACATAATTTGATTGAGAAGTGATACAGAGTTACAGGCAACAATACCAGCTGTTTCAGTTCGTAATCTACTCTCTCCAAAGGTGATTGGTTTTATACCTGTTGCTATGGCTTTCTTGATTTCATCAATCGAAAAATCACCTTCCGGTCCTATAAGGATCATTATTTTTTGATCAAAAGGTAGTAGCGTGCCAAGGTCATTTTTATTACTGTCTTCGCAATGTGCAATTAAGCCGAGGTCCCATTCATTTTTTTCTAAAAAATCTTTAAATTTTAGGGGTTCGTTAAAAATAGGTTTATTAAACTTTAAAGATTGCTTCATCGCCGATACAATTACTTTTTCCATGCGTTCGGCTTTTATATGTCGTCTTTCAGAATGATCGCAAAATATCGGCGAAATTTCATCTATACCAATCTCAGTTGCTTTTTCAAGGAACCATTCAAAACGATCATTTAGTTTTGTAGGAGCTATGGCAATATGCAAATAATAATTCCAGGTTTTGGGTTTTTCTTCCCAGTTCTTAATAGTTGCAACACATTTCTTGTCAAGGGCCAGCGTAACTTCAGCAGTGAACAATTTCCCTTTTCCGTCAGTGATGCTAAGATGATCACCGATGTCTTTTCTCAGAACTCTAACAATATGCCTGCTCTCTTCTTTTGAGAAGATAATTTGCTCAGATGAAACATTGATATCCTGGTTATAAAAAAGTTGCATTATTTTTTTTAGGTTCGAGGTTAAATGTACTTAATTCTGGGCACTAAATAAGAATCTGGATAATCTTAACGAAGATCTTTTTTCATGGTGCATCTTCTTTTATACACTTCCGGTTTAAAGTTTTTCCAAATCAGTTGAATGTCCTTGTTTTCTTCCAATTCTGGTGTAATGATCATCTTTTCAACTCCCTTCTCAACATAAGTTTTAAAAAACTCATCAAAAATAATGGCTGTGACACCTTTTTTCTGATATTCAGGAAGTATTCCTATTAAGAAAAACACTGACGCTTTAGAATGTTTTTTTGCATGAAGCAGATGCATAAAACCTGTGGGAAATAGTTTTCCATTTGCTTTTTGAAGAGCTTCTGCGAATGATGGCATGGTGATGGAAAAGGTAACAAGCCTATCTTCTTTGTCAACAATGAACTTGATGTATTCAGGATTGACAAAATTGATAAATTTCTTTTTTAAATATTCCATTTGTTTGTCACTAACAGGAACAAAGGACGATAATTTGGCATAAGAAGTATTAAATAAGCCAAACATTTCCTCTACATAAGGCATGATCTCTTGAGTTGATTTGAAATTTATCGGTCTCAAACCGTAGCGCTTTTTCACCACATTGGCATATTTTTTATACTTTTCAATATCAACATTTTGTATGCTAAAATTCGATTCAAGAAATTTTTGAGCCGGTGTAAGACCTAATTGTTCAAAGTGTTTCGCGTAATATGGGTAGTTATACCAAGTAACCATGGTACTCATTGTATCAAAACCTTCTGTCAGCACTCCAACCTTGTCCAGATTGGAAAAGCCAAGCGGACCTTCAATAAATTCAAGATTTTCTTTTAAGCCAATTTCCTGTATCTTTTCTAATAAGGCTTTACTCACTTCAAGGTCATCAATAAAATCGATCCATCCAAAGCGCATTCTGCGGACTTTTTGAACGTCAATTTCTATTCTGTTGACGATTGCTGCAACCCGACCTACAATTTTACCGTCTCTTTTGGCTAAGAAAAACCGAGCATCAGCATGCTCGAAAACGGGGTTTTTATCTTTGTCAAAACTTTCAATTTCTTCTTTGATAATAGGAGGAACCCAATACTTATTTCCTTTGTATAAGGTAAAAGGGAACTTAACAAACTGTTTAAATTCCTTTTTTGTCGAAATCTCCTGGATTTTTATCATCCGACAAAATTAATCGTTTTCTAATTTTTTATTGTATTTTTTTTGAGCTTTTTCTTTCTTCTTTTGTTCCTTCATCAATCTGTCGTTTTCTTTTTTCCTTGCTTTCTGTGCTTTTTTGTTGACAGGAGCGTTTAAATCTCTTGTTTTTACCTTAGAAGTTTTGACTTCCCGCATTTTACCGCTGTTAGATGATTTCTTACCTGCAAAGAGTCCAAAAGTGATGGTATTAAAGAAGCTTTTCTTTTCTTTTGGCATGAAATCTTCATTGTTGTCAACCTCATTGACAATTATTTTATCCTGATGATTGTCAATTCTCCAGGAGAGTCCACCACCAATTATATAGGTATTATCACCCCGTTCATCAAAAATCATTCTTGCAGAAAGATCAGCCTGCATATTAGGACTGATCAAATAAGCACCACCGGCGCCAAATTGAAAATCATTGGGTACGTTCTTTCTGAAAAAGCCTTGGTTCTCTCCAAAAATTGACCAGTTTTGATGCAATGCATAGGTCACTGTGAGAATATACGTACTTTCAAATTCTTCCGTAAAAACTTTGTCAGCGATCAAATTGAAGAGTACAATCAATCTGTTCGATAGATCATTTTGAGTATAAATTCCGAATCGCGGACTCATCCCTTCCGGATTCTTATGTAATTCTGTGAGAAGGTTGGTATTCAGACCCGCATAAACACCAACTGCAGGAATTAACCTTCTTTTGTCAAAACTATGCCTGGCTTTCCAGCTTCTGATCTCTTTTGATTTATCTGCATATTCAGGCTTATAAACAAGGTATTTTGCACCAATAGTAAGTTTACTAAAACCAAATGCAGACTTGTTGATTGTGGCTGGTCTGGTATAATCTCTATTCTCACCAACTAAAGCCATATCCAGACTGAACTCCAATTGCTCAAAAAACTGTCCAGTTCGAAAAGTAATATCAGATCCAAAACTGGAACCGCTGTAAGAAATAGTTTGTTTCTGTATCGGATCATAATAAAGATAATTACCGATATTTTTGTAGAATAGCCCGGCTTCGACCTGATAGACTTTAGTTCCTACACTGTAAGGAGTTCCTGAGAATCCAGGACGACGGGAATTGATCACCTCGGTATATTGCCCATAACTGAATTCAGTCAAAAGCAGGAGGAGAAGGGTTGTAAAGAAGGATTTCATGTTCAACTTATAATTTGATCAAAAGTAAGTTTTTCATTATATAAACGCTCAATTTGCTATCAAATTGTTATTTTTGAAAATTAAATTTTAAAATTATGCAGGAGGCTTCAATTCAGGGTTTATGGTTCATTGTGATCCTTATTCTTGGGTACTATGCATTCAAATGGTTGGCAAGGGTTTTCCTACCAATTATGATGCAGAAAGCGGTAAGAAATTTTGAAAAAAAAGCGAGGGAGCAGCAAGGATATCAGAACCCTCAGGATAATGTAAGAGAAGGAGAAACAGTCATTGATAAACAACCAAGACCATCAAAGGAAAGTAATAATAATGTTGGTGAATATGTTGATTTTGAAGAGGTTGATGACTAATGAGATTCAGGATCAGATTTAATTGAATATAGCTTATAATCTATGAATATCAAAAAATTCCTACCACTCCTGGTTGCATTACTTAGTTTTGTAATTATTTCATTGGCTTATTTTTCACCAGTTTTAGAAGGAAAGGAACTTTTTCAGTCAGACATTGCTCAATTCAGAGGAATGTCAAAAGAGGTCAAAGAATTTAGAGATCAGTATCACGAAGAACCTTACTGGACAAACAGAGCTTTTGGAGGTATGCCGACTTATCAGCTCAGTACCTATTATCCAAATGATTTTATCAAAAAAATTGATAGAGTATTGAGGTTTCTTCCGAGGCCTGCAGATTATCTCTTTTTATATTTTTTAGGCTTTTTCGTCTTATTATCGGTTCTTAAAGTTGATTGGAAATTGGCCATTATTGGGGCATTGGGTTTTGGATTTTCAACCTATTTGGTCATTATTTTAGGAGTCGGTCACAATGCCAAGGCACATGCCATAGCTTATATGCCTTTTGTGCTTGCCGGCTTATTGCTGGTATTTCAGAAAAAGTATCTACAAGGATTCGTACTGACAGCTTTAGCCATGGCTCTTGAAATCAATGCCAGCCACCCACAGATGACTTATTATTTGCTATTTGCTGTATTGATTTTTGGAATTGTACAAATAATTCAGGCATTTAAAGAGAAGGAGTTGCCAGTATTTTTCAAACAAATTGGGATTTTAATGGTTGCGGTTATATTGGCAGTAGGAGTTAACGCAACAAGTTTATTGGCTACAAAGGAGTATGCTGAACACAGCACCCGAAGTCAAAGTGAACTGACCATCAACCCCGATGGAAGCCCAAAGGAAATTACATCGGGTCTATCAAAAGAATATATCACACAGTATAGTTTTGGATTGCTTGAGACTTTTGATTTATTTATTCCTCGTTTTATGGGAGGATCGAACAGCGAAAAATTGGACAAAGAAAGTTTTACCTATAGATATTTGAAAGAGAGGGCTGGTAGAAAGCAAGCCTTGAGTTTTGCAGAAAATGCACCGATGTATTGGGGAGATCAACCTATAGTTGCCGCTCCTCCTTATTTAGGGGCCGTATTTGTTTTTCTCTTTGTACTTGGAGCTTTGTTGCTAAAAGGTCCTTTAAAAAAGTGGCTTGTTGTGGCTACCATTTTTTCGATTGTCATGAGCTGGGGTAAGAATTTTGATTTACTGACCAATTTTTTTATCGATTATGTACCCCTGTATAATAAATTCAGGGCAGTTTCATCAATTCAGGTTATCGCTGAAATTGCGGTACCACTTTTAGGTATTTTGGGACTGCATCATTTTCTCAATGATAAGACTGATAAAGGAGATAAGCGAAAAGCTTTTAAATGGGCAGCGATCTCAGTGGCTGGTTTGGCTTTGTTTTTTACCGCTACAGGTGCTAATTTGTTCGCTTTTGAAAGTTTTCGGGATGCAAATTATGAAAATATGCTTGCCGGTCTGTCAGATGTATTGATTGAAGACAGAAGAACAATATTTTTTCAGGATAGTCTACGTTCGTTAGTATATGTGGTGATCACAGCCTGTTTGCTTTGGCTCTTTTTTACGGAAAAGATCAAGAAAGATATCGTTGTTGGGGGGATTTTGATTTTGGTGCTCCTTGACTTGGTCAACGTTGACAAAAGATATGTAAATAACGATGATTTTATCACTAAATCAAAGTTGGAAAAACCATTTGAATTGAGTCCTATTCAAGGTGAGATACTGAAGGATGATGGGTATTACAGGGTGCTGAATTTTATGGTTGATCCTTTAAATGACGGGAGTACCTCGTTTTACCACAATTCAATTGGTGGGTATCATGCGGCTAAACCAAGAAGGTTTCAAGAGTTATATGAGTTCCAGATTGCCAGAAATAATATGGAAGTATTGAATATGCTCAACACCAAGTATTATATTTTCCCGGGAGAGAATAATATTGAAAATGTACAATTAAATGAAGAAGCCAATGGAAATGCTTGGTTTGTTCAACAGGTTGTATATGTTGAAACAGCCAATGAGGAAATCAAAGCTTTAGATAGTTTGAATACAAAAGAAAAAGTTGTCTTGACTGAAAATTATAAAACAGATTTAGATGACCTGAGATTTGAAAATGACAGTACTGCAAGTATTGTTTTGACCAGTTATAAGGCGAATGAATTAAAATACGAAAGCAAGACTGAAAAAGCTCAGTTAGCTGTTTTCTCTGAAATATATTATAAAGACGGATGGAATGCCTATTTGGATGGTGAGAAAATTCCTTATATGAGAGCAAATTACGTACTTAGGGCTGCTGTAATACCGGCTGGTGACCATGAATTGGTATTTAAATTCGAACCAAAAGTGATTCAGACCGGAAGTACCATATCTCTTATTTCTTACGGATTATTGCTTTTAATTCCATTGGGATGGTACTTTAAAGAAAGAAAAACGAAAGTCGACTAAATACATTATGAGTGAATTCAAATCGTATACAAAAATTCCTAAAAAAAGATATGCGCATACTGTAGCTTTTTTACAGTCTGTACTTCCGGCGCCAGCCACCATATTGGACCTTGGTGTGCGAAATGAACTTAGTGAGATCCTTGAATCTCATGGATATAAGGTATATAATACCCAAGGGGAGGATCTTGATCTTGACTTTAGCAATATCAATAAGTATAAAGTAGATGCTGTGACCGCCTTTGAGATCTTTGAACATCTTATTGCGCCTTTTAATGTGCTCAATACAATTAAAAGCACAAAACTGATAGCGACCGTTCCTTTAAATCTTTGGTTTGCCAGCGCATACCGCAGCAAAACAGATAAGTGGGACAGGCATTATCACGAATTTGAAGACTGGCAATTTGATTGGTTACTGGAAAAGTCAGGTTGGCAAATTAAAAAAAGCGAAAAATGGTCGAGCCCTGTCAATAAAATAGGCTTCAGACCTATTCTAAGAAGATTTATGCCTAGATACTATGCTGTCTATGCAGAACGATAGATTCCTTACATCATGAGAATTGGAATGATACTGGACAAAACTTTTCCACCTGATCCTCGGGTTGAAAATGAAGCTCTGGCCCTGATCAATTCGGGTCATCAGGTTTTTTTGTTTTGTTTGACTTATGACAATGAACCTGATCAAAATTTCAAAGGTATCGAGGTAAAAAGATACCACAGTAACAAGCTGGAATACAAGCTTTCGGCACTGTCTTATACCTTTCCTTTCTACAGAAATAAGATGTCTAGGAAAATTGCTCTTTTTTTGAAAGAGAATAAGATCGAAATCATACATGTGCATGATATGGTCATTGCAGACGCTGTCTTTAAGGCGAATAAAAATTTTAAACTTCAGGTGGTATTGGACCTTCACGAGAACAGGCCGGAAATCATGAAATCTTATCCGCATTTAAAAAAATTTCCAGGAAACCTGCTCATCTCACTAAAAGCTTGGAAAAAGAAAGAAGAAGAACTTGTTAGAATGTCTGATAAAACCGTGGTGGTTACAAAGGAAGCCAAGTCAGAATTAAAGGAAAGGGTAGGGCTGGCAGATAAAAAAATTGTTGTTGTTCCTAATACTGTTAAGTCTTCATTTTATCAAGATTTTGTTTTAGAACCCGCTATTTTGGAAAGATATAAGGATAAATTTGTCATTATTTATTTAGGGGATACAGGTTTGAGGAGAGGTTTGTTGTCTATGATCGAAGCCTTGGGTATTTTATGTAAAGACGACTCCATCAAGAATCAGATCAAACTGGTTATTGTAGGAAAAAACTCTACAGATGAAGTGCTTAAAAGTAGTGTTGCAGCGCTTGGTCTTGAGAAAATTGTTGATTTTGAGGGATGGAAGGATGAAAAACTATTTCCTTCTTATTTAAAAGTAGCTGCTATTGGTATTTCACCCTTGCATCGAAATATTCATCACGATACTACTTATGCAAATAAATTATTTCAATATATGAGTTTTGCTTTGCCTGTTTTGGTGAGTGAGGCCTTGGCTCAGAAGAATCTTATTGATGAGGTCAATAGCGGTCTGATTCACAAAGAAAAAGATGCAATTGATCTCGCTGATAAGATTTTGACTCTGTATAAGGATCCTGTATTATCCAAAAAGCTGGGACTGAACGGGAAAAAATTTATTGAGGAGAAATTTTACTGGGAAAAGGTCTCAGATAATTTGAAGGACCTATATTTGGAATTTAAGAAATCTTGAAAATTTTATTGATCACATATTACTGGCCGCCCGCAGGAGGTAGTGGCGTGCAAAGATGGCTTAAGTTTGTTAAGTATTTACCATCTTTCGATGTGACACCTGTTGTTTACACGGTGAAAGATCCTGATTATGCCGTAGAAGATGAGAGTTTGCTTTCAGAGGTGTCAAATGATGTTCAGGTGATACGAGAAAGTATTTGGGAGCCCAACTCATTCCTGTCAAAGATCAATTCAAAAGAAAAGCAAAAGAGCGCCGGTTTTATAGACCCTAATCCTTCTTTTATCGGACGTCAAATTCAATATATAAGGGCCAACTACTTTATACCTGATTCCAGAAAGTTCTGGATCAAATCCTCCGTAAAGAAGCTGACTTCTTTTGTTCAGGAGAATGATATAGACATCATGATCACCACAGGGCCTCCTCATAGTTTACACTTGATTGGAGCTGAAATAAAGAAGAGAACAGGGCTAAAGTGGCTTGCGGATTTTAGAGATCCATGGACAAATATTGACTATTTTCACAGTCTGCCGCTCACTAAAAAATCGAGAGAAAAGCACTATCAGATGGAAACGATGGTCTTAAAACAAGCTGATGCAGTAACTGTGGTTGGCAACAGTATGAAAAAGGAATTTAGTGATCGAAATGATCAGGTACATGTTTTGACAAACGGATTTGATGGAGATACAAAAAGTAAAGAGTCCCTTTTGGATAAAAAGTTTAGTATTTGTCATATAGGGATGATGAATGCTGATCGTAACCCCAAGATTTTGTGGCGGGCAATAAGGGAACTTATTGACGAGTCCGAAGATTTTAGAAAAGATCTTGTTGTTAAGCTCATCGGTAACTGCGATCGGGAAGTATACGAAAGCGTGAGTGAGTGGAAATTAAAACACCATGTTTCTTTTGTGGCTTATGTGCCTCATAAGGATGTTTTGAATTTTCAACGATCCTCTCAGATATTGTTGTTGGCTGTGAACAATGTTCCATCTGCTAAGTCTCTTATTACCGGTAAAATATTTGAATATTTACAAAGCCAAAGACCAGTGATAGGCATTGGTCCGGTAGATGGAGATCTTGCAGATATCTTGAATGAAACTCAGGCAGGGCAAATCATTGACTTCGAGGATGTCAAGGGTTTAAAAGAGCTGATCAAAAGTCATTATCGCTTATTTAAATCCGGCAAACTTAAAAGTAAGGCTCGGAATATAGATCGTTATCACAGGAAGCATCTAAGCAAAGAATTGGCAGAGATTTTAAAAAGTTTGTAGTACAAAGGAAATAAAAACCATTCTTGAATATGAGCCCTAGAATGAAAAGTATGTATTAAATTGCAATGGAGATGTGCAAAGTTCAAGAAGAATAACCGGTTAATAAGCTTAAAAGAAATTGAAAAAAATAGTAAGTATTTTAGGGGCTCGTCCACAATTTATAAAGGCTGCTGTATTGAGTCGGATCATCCAGGAGAAAAATGAATTTTCTGAGATAATTATTCACACAGGTCAGCATTTTGACAAGAATATGAGTGAGGTGTTCTTTGAGGAAATGGATATACCAAAACCAAAATACAATTTAAATATCAACGGGATTGGACATGGTGCCATGACAGGAAGAATGCTTGAGCAGATTGAAGAAGTGCTTATGGATGAAAAGCCGGATTTGGTGGTGGTGTATGGTGATACAAACTCTACACTTGCTGGAGCCCTTGCTGCGAAAAAACTTGGTGTTCAAGTAGCGCATGTCGAGGCGGGTCTTCGTTCCTTTAATATGTCTATGCCTGAGGAGCTTAACAGAATTTTGACCGACAGAATATCTGATTTACTACTTTGCCCTACAATAACAGCTTTATCGAATTTGAAAGCCGAGGGATTTGATAACTTCGATGCTAAAGTGGTTTTGACGGGAGATATTATGGGAGATTCAGTGGCGTATTATGGGAGTCTATCACCTGAAAGGTCAGCAATCATAGAAAAACTTAGCTTAGACAACAGGAAATTTATTTTGGCGACTATTCATCGTCAGGAAAATACCGATGATCCAAAAGTGTTAGGTGCTATTTTACAAGCCCTCAATGATATTTCCTCTGAGGCCTTAGTCGTGTTGCCTTTACACCCCAGGACACGTGCAATGATGGAAAAATTTGCTCTTTCTTTTAAAGGGTTGGCGATAGATCCGGTTGGTTATTTTGATATGTTGCAGCTTTTGAAGTATTGTAGTTTGGTGATCACTGATAGTGGAGGACTGCAAAAAGAAGCCTATTTTAATCAAAAGCCTTGCGTGATCGCAAGAGAGGAAACAGAATGGATCGAATTGGTTGAAGCAGGTTTTGCTCGTATCGCAGGAAGTTATACGGAGGAATTAAAGCGGGCTTGTGCTGATTATTTAGATGTTGTCCCTGACTTCGATATAGAACTTTACGGCCGAGAGGTCGGTACTACAATTTATGATGAAATTGCGTCATTGCTGGCGCGATAGCAGAATTTTTATTTTCTGCTGGATTCAAAATTTATTTGAGAAGATTTTTTTGATTTAACGATCTTGTGATAGATAGAAATATTCAATGGTTTTATTCAGGCAGGTATCGATCATCTTTAGAGCCAGGTCCACTTCTCGTAGTTTCGTTCTAAATGATAGGATAGCTACTCTTATAACAAAACGATCTTTTATCTTGGTAGAGCTAAAAAAATAACGTCCGTCTTGATGCATAAACGACAATAGTTTTTTGTTGAACTCATTTGCATCTGTTTCTTTTGGTTCATACCAGAAGTAGGTAACTGAAAGATCCGGATCGGGACCCAATTGAAATCCTAAATTATCTAAATGTTGCCTGATGTAGGAAGTTAGAAGGACCTTTTCCTCAAGACAAGCAGCAAAGGGTTTGACGCCATGCAGCTGTAAGGGAAGCCACATGCGCATCCCTCTAAAATGCCTTGTTAATTCGGGAGATACATCTGCCGGGTTTACGGGTCCGTCATCCTCTAGAGCGTCTTGCATATAATGTGCTGTAGCATGATGAGACTTGTAGACGGCTTTTTTGTTTTTGACCAGAACTGCACCAATCCCGTAAGGAAGAAAAAGGCCTTTGTGCGGATCAACTACGAGTGAATCTGAGCGCTCGATTCCTTTGAACAGGTCTTTTTTAATATCGGTCAGAATAAAGAATCCTCCATATGCAGCATCTACATGAAGCCAGAGTTTATTGGTTTGTGCGATATCAGCGATCAAATTTAAAGGATCAATTACGCCAGTATCTGTGGTTCCGGCGGAGGCTACAATCATAAAAGGGAATAGACCATTTTCTGTATCTAAATGGATTTTCTGGTCTAGATCCTCCGGATTCATTCTTGAATGATCATCTACTTCAATATATCTTAATATCACATCTTCGAGACCAATTATTCTCAAAGCTTTATGTACACAGTGATGTGTTTGTTCACTGAGATAGATTACACTTTTTTCAATTTTACTTCCTTTGATTCGATGGTGATCTCTCGCGGTGGTCATAGCGATCATGTTGGCAATAGAACCACCTGAAGTTAGATTTCCTACTGTTGATTCGGGATAACCAAAAATAGAGGACATCCATTTGATCAATTCATTTTCCATTGTGATTCCTCCGGGGGAAGCGAAATGCATACCTGCATAT
>JAAESS010000236.1 GCA_024229195.1 Flavobacteriales bacterium | reverse complement strand
CGGAGCAACTATTTTATTAGGTAATATTATAATCCGGCACGAAGGGATCAAACTCAATTGCAAAAAAGCGATTCATTATAAAAATGAGAATTTTATCAAAGCGTTTGGTGATGTAGTACTCAATCAAGGTGATAGTGTTATTCAAACCAGTCAATACACTGAATATAACGGAAATTCTCAAAAAGCTTTGTCATGGGGCAATGTGGTGATCAAGGACTCAAAAATGACGCTTAGTACTGATACCCTCAATTTTGACAGGACAAAACAACTGCTTTTTTACAAGTATGGGGCAACCATTAAAGATAGTGTCAATGTCTTGACCAGTAACACAGGCAACTATTATCTGAATAACAATAAGTTTCAAGCCATTTCAAACGTAGTACTTACCAATCCTGATTATGTGCTTGAATCGAACCATCTTGATTATTATACAGATAACGGCAGGGCCTTTCTTTATGGTTCTTCAACTATTACAAGTGATGAAAATTTAATTTATTGTGAAAAAGGTTTTTATGATACCCAACAAAATATATCTCATTTTACCAGAAATGCAAGAATAGAATACAACAGTAAAGAAATCAAAGCAGATAGTCTTTTTTATAACAGAAACCTTGGCTTTGCATCTGCCACAAAAAATATAGTCATTATTGATACGCTAAATCACAGTGTTTTAAAGGGTAATTATGCGGAGTTTTTTGAGAAAGTTGATTCTGCCTTTGTGATCAAAAAAGCCGTAGCCATAACTAATACTAATAAGGATTCTCTTTTTATCCACGGCGATACAATTTTGGCAACCGGGAAACCTGACAGAAGGATCATTCGAGCTTATCATAATGTGAAATTCTTCAAAAGTGATCTTAGTGGTAAATGTGACTCAATTCATTCTGATCAAGGAACCGGATTAACGCAAATGTTTAGATCCCCTGTATTATGGTCTAAGAAAAGTCAAATCACAGGAGATACGATACAAATGCTCAACAATATTGAAACAAATAAGCTGGATAGTCTCAAAGTACTTCGAAATGCCTTTATCATAGATAAGGATTCAATTGGGTACAATCAAATAAAGGGTCGAGATCTTTATGGTAAATTTGAAGATAATGACTTGAGATTTGTAAATATCGTAGGGAATTCAGAAGTAATTCATTTTGTGAGAGATGAAGAACAAGCACTCATTGGTATTGAAAAAACATCTTGTAGCGAGATTCATTTTGTTCTGAGAGACGGAAAAATTGAAACCTCAAAATTCATTACTTATCCTGACGGGCAAACATACCCTCCATCCCGACTTCCCCAAAACGCGAGAAAATTGAGAGGTTTTGTATGGAGAGAGAATGAAAAACCCTTGTCAAAAGAAGATATATTTATAAAAGATGGAGAGTGACTTTCTCAAATATCAGGCTCAAACCTCCCCTCATCCGCTTTTATTAAAAATAAAAAAAGCAAAGGGATCTTATGTCTATGATACAGATAACAAGGAGTATCTAGATTTTGTGGCAGGAGTATCTGCAAATACTTTAGGGCATCAGCCAACTGATGTTGTCAAAGCCATTAAAGACCAGCTTGATAAATATATGCATGTCATGGTTTATGGAGAGTTCTTACAAGAACCCCAGATTGAACTGGCGAAAATCATTGCAAAAAACTTACCTGATTCTTTAAACTGTACTTACCTGACCAATTCAGGTACTGAAGCTACAGAGGGCGCAATGAAACTAGCAAAAAGAGTCACTGGCAGGTTTGAAATTGTAGCTGCTAAAAATGCATATCACGGTCATACACAGGGTGCCATGAGCGTTTGTGGTAAGGAAGAAAAAAACAGCGCTTTTCGCCCATTGATTCCGGGTATTTCCTTTATTGAATTCAACAATGAAGATGACTTATTGAAAATAAATGAAAATACTGCAGGTGTGATCCTGGAAACCATACAGGGTGGCGCTGGCTTTATACTACCTGAGCGCAACTATCTCATTAAGATAAGAAAGAGATGTACAGAGGTTGGAGCATTGCTTATTTTAGACGAGATTCAGTCCGGCAACGGGCGAACAGGTACATTTTTTGGATTTCAGCAGTTCGACATGATACCAGATATCATAGTAACAGGCAAAGGTCTTGGTGGAGGTATGCCTATCGGGGCATTTATTACCTCATCGTCCTATATGGACCTGCTTAGGTCTAATCCGAAACTGGGTCATATCACAACCTTTGGAGGACATCCTGTAATTGCTGCCGCTGCACTGGCTACACTGAAAAGGCTATTTAGTTCGACTTTAATGGCGCAGACAAGTCAAAAAGAAGCCCTAATTAGAGAATTATTGATTCACCAGGACATCGAAGAGATTCGCGGTAAAGGACTAATGATTGCCTTAATCATGAAAAATTCTGAAATTGCAAATCATCTTGTCCTAACAGGCTTAAAAAAAGGAATTCTATTATTTTGGCTTTTGTATGAACCGAGAGCTGTACGCATTACACCACCCTTAACGATTACCAATAAAGAAATCAGAAAAGGCTGTAAAATTATACTTGATATTCTGAACACCAGAAAATAAGAATAACATATCAACGCTATTTTATAGAACCATGATATTATTGCTATATAATTAACATGATCACTTTATTTTAATTTTTTTCATAATCAAACTTCTAATCACATAATTATTTGTTAATTATATTAAGTCTTTCTTAACAATTCATCGACAGCTGATGCTCAAAAGTTAAATGTTTCTTAAATCACTAAAATTTAACTTATAAATGTGTAACATAAACTCAAAAAGTTCCGTCCTTTAATAGTATAAATGTCTAATCTATTTGTCTAATCTAAATTATTTATTATGAAAAGTTTAAAACTATTCACCCTTGCACTTGCCCTTTTTACAATTACTGTTTCAGCAGCGGATCTTAATCCTGTTAAACCAACAGATGAATTGCGTTTTCAAATTGTTGACTTGATCGGCACGAACTACAATGCTGAAATGACAGCTGACGAGTATAAAGCAGATGTTTTATTTACTGTAACAACTGATAGGGAATTGATTGTTCTTTCTGTTGACTCTGACAACGATCAATTGGAATCTTACTTAAAAGCAAAATTGAACTACAAAAAAGTAAATCACAGACCCAGCAAACATGGTGAAATCTATCTATTACCTGTGAAAATGGTAAAAGAATTGTAATTGACATCATCATTTTATGAATTAAAAACTGCTCTCCACCGAGCAGTTTTTTTTGAATTATAAATAAAGTTGACTTACAAGCAAATTTTTTATTGTAATTGATCATTCAATAAAGATCTTACTTTCTGGCTATTCCAATCAGCAGCACCAACCTTACTCGCCACAATATATCCTTTTGTGTTTATGATGTAGGTTGTAGGAAGAGAATTTGAACTCATTTCGTCAGGCGCTCTTGAGGTCTGAAAAAAGACAGGTATTCTCAGATCTTTCTTTTCCAGAAATATTTTTACTCTTTCAGGCTCATCATTGGCTACGAATAAAAAAACTACTTTTTCACCATAATCTTGATACAACTGTTCAAAACTTGGCATTTCGGCAATACATGGCGGACACCATGTGGCCCAAAAATTCACAACGATTACCTTTCCCTTAAAAGATTCCAGATTTACCTGTTGTTCGTCAAGACCTTGCAGTTGCCAATTATAGTCCTTTAGATTAATTTGATCCTCTTTATCGATTTCAAGGGAGAACAACCTGGTTGTTACAAAACTCACAGCCTTGATCATCGTAGCTCTTACAGGTAAACCATAAGGTGTAAATAAGAAAATTATAAGACCAATAAATAAAATATTTGATAGGTTCTTTTTTAAAATTGTAATGAATTTAGGATTCATTTATTTTTTGAAGTTTAGAATTGAAAGTAATTTATCCTTCTGCAAGATAAGCGATATCAGCAATAATATGAAGACTAAAATTGCCATTCCAAATAAAAGACCACCATCGTTCTGAACTTCTATACCTAAAAAGAAGACATGAGATAATATGGCACCTGATATCACTCCCAAAACAATAATAGCACCAATAAGACTGGTTCTTTCGGTATAATATTTCATCTTGATAATTATTTCAAAATCAGACGAAGCGTAATAAACTAACTTACAACTAAAAATGATGGAGAAATTTTATCGAAAAATTTTTAATCATATTTTAAACCTCATCACAACAACAAAGCCTCGATAAATCGAGGCTTTTAAATTCTTTCCAATGATCAATATTATTTATGAAGCATTCTCTTTTTTAATCAAATTTAATGCAGAACCTTCTTTATACCAATCGATCTGATTTTGATTGTAGGTATGATTCAGCTTTAAAATATCTTTAGTTCCATCATCATGAACAACTTCCATAGTTAATTGTTTTCCTGGAGTAAATTGGTCAAGGTCTACAAAATTAAAACTGTCATTTTCCTTAATAAGATCATAATCATTTTCATTGGTAAAAGTCAAACCAAGCATTCCTTGCTTTTTAAGGTTTGTTTCATGAATTCTTGCAAATGATTTTACAATTACTGCAGCGATACCAAGATGTCTTGGTTCCATAGCCGCATGTTCTCTTGATGAACCTTCTCCATAGTTATGATCCCCTACAACCACAGAGTAGACACCGGCCGCTTTGTAAGCTCTGGCTGTGGCAGGAACTGGTCCGTACTCACCCGTGATTTGATTCTTTACAGAATTTGTTTCCTTGTTAAATGCATTCACTGCTCCGATAAGCATGTTCT
>JAAESS010000235.1 GCA_024229195.1 Flavobacteriales bacterium | reverse complement strand
TATGAACAAACCTTGTAATATACTATGTCCTTTGGCAAAGTTAAATTTGAGATGAAGTGCCAAAAAAAAGACCATAAGCAGCAAGGTATAGATCGCCGGATAGGTAAAGAAAGCATTTGTAAACTCTCCTTTAAGCAAGTAAATAACTGATCTTTGCAGACCACAGCCAGCACACTCCACGCCCATTTCTTTCCATTGGCATGAGAACATGTTTTCTTCTAAAAAAGAAATGAAACCCATGATGTAAATTTGATCATCGAGCTAAAATAACAATAATTTTACATATATATTTGCGGTGATGAAAGGCTTTAAAAATTTTAAGATAGGAGATGTTGTAAGTGTGATCAATGATACCTTGTCCGGAAAAGTTGTTCTGATCGATCAACAGATCCTAACGATTGAGAGTCCTGATGGATTTTTATATACATTTGACTCCACGGAACTTGTTCTTAATAAGGAATGGAACCCAAAGGTTGGCTTACATCAAAAAGATTCTGAGATTGAATTGCTGGGCAATAAAAAGTCAAATTATCGATCAAAAAAAGGAAGCCTGATCAAAGAGGTTGATTTGCATATCCATGAACTTATTGATTCCGAAAAAGGCATGAGTAATTTTGATAAATTATCCCTACAACTCAATACGGTTCGAAAAGAGCTCGAAGCAGCTATTGCCAAAAAACAAGCAAAAATTATTTTCATTCACGGCCGCGGAGAAGGTGTTTTAAAAAGAGAGTTAAGAACTCTATGCAGTAAATATCCCGTTGAATTTCACGATGCCTCTTATACTGAATACGGCATGGGTGCAACTGAAGTGATTATTTTTCAAAATAAAAAGTAACGCTTAGGAAGCAGGTCCAGTCTGCGCAGTTCCGAAAACAAAAGTTTCATCCAATTTTAACTCCTCATCATCCACTCTCAAGACCACATCGATCAAGACCACATAATGTTTCCATCCTGTAATACTTTCACCGTCAGTATCGTAAATAGGTTCATTTTGAACCACAATGGTTCCGGATACACCACGCCAGTCTTTTAAAACCTTTGGTTCTACAGGAGGAACAGCTGAGCAGAAATAATCACTTGTAAGCTGGTCGTCAAAAAGTCTGTACGTAACGGTATAATCGCCGTTTTCTGAAACGTTAATAGGCAATACCAAGTCTTCATCTTTTCTAATTTGCTGATCTGTCAATGTTACGATGAGTGACTCACGTTGCTCATTGGTACTCAGTCTGTAAAGAGTATATTTATTCGTCCCACATATGTTTACCGTATCCTCAAATTCAAAGCTGGAAATATCAAGATCTCCATCATTACAGGAAATTGATAAAAGCAAAACAAAAAATAAAATAACCTTCTTCATCTTTCTAAACAAAATAATTCATTAAACATCTGGATCAGGAGGATGGACAAAAGTAACAGTTTTATCATCATTATAAAACATTAGAACTAAGAAAAATAATTACTTTTGTAGCATGCAAAAAATCTATTTTGACAATGCGGCAACAACTCCACTTGACAAAGCGGTTGTAGAAGTGATGACCGAGCATATGCTCGACAATTTTGGGAATCCATCCTCTAGTCATGAATTTGGCAGAAAAGCCAAGGTTCAAGTTGAAACTGCCAGAAAGCATATTGCAGCTTATTTCAATTGTGGCCCTTCTGAAGTAATTTTTACTGCAGGTGGCAGCGAAGCTGATAATCTAATTTTATTTAATGCTGTAAAGAATCTTGGCATTGAACGAATTATCAGCACTCCTATTGAGCACCACGCTGTTTTGCATACCATTGAAGCGCTTAAAAAAGATCATGGAATAGATGTAGAATATTTAAGCGTAGATGGGCAGGGTGAAATTGATTTTAAGGAACTTGAAAGTAAATTAAAAACTTCAGAAAAGAAAAGTTTGGTCAGCCTGATGCATGTGAATAATGAAATAGGCAATATTCTTGATATTCAAAAGGTTAGTAATCTTTGCAAGGAGACGGGAGCTTTATTTCATTCAGATACGGTTCAGGGAATTGGCCATGTCCCTATCGATCTGAAAGTATGTCCGATTGATTTTATTGTTGCAAGTGCACATAAATTTCATGGTCCAAAAGGTGTTGGTTTTGCCATCATTAAAAAAGGCTACAAAATTGAACCCATGCTACATGGAGGGGAACAGGAAATGGGAACAAGAGCAGGGACCGAAAATACGCACAGTATTGTTGGACTCGACAAAGCTTTGACCATGACGATGGACAATTTTGATGAGGACCATCGATATATTTCTGATTTGAAGCGATACTTTATAGCACAGATCATGGAAAAAGTGCCAGGAGTTTCGTTCAACGGGCTCTCGGCTGATATGGATCGTTCTGCCTTTCATATTTTAAACGTAAGATTTCCGATTGACAAACCTATGTTGTTATTCAATCTTGATCTAAAAGGAATAGCGGCTTCAGGAGGAAGTGCCTGTCAGAGTGGTAGCAGCAAAGGTTCACATGTTTTGGGAGCTATTCTCAATGAAGAAGATGCAAAACACAGCTCTGTTCGATTTTCATTCAGTAAATACAACACAAAAGAAGAAATTGATCGTGTAATCAAAGAAGTTGCTCTGATCGTAAATAATTAAATAAAAAAAAGGTTGTGAATTCTCACAACCTTTTTTTTAAATATTTTTTATTTAACTGTCTGCATCTAAATAATCAGGTGTACCGTCTCCGTCAGAATCATCATTAGTTGGATCACCATCACCATTTGCATCTTCATTTTTAGTCAAAATTCCATCATTATCATCATCACGATCATTAAAATTGGGAACTCCGTCTTCATCTGTATCATCATTATAGATATTTCCATCTCCGTCGATGTCCTCATCATTGTTTGCGATAGAATCTCCATCAGCATCAGCAATGACAACTTTTCCCATGTCAAGAAAATAATAAATTGGTGCGTTAGGAGGAATAGCCCCACCTGACCCAATATTACCATAAGCTAAACCTGAGGGCATAAAGAAAATACCATTCCCTGTATTCTCATAACCAAATGATTCATCAGGATAGATCACTTTTTCTCCTTCTTTAAAATAGCTTGCACCATATCGGAAACCGATAATCGTATTAGGTAAATGAAACCATGATTTACTTGCAGCATAACTTGTGTTTTCATCGAACTTAGTGCTATCCAATAAATAACCCTTATACAAGATCTGTACAGAATCATTTCTACTCGATTGAACTCCAATACCTTCTTTAACTACATAATAATACATTTTATAATTTATCTCATTATATACCAAAGGATCTGTTTTAACAATGTCATATAAAGGAGTTTCTCCACCGGTAACGGTATCAACTTCCATTTCTGGAGTTAAATAATGTGTTTGAAGAAATTCGATCAAAACTGCATCGTCAATTAAGGCTTGAGCAACAGGGTCATGGGGCTCCTCCTTTGGATCATCATCATCATCATTACATGAAAAAATAACAATACCAAGAAGTAGCAAGAATAAATAATTCAATTTCATTTTCAACATTTTGCTGAGCAATTTACAATTTTAAACTATTTTTAAAATAACCCATTCAATTTTTAACAATTTATTAATTGATTCAGATTTCTGATCCAATAAGCTATTTGAGCTTACCTAAATTCTATTTTTCTCATTCTTAGGCTTGTAGGAGTGATTTCAAGGTATTCGTCATCTCTGATATACTCCATACACTCTTCCAGAGAAAAATCAACTTTTGGAAATATCTTTGCACTTTCATCAGTTCCTGATTTCCTTACGTTAGTCAATTTTTTTCCTTTGATCAGATTTACACCCATATCTTCTTGTCGGGTGTTTTCACCAACTACCTGTCCTTTATATATCTCATCATTTGGATCAATAAAAAACTTACCTCTATCTTGTAATCTGTCGATTGCATAGGCTGTGGCTTTACCCGGTTCAGAAGCTACAATTGCACCATTATTTACTTCGCTAAACTCTCCTTTGAAAGCATCATATCCTCTTAACCTATGATTAATGATAGCCTCACCTTGCGTTGCTGTAAGAATTTTATTTCTTAATCCGATCAATCCTCTTGAAGGAATATCAAACTCCAAATGTTGTAAATCTCCTTTTGGCTCCATTACATGAAGGTCTCCTTTTCTAATTGTAACCAGATTAACCGCTTTACTAGATAATTCTTCAGGAACATCAATCACCAAAGTTTCAAAAGGTTCACTTTTTACCCCGTCAATATCCTTGAATATCACCTTAGGTCTTCCCACCTGAAGTTCATAACCTTCTCTTCTCATTGTTTCGATAAGGACAGACAAGTGTAAAATACCTCTTCCGAAAACAATAAATTTATCCTCACTATCTGTTTCCTGAACCCTTAAAGCCAAGTTCTTTTCAGTTTCCTTGAACAATCTGTCTCTCAGGTGTCTTGAAGTAACAAATTTTCCTTCTTTTCCAAAAAACGGAGAATTATTGATCGTAAATAACATGCTCATTGTTGGCTTGTCTACTTCAATTCTTGGCAGTGCTTCCGGGTTTTCCAAATCAGCAATAGTGTCACCAATTTCAAAATCTTCTATTCCGGTAAGGGCACATATATCACCACTTCTCACCTTATCAGTTTTGGCTTTACCTAAACCTTCAAAAGTATGTAATTCTTTAATTCTAACTTTTTTCACAGAACCATTAGCTTTACACAGCATATAATCCTTCCCTGATTCTAAATCTCCTCTAAAAACTCTTCCAATCGCTATTCTTCCGGTAAAGGATGAAAAGTCAAGAGATGTGATTTGCATCTGAGGGGTTCCCTCTCTATAAGGTGCCTCCGGAATATTTTCAATAATAGCATCAAGTAAAGGAATGATATTGTCCGTTTCTTCTTGCCAGTCTGTGTTCATCCAGCCATTTTTCGCCGAACCATAGATCGTGTTAAATTCTAATTGCTCTTCAGTAGCATCAAGTGCAAACATCAGATCAAATACTTTTTCGTGAACAAGATCTGGTGTACAATTTTCCTTGTCTACCTTATTGACAACAACAATAGGCATCAAACCTAATTCAAGGGCTTTACTTAGCACGAATCTTGTTTGTGGCATTGGTCCCTCAAAAGCATCTACCAATAGCAATACACCATCAGCCATTTTTAATACCCTTTCCACTTCTCCTCCAAAATCGGCGTGACCAGGAGTGTCAATTACATTGATCTTTACACCCTTATAATTCACCGAAACGTTTTTCGATAAAATGGTAATCCCTCTTTCTCTCTCTAAATCATTACTATCTAAAAGAAGATCCGTACGTACCTTTCTTTCATCGAGTATTTTAGCCTGATCAATAATCTTATCAACTAAGGTGGTCTTACCGTGATCAACGTGGGCAATAATTGCTATATTTCTAATTGACTGCATATGTGTTTTTTTGGAAGTGCAAAAGTAATCCTTTATTTTGATTGTCAGGCTATTTGCAGAAATAATAATTCTATTGAATTTTTCGGATAATACTTAATAAGTTTCTTGATAAAAAAGATTTTTTTTTCGCTAAAAACAAATGCTTAATATTATTTTTATCATCTCATTTTTAGCATAAACTATGAAGCTTTCTCAAGTAAAAATGGTGGTAACCGATATGGATGGTACCCTACTTAATTCAAAAAATGAAGTCAGTACGCAGTTTTTTGAATTGTATGAAGGACTTAAATCTCATAAAGTACATTTTGTCGCTGCCAGTGGAAGGCAGCACAATAGTATTGAAGATAAGTTAAGTTCTATTTCTGAGGAAATCACCATCGTAGCTGAAAATGGCAGTTATATCAAACAAGGGGATACAGAACTTGGAACCACACTGCTGTCTGCGGATGATGTAAAATTGTTGATTCCTGTAATCAGAGAGGCCGCAGGACTATATGGGGTATTGTGCGGAAAAAAGTCTGCGTATATTGAAGAGCGTGATCCCAAATTCCAAAATATTTTACAAGAGTATTATACCAAATTTGATGTGGTCAATGATTTAATGGAATTACCAGATGATGATTTTTTTAAAGTAGCAATCTATCATTTTGAAAGTTCAGAAACATACATCTATCCTGTCGTTAAACATCTGGAAGATATTTTACAGATCAAAATTTCCGGAAATAACTGGGTAGATATTGCAAATCCGAAAGCCAATAAAGGTGAGGCAGTTCAATTACTTCAAGAGAAATTCGGTATTTCTAAGGAGGAAACAATGGTTTTTGGTGACTATAACAATGATCTTGAAATGATCGATCAGGCATTTTTTAGCTATGCGATGGCCAACGCACATGAGAATGTAAAACAAGCAGCGAGATTTCAGACAAGGAGTAATAATGAATCGGGCGTAGAAATTATTTTACAGGAATTGATCAAAGCTAAAAATGATCAAAAAACGGATTAACTTTTTTGATCCGGCTTTAAGGTATTCAGAATATCATCTTTGACTCTTGTGGGTTTTAAGGTTTTAGCATCGATCAGGCACCAGGTTGAAGAGGCCCTTAAAAGTAGGGATTCACCTTTGTAGATCTCAACATGTCGCACTGATTTTACACCTCTTGACTCACCTACCCAGGTTTTTATGGTAAGTTCATCATGCAAG
>JAAESS010000234.1 GCA_024229195.1 Flavobacteriales bacterium | reverse complement strand
ACTTATTTTTTTAAATATTTCGTCTATGCGTGTATTCTTACTTATATTCCAGGGAGTAATTAATATGTCGTTTTTTGTACAATTAGCTAAAACATAAAATAAATTCATTTCCACAGAAGTCTGTGTGCGTGTATGTGCATTAGTCAAACTTATGATTTCTGCCTGTTTGTTATAATATTTAATGATATCAATCACAACTGTGCCGTGTCCTGACCAGTCCGATTCAGCATATCCAGTATCAATCACAAAAATCTTCATGCCATATAGTCTCTGTGGGATGATTTTTCACACTCTGCTCTACAATCTGATTCAGATCTGACCATAACCACCGATCTTCCAATTTGCCCACAGGCTGAACTATAAAGGTACACTTGTGTGGATGCGACTCTGATTTAATTACATGGGCTGCTTTATGTTGTCCTAGCATAAATCCTGTGTGAGGCTGGGTAGATATTTTTATGGGTTCCGAATAAAAATATTTATTTGCTCTGGGTATATCATGATTATTATACTGAGTATTTACTGTGTCATGATATGCACCGTAACTTGTTTTTTCATTGGGGTCACTTGCAATGATGTCTGGTATGGTAATGTCCGGCTTTGTGCCGTAAAAATATAAGTTATTGTCAAAATTATTAATAAACCATCGTAACCCAAAACTTCCTGCTTCATCTACATGTATAGTAGACGTGACTTTAGAATCTGATTCAAGACTTGGAGGTAACTGACTGACCCATCCAAATAGAAATCGTTTGCCTGTCGCCAATGGCAAAGATTCTAACCATTCAGGCACATCAGGGAACATTTCAGCGAAGACTTCGCATATTATAGGTGTAGATGGCATTGTATCTATGACGTGAAAACTTCGAAAAAAATTATACATTGCCACATCATCATGATTTCTTTTATACAAAACTTTTCCATGCCTTTTGAGTTGCATTTTTTCGTCATGGCTCTGTCCAGGATACAAATCTATAAATTCTTGTAATTTTTTAGTATCACATGGTGGTATAGAAATATCCATGGGTGTAAATATTAAATTTTTCCACTTATCATGAAATTCCTGATAATTCATGTTAGATTAAATCCTTTTTTGCGTAAATATTTTCCGGAGATGTTTCTGTGACAAATTTTTCCCCCTGGATTTCAAATCCTGATTTAACATAGGATTTCAGAGCACTTATTCTGGGCATGCTCCACATCATTTCACACTTTTCCAACACAGCCTGGTGCTCAGTAAGCGCGAACAACGTTTGTGCAATGCCCTGACGTCTGTGGTCAGGATCTACCCAGATT
>JAAESS010000233.1 GCA_024229195.1 Flavobacteriales bacterium | reverse complement strand
GGTGACTCATTATAAAAGTCATCCGCAGCAATAAATTCGTAAAAAATTCCACTATTCAGCAAAAGAAGCATTCCCTTGTCAGAAGATTTTTTCTTTATTTGTTTATCCTGATAGGCAAAAAATCCTTCAGAAGCCGGAAATAATTCGATCGAATCAACCTTCTTTCCTATGAGGTTTTCCATATGCTGTCTGTATGGCTCGTAATTGACACCTCCATATACAAACAAGTTAAAATTTGGAAAAATTTCTGCTACTTTTTTACCTTGATCTTTGATCAGTTTTTCAAAATACATTTGGACCCATGAAGGGATTCCACTAATCAATCGCATATCTTCCACGACTGTTTCTTTTACTATGGTATCAACCTTAGTTTCCCAGTCTTCAATACAATTGGTCTCCCATGATGGAAGCCTGTTTTTTTGTAAATACTTGGGTACAAAATGAGCCACAATACCTGATAACCTGCCCATTTTTACTTTCCCCGAGCCATCAATTTCAGGAGATCCCTGTAAAAATATCATTTTCCCATCAACAAAATCTGATTTTCCTGTCTCAGCAATATATAACAGCAGCGCCTCCTTGGCTGCTGAAATTTGATACGGCATCGATTCTTTGGTAATAGGAATATATTTTGCTCCTGATGTGGTCCCAGAGGTTTTTGCAAAATACAAAGGTGTTCCTTTCCAAAGAACATCTGTATCTCCTCTGCGAATAAGTTCTACATAGTCTTTTAATCCTTCATAATCTCTAACAGGAACCCTGTGTTTAAAATCGAGATATGATTGAATCTCCTCAAATTTGTGGTCTTTCCCGAATCTTGTATTTTTTGCTTGCCGAATTAAGTCTTTAAAGACTTTATCTTGTGAATCAAAAGGATTCTTAGCCCAAGAATTGACTTGTTTTGCAACAATATTTGCATAAATTTTTGCTAGAAACGATTTGAACACGAATTAAAAATCTAATTATTAGTCACCCAGAATACTGGTTTAGTCAAAATTAATATAATTGGTAGGATTCACCGGGTACCCGTCATTCCAAAGCTCAAAATGCAAATGTGCTCCAGTTGAAAAATCTCCGGTGGAACCGGCACTGGCAATAACTTCTCCTGTTTTTACAAGCTCTCCCTGCTCTTTGTAAATAGATGCATTGTGCTTGTAAATTGACGTAAAACCCTGTCCGTGATCTATCAAGATCACATACCCTGTATCTGCCGTAAATCCTTTAAAAATAACCGTTCCATCTGCAACTGCCTTTACGGGTGTGTCTTCGTCAACGGCAATATCCACTGCAAAATGTTTTTCCTGATCATCATATAGTTGTGTTATTTGCCCTTTTATTGGCGAAGAAAAAACAATATCCGTATTTTTTTTAGCTTGTTGAAATACGCTAAATCTGTCCATCTGTTCAACTTCATTTCGAAATGCAGAATCTACCTGAGAAGGAGCAAAATCGATCTCCTCTATTTGAAATTGCTTTAATACAGAGTCTTTATTAAAGGTAACTCTTTTAATTTCTCCTTTAAGGACTTGTTGGATATTCTCAATGTACAAGTCATTAACTGATAAGGCTTGATTTAAGGAATCGACCTTGTATGATAAATTGGTCGTTTCCTTTTGTAATTCAGTAGATGAGTATCCCTGGATATACTCCTTTAGCGGAGTAACTGTTATTAAAAGAATCGTAAGGCTGATCAAAACAATTGAAAATATAGCTCCAAAAACAAATGCATTCAAACGGTTTAGTTTGAAGGAAAACCTTTCCTCAAAAGTATCTTCGTTTAGAACAACAAACCGATACTTAAAGGTTAATTTCTCTTTAATTCTTTCTCTTTTTGTTTTCTTCATGATCAGAATTTCATGACAAATATACAATGTTTTACAGTCTCTTGACTGTATGGCAAAGCTTTTGAAAATAAATGAAATCTACCTTTTTATTTGTAAAAATTCATTTCGTCCAAATACCTCCAGGCACTGTCTGGCATGAGTGCTCTTATATTTTTCTTCTCTTTAATTGCCCTTCTTATAAATGTAGATGAAATCTCTACAACAGGAGCCTCAATGATATGAACATTTTTATGAATTAGAAGGTCTGAATCGGAAATAACTTTTGAAATTCTTGGATAAACATACAATTCATGTTCATCTATAATTCTTTCATAATTCTTCCATTTTTTAAAAGATTTTAAGTTATCCAACCCCATGATCAGGTTAAAATCATGCTCCGAATATTTTTCTTCTAAATGAACTAATGTATTGATGGTATAATTAGGTTGTGCTAAGCCAAATTCTATATTGCTGGGTTTTAATTTTGGATAATCTTCCGTGGCTCTCATAACCAGTTGTAAACGATGATGGTCATCGAGCAAAGAGTTCTTTTTCTTAAATGGATTATGAGGTGTTACAACCATCCATACTTCATCCAGATCTGAATATTCAACCATATGGTTGGCAATAATCAGGTGCCCAACATGGATGGGGTTAAAACTTCCAAAGAAAAGACCGATTTTCATAATGGTTTTTTTTATGATCTTAAGAAATAAATTTTCCAACTAATTTCTCTGCCTCCTTCTTGGCAGTTTCCAAATCATCATTGATCAGAACAACGTCAAATTTATCAGCATAAGATATCTCTTTTTCTGCCTTTGCCAGTCGTTGCTGAATCTTTTCTTCTGATTCTGTTTCTCTCGACCTCAGGCGATTTTCCATAACCTCTAATGAAGGAGCCTTTACAAATATGGCCAAGGTTTTTTCCGGAAATTTCTCTTTGACTCTCAGTCCTCCAACTACATCAATATCAAAAATAGCATGCTTGCCTTCAGCCCATATCCGCTCTACTTCAGATTTTAGAGTCCCATAAAAATTATCTGTGTAAACTTCTTCCCATTCCACAAAATCATCCTGATTTATGTGCTGCTTGAAGTTTTCAAGACTCAAAAAATGATAGTCTTTCCCGTCAATTTCCTGACCTCGTTTAGATCTTGAGGTAGCAGATATTGAAAAATCCAGGTTGAGCTTTTTTTCTTGTAGCAAATGATGAACAATCGTTGTTTTACCAGATCCTGATGGCGCTGAAAAGACGATCAACTTTCCTTTTTCTTTATTCATACCTACAAAACATTGAGTAATTGTTCTTTTATTTTTTCCAATTCATCCTTCATCTCAACAACGACTTTTTGCATTGGTGCAAAATTGGCCTTAGAACCAATCGTATTAATTTCTCTGCCTATTTCTTGAGAGATAAACCCAAGTTTCTTACCATTGGATACCTCTACATCCAGCTCCTGTAAAAAATAACTCAGATGGTTGGTAAGTCTCACTTTCTCTTCTGTGATATCCAATTTTTCGAGATAGTAGATTAGTTCTTGTTCAAAACGATTTTCATCAACATTCTGTTCCAATTCTTTAATCGACTTTAATAATCTTGTTCTGACGTGTTCAAGTCTTTCTCCATCAAGATCAATAACTTCTTCTAATTTTCTTTGTAAGGTCTTTATCCGATCATTGAAATCATTTTCTAACTCTTTTCCTTCAGACAATCTGTAATCCTTTAAATTTTCGATGGCCTCCATGATTCCCTTTTCAATATCAGCCCACTCTTCCGGATCGAGTTCTTCTCTTTCTGTTTTCAATACATCCGGCAATCTCATCGCAATAGAAAGGATATCTGTTTCCTTGTGTATTTCTTCCAATTGTTTGATATAATTGGCCACAACTTCCTTATTAATTTTCGTTGAGGTCTCTACAGCTGTAGATTCAATATAAAATGACATATCAACCTTACCCCTGACCAAGTTACTTGCTATTAGCTTTCTTACACCTATTTCTTTCTCTTTATACACGCCTGGAAACCTGGTATTGATATCAAGGTTTTTGCTATTCAGAGATTTGATCTCTAAACTGATTTTCTTTGTTTCAAGCTGTATTATTGATTTCCCGTATCCGGTCATGGATTGTATCATGCTATTCCTTTAGATTTAGGCAAAGTTAGCAATAAAAATATCTTTCCCTTGGATTGGGAAGTATTATAATGATCTTACCTTGGTGATTCCTTCGGCTTACGAGTCACCAGATATACACCGACAAAAATTAGGACTGTTGCCGCCACTTTGATAAGGTTGAGCGAATCGCTTCCAACAAAAAGTGCATAGATACTTGCGATAACCGGTTGCAAATAAATAAAAATACTCAAAGTAGTAGGCTTGAGTTCTTTAATCGCAAAAAGGTTGAACATATATGTTAGAAAGGAAGTAAAAATGATAATAAATCCAACTCTATATATGATGGGTTCTGGCATTGTGGTCCAATTTACCATACTCAGTTCTGAAATCCCAAAAGGAACGACCATGATCAGACCGAAAAGATAAAGCCATTTTGCAAGCGTGATGGCGTGGTATTTTTTTGTCAGATTTTTAATCAGTATCAGATAAAGGCCATAAGAAGATGCGTTGACAAAAATCAGCAGGTTACCAAGAGTAGCATTACTTGCTGCTGCGGAATCTTTGCCAAAAACAATGAGTATAACGGCTCCAAATAAACCGATAAAAATTCCAAGTAGCTTCTTCTTCGTTGCTTTTTCATTCAATAAAAATGTCGAAAATATCAGCACTAAAATAGGTGAAGTTACCATGATCACAGAGGCATTGATTGGCGTGGTCATACTAAGACCTTTAAAAAACGAAAGTTGGTTAAGAGCAATTCCAAAAAGCGCTCCCAGTAATAATCTTGGATAATCCTGGGTCTGAATCTTTTCTTTATTTAAAAATAATCCGACAGTCCAAAACAGAACAGCAGCTCCTAAAACCCGAATTAAGATAAATCCAAATGGGCGAATGTATAAGGGCATTACCTCCTTGGCAACAGTAAAACTTACCCCATAGATCAGCGCGGCAATAAAGGCCAGTAAAAAAGCTATATTTCTGGATTTCATTTTATTAAAGATATACTGTGTTGCACTTCATCATAAAGGTAGTTCCTAAAAAAGAGTAACCACGGAAAATTAATCCGTGGTTAATGTATCTCCTCAAAAAATAAGCTTACTTATTTTCCTTCATTATATCTTCTGTTGACTTCTTCCCAATTGATCAAATTAAAAAATGAATTGATATAATCAGGTCGTCTGTTTTGATAATGTAAATAGTATGCATGTTCCCAAACGTCCAATCCTAATACAGGAACACCTCCACAACCAATCTCCGGCATCAATGGGTTATCTTGATTTGGTGTAGAACAAACTTTCACTTTACCTCCTTTGTGAACACATAACCATGCCCATCCAGATCCAAAACGCGTTGCTGCTGCTTTTGAAAAGGCATTCTTGAATTCTTCAAATGATCCAAATTCTTCATTGATGGCAGCTGCAAGATCTCCGGATGGTTCTCCTCCTCCGTTTGGAGACATGATCTTCCAGAAAAGATCGTGGTTATAAAAACCTCCACCATTATTTCTTACGGCCATATTGCTCATGTCCATATTTTCAAGAATATCTAATATTGATTTTGATTCAAGATCTGTTCCTTGGATGGCATTATTCAAATTGTTTGTATATCCATTATGGTGTTTAGAATGGTGAATTTCCATGGTTCTTGCGTCAATATGCGGCTCTAAAGCGTCATAGGCATATGGTAATTTTGGTAATTGAAATGACATAATATATTGTTTTTTGAAGTTATTTAATTTTTAGTAAAGATACACAATAAGTCAGGCTGAAGTCAAACTAAACAAATAGAAATAAATTATTCTAGTATAGTTACCCCCTATTTAATGACCCGTTCTGAGGAGGTGCAAATATTCTGCAATGGCGCTATGAGAGACTGTTTTTCCTTTAAAAGCTTCACTAATCAATTCTTTTTCATGCACATTTGCTTCCAACTGATTCAAAATATTCATCAGGTGCATTTTCATATGACCCTGTTGAATACCCGTTGTTGTCAAGGCACGCAAAGCAGCAAAGTTTTGAGCCAATCCCGCTACAGCAACAATCTGCATCAATTCGGGGGCTGTTGGATTCTGCAGGATCTCCATTGACAACTTTGCCAAGGGGTGTAGCTTTGTTAATCCACCTACCGTTCCCAGTGATAAAGGAATTTCAATCGAGAAAATGAAATTTCCATCTTTTATCTCAGCTTGAGTGAGACTTTTATATTGTCCATCCCTGCAGGCATAAGCATGAGCTCCGGCCGCTACAGCTCTAAAATCATTTCCGGTAGCAAGTACAACTGCATCAATTCCGTTCATGATACCTTTATTATGGGTAACTGCTCTGTATGGTTCGACATTAGCGATTTCAACAGCCTGAACAAATTTTCTGGCATACATTTCAGCATTTTCAGGAAAAAATTCCTCGATTTTACATGAAACCTCTGCACGTACCAAACATTCAGGTACAAAATTGGACAAGATACTCATGATCACAAAAATTCCTTCTTTTTGAAACGAAGCTGCGATCGATTCTAAGCAAGAATTGATGAAATTCGCACCCATGCTATCACCTGTTTGAAATCGAACATGTAACTGATAATAGTTTTCAAGATCGCTGGTTCTATCTCTTAATTCAATATCCACAATTCCTCCTCCTCGCTTTCTCATATTGGCCGTAATATGATCTGTTGCATGAATGAGCTTGTTCTTTACTGAAAGGAAATATTCTTCCAGAACTTCCTTACTTCCTTCATAGGTAAAATGAACCTGCCCTACTTTGGTCGTGGATAAGACTGTTGCTTTAAACCCTCCTCTGCTACTCCAAAATTTAGCCGTCAATGCGGCGGCGGCAACAACAGAACTTTCTTCTATTGCCATAGGAATTACATAGCTTGTCCCATTGATCAAAAAATTGGGAGCGACGGCATAAGGCACATAAAAATTACTGATCGTATTTTCTATGAACTCATCGTGAAGTTGCTGAAGTTGAGCATTTTCATTAACATATTGCTCAAGAGTCTCAATACCCTTGTCCTTTTCATAAAAGAAATTTTCAGCAAGCCAATCAATTTTTTCAGCTTTGCTTAATTTTGAAAAACCTTTGATCATTTTTGACATAATGTTATTTTAAGGCCTGACAAATATAATCAATAGGTCAAGAATAATGACATGGATATATTTCAATAATAGTTACAAGAAAATGAATGATGCATAAAACAAAGCGAAAATTGTTCAATACTTTCTTACATATGGTCTTCATCCGTAAAAAAATCTCATTTTAATACGATATCTCCTGATGATTCAAGGTTCAAGATTCTGATATAATTCAGAATTCAATTCAACTATTTTCCGTAAACTTGGCGATCCCTTTTTCAATTTTTATATATGAGAATTATTTTACTCCTCTTGATCCTGCTGATCCAGCCCACCTTTTCGCAACAAAAAGAAATTACTTTAGAAGATATTTGGGTTAATAATACTTTTCAAACCGCTTCATTGGAGGCTTTTCAATCGATGAAAAATGGGGATTTTTATACCATTCTAAACCATAACTCTTATGGTACTTACATGAATAAGTACGATTATAAAACTCTTGAAAAAGTAGAAACACTTGTTTTGGGTAAAGACCTTGAGGGGATCAAGTATTTTGATGATTACTCTTTTAGTCCGGATGAAACCAAAGTGATTATTGGAGTCGATATTGAGAAAATATACAGGCGCTCAAATAAAGGTTTATATTATGTGTACGAT
>JAAESS010000232.1 GCA_024229195.1 Flavobacteriales bacterium | reverse complement strand
CATTTGGGTTTCCGATAATGTTAACATAACCAGCCCTGTGCTCCATATTCTATCTATTTTTAATTATCAACCAAGTAATTAGCACCTGGATAAACAGTTAGCAAATTTACAACAAATAAATAACGCTATATTCTAAAATACAAAAAAAGGCTGAAAAATCAGCCTTTTAGATTCTCTAGTAGCGGGGACTGGACTCGAACCAGCGACCTTTGGGTTATGAGCCCAACGAGCTACCTACTGCTCTATCCCGCGATGTGGGTGCAAATATACACATTATTTAGAGATATAAACAAAGGTTTTTCCATAAAAAAAGTCAGACATTTTTATGTCTGACTTTCAATTCATTATCCTGTATTATATCATATAGGATCTTAAATAATCCTACTTTAAATAATCCTATCCGTTCATCGACATCAAGAATTCTTCATTGTTATTGGTATATTTAATCTTGTCTTTCACAAACTCCATGGCTTCGATAGGGTTCATGTCGGCTAAATATTTCCTTAAGACCCAAATTCGTTGTCTCACTTTGTCTTCATGTAAAAGATCATCACGACGCGTACTTGACTTCACCAGGTCAATAGCTGGGTAAATTCTTCGATTAGATATATTTCTGTCTAATTGAAGCTCCATGTTACCTGTACCTTTAAATTCTTCAAAGATGACTTCATCCATTTTTGAACCTGTTTCGGTAAGTGCTGTAGCGATAATAGAGAGCGAACCACCATTTTCAATATTTCGAGCCGCACCAAAGAACCTTTTTGGTTTATGAAGAGCATTGGCATCGATACCACCCGATAAGATCTTACCAGATGCAGGTGCTACTGTGTTATACGCTCTGGCCAATCTGGTGATAGAATCTAACAGGATCACTACATCATGACCACATTCAACCAATCTTTTCGCTTTTTCAAGCACGATATTGGCAACCCTTACATGTTTTTCGGCAGACTCATCAAAAGTCGAAGCAATAACTTCACCTTTTACATTACGCTGCATGTCAGTTACTTCCTCCGGACGTTCGTCAATCAACAAAACCAATTGATAAACTTCAGGATGATTTGCAGATATTGCGTTGGCAATATCTTTTAATAAAATTGTTTTACCTGTTTTTGGCTGGGCAACGATCATACCTCTTTGACCTTTTCCTATTGGCGAGAACAAATCAATAATACGTGTTGAAAGGTTACTACCCTTTTCTGCAAGATTGAATTTTGTTTCCGGAAATAGAGGCGTCAAGTGTTCAAAAGAAACTCTGTCTCTAACAATACTTGGATTCAGTCCGTTAATCAGACTAACTCGGATCAAAGGAAAATATTTTTCACCTTCTTTAGGAGGTCTTACTTTACCCTTTACGGTGTCACCTGTTTTTAAACCAAAAAGTTTGATCTGTGATTGAGATACATAAATATCATCTGGTGAGGAAAGGTAATTATAGTCAGAAGATCTTAAGAATCCATAGCCATCAGGCATGATTTCTAAAACACCTTCGCTTTCAATAATTCCATCAAATTCAAAATCTGGATCTCTGTATTTCCCGTGTTGGTTACTTTCATTCCCACGTTGTTTATGATTCTGATTTGGATTTCTATGGTCCTTTTTCTGTTGATGTTGTGTGTTTTTCTGAGTTTTCTGCTGAGAAGGATGCTGACTTTTCTGATCCTTTTGTTGAGCAGGGTCTTGTTTTTTGTGGTCTTTTTGCTCAGGCTGAACCCTTTTCTGTTGAGCAGGTTGGTTTCTATCTGCTGCAGGTCTGGGTCGATCCTGGTTAGTTTTTTTATCCTGTACCTTTTTTTTCTGCGGCTTGTCATTCTTTGCCGGGGCCTTATTCTCATTTAAAGCTTCTGGCTCGGCTTTTTTAATTTCTTTTCTTGGCTGAACTTCTTTTTGGTTGTCAGTGGCTGGGGAAGCCAAGTCAGGTGCTGACTCTTTTTTAGAAATTCTCTTTCTTTTTGGTTTATTGGAAGCGGCTGTGTCTTTCAATTGTTTTGGATTTGCAGCCTGAACATCCAATATTTGATAAACCAAATCAAGTTTTTTCAATTGACGAAATTTTGGAACATCAATTTTTTGCGCAATTTCTTGCAACTCCAAAAGTTTCATCTCTTTGAGTTCGTCTATGTCAAACATCATATATAAATGTTAATTAATGATATCAATTCTCTGGTAAGAATTATCTGTTTAAATGAATATGTTTTGATAATATAAAGAATATTGTAAAAGAAGTAATTTTACAATTTGTTTCGATTTGCTGGGACAATATTACAAAATAAAATTAATATATAAAGTTATTTCTTAAAAAGTTTAATGTATTTTTGCGCTTCATTTTTACGAAATGTTGCAAAGAATCCAGACTGTTTATTTAATCATTGCTATCCTGCTTGCAGGAGTAGCCGCTTTTATGGTCCCGTTCTGGCAAGATGCCAATAATGAACTCGTCTATCTGAATTCAATGTTGCAAACTGAGGATATACCTTTATTGGCAGTACCTATTTTATTTATGGTCTCGGCACTTATGACTTTTTTGACCATTATATCATTTAAGAATCGAACGAAACAAATTATATACAATAGATTAAATATTGTAATCAACTTTTTTTTGTTAGGAATTGTTGTATATCATCAACTAAAGTTACCTGGAGAAACATTTGTTTCAGAGAAAGGTATTGGGGTTTTCATACCTTTATTAATGATTGTTTTTTTGGCATTAGCCAATAAAGCCATTATAAAGGATGATAAACTTGTAAAATCTGTTGATCGATTACGATAATACTAATACCTTAGTTATAGTGTGTATGACTGTCTGAATCAAATTCAGACAGTCTTTTTTTTGCTCAAATATTATCTAACGGTTTTTGGGTAATTTTCAAAATCCCAAGTTCCTCTATTGTGAGAAACATGATGTGTGTATATATTTGTAGTGTAATTATTCAAGTAATAGTTACTGTTATGAAAAAAACAGCCTTTGAAAAAAGGTATAAGGGGGGAAAGGAGAGAAGATCGTTTTCACTCAAAAGAAGAAAGAGCTTCTCTCCTTATTTTAAAACTCCAGGAATAAATTGCTATGAATTCCTAAAATGACATTTTGAAAATCAAATTTCTCTAAATGAGATATAATAAGAATTTTAGATTCTTATGAATATATACTCCATAAATAACTTATGGATAGAAAAAAGGGGAGAAAGGAGAGAGGTGAAGCAAATTGTTTTCTAACAAGAAAAAATAATACAAATAGCTTCTCTCCTTGCTATTTTCAAAAAGTGGAAAAAATTGCTAGACATTCCAAAATTGACATAAAGACATCAAATTTCTCAACAGAAATGATTTCATAAGGTTTGACTTTATGATATAATATACTCCAGATTATGGAGAAGAAGAAAGGGGAGAAAGGAGAGAGGTGAAGCAAATTGTTTTCTAACAACAAAAAAAATAATACAAATAGCTTCTCTCCTTACTATTTTCAGAAAGAAAGCCCTGAAATTCTAAAATGAATTTAGATACGTTCTTAAAAATACACTGATCCGAAACAAAGTTTGAAGATCAGCACCAAATACTCCAGATCATGGAGAAGAAGAAAGGGGAGAAAGGAGAGAGGTGAAGCAAATTGTTTTCTAATAAGAAAAGATAATACAAATAGCTTCTCTCCTTACTATTTTTCAAAAAAAATACTCAAATCTTGCAATTTGAGTATTTCTAAAGAATCATTAAATAATTTTTCTTTTAAAAAGGGGAAAAAGGAAAGGGAGTTAGGAGAGAAGTGAAACAAGGTTTATAATAAACAAATAACCTCCCTCCTTACTATATTTATATTCGAATATTGAAATTGTTTCAACTTTAACGAGTGGCAAGATAGAAAAAGAATTTTAGAAATTCAAAAAATAAAGAAATAAAATCAAATTATAAAAAACATAAAATACTGTAATTCAGTATTTTAACAACTAAAAATATGACGTTTATGCAATAGAAAAAGAGAAAAACACATAATAATAGATTTTTTATATCTTGCTAAACCTTAAATTAGTGGTTTATAGTGATAAATCTAGTGGTTTCTAGGTAGTTCAAAAAATACCTGATTTCACTATTGGTTTGTACACTATTTGCCGATACATTTGAGGAGGTAGCCTATGTTGGTTATCATACATACACATACAGAACAAATCTAAAAGTTTATTATTATGAAAAATTTTACCCTTGCAATTGCCATGTTGTTGGTTATGGCTTCATTTACAACCAACCTAACTAACTCATCTTCAGATGTTTTATCAGATTACGAAGGGACTTTATTAAAGTCTGCTCCTGTCTTGGAAAACACAGATGGTGACGTTAAAGTGACCTTTACAGTCGATCAGAATGTACTTGTTTCTTCTGCTTTGATTGGTAACTCAAATGAAATATTTCTAGTGGAAAATGGTGATTCCAACTCCTCAAAAACCGTGACTCTTGATTTAGAGCTGGTAAATGGAAAGGTTGAAACTGCCTTTAATAACATCTATGAAGCAGATTATGACGTTGCCGCGATGGATGCTTTATTAAACGCTAGTGAGCCAGAAAGAAGACCAAAAGGTGTTATCATTTGGGATTAGTACAAAAAACACAATATTTACAGATTTAAAACGTTTGTAAAATAAACTAGGAAGAGATCCGAAAAATTAGTTTTTTTCGGATTTTTTTTAACCCTAGTCTGAAGCAAAGTTTTCAATTATGGAAAAAATTACTGTTCATATTGCCGATGACCATCAGATTTTGATAGATGGAGTTAAAGCAGTACTCAATTTAGAACCAAATATTGAAGTCACAGGATTTTCGTTAAACGGAAAAGAGGTTGTGGCCTGGTACGATGAAAATAAATCAGATGTGCTCGTATTAGATATTAACATGCCTGAATTGGATGGTATCGAGGTATTGAAAAAATTAAAAAGTTTTAAAAACAAGCCTGAAATTATTGTTTTATCTAGTTATGATGATGTAAAACTCGTCAAAGAGGTTTTACAAATGGGAGCAAAAGGTTTTGTTCCCAAAAAATCAGCAGGTGAGCATATTGTCAAGGCTGTCTATAAAGTTTCAGAGGGTAACCAGTATTTTACGGATGATATCAAAGAGAAAATGATGCAGACGCTTCTCAATGGTCAGGTTAAGAATGAAGGAAGTCAGGACGGCGTGCTGATCAGTTCACTCACCAAAAGAGAAGTTCAAGTCTTAAAACTTGTGGCGCAACAGTACAGTACGCGTGAAATTGGAGATGAATTACATATTAGTGAAAGTACGGTAGAAACACATCGAAAGAACCTGATGAAAAAAGTGAAGGTTAAAAACAGTGTTGGTTTGGCTATTTTTGCTTTAAAAAATGAAGTCATTTAAATTGAGATCACTTCTAAAACACAACTATCCAAAATTTTTAATCCTGATATTATTTTGTATTCAGGTCCAATATTCTTATTCTCAAAAAGGAGAGAAAGAAACAGTTTATTTAGAGAATAAATTAAAACAAATTGATTCCTTAATTGAAACCTATAATCACGAAAAGGCATCTTCTTTAATCAACAATACACTTAATACTTTTTCATTTGAAAGAAATTCAGAGGAGCAAATTTCTTTAGAGTTTAGAATTGCCAAAAACTATTATCAGCAAGGTAATAAGGAGAAAGCTACAGAATTACTTTTGATTGGACTTGACAAATTGAAAAGTAAACCCTTTTCTCCATTGAATCTTGAATATGCTGATATGCTATCGAAAATATTTGCAGATTCTCAAAATTTCGACAAAGCGATATACTATAATAAGATTGCACTTCAAAAATCCTATTTAATTATGGATACGGTAGGAATAACCAAGTCGCTCATTAGAATGGGAGGGTTTTATTACGCAAAGGATGAAGAAGATAGTGCTACACTGTATTTTAGAAAAGTAACTCACATACCTGTGACTCCAACAACAATTGTAAGAGTTGCTAATGCTCATAATAACTTAGGAGTTATAGCTCAAAACAATGATAATTTTGATTTGGCTAAAAATAGATTCAGGCAAGCACTGGATCTTAAATTGAATCAAAATGATGTCATAGGTGTCTCCTCACTGAATGTTAACTTGGGAAATATACATCATTTTAAAAAAGAATATAAAAAAGCTATAGATAGATATTTGAATGCATTTGAGGAAATTAAGAATGATACAACAAGCAGAGTACTACATTTAAAAAGAATTATTTATGAGAATTTATCGACCTCATATGATTCAGTACAAGATTATAAAAATGCATATAAGTTTCTCAATAAATCGTATGATCTGAAGTTTAAGTTATCAAACGAACAACTAGCAGAAAACATTGCAGAAGTTGAAGCACGGTATAATTTGGCGGTAGAAGAACAAAAGACTGAAGAAGAAAAAAGTAAAACATTTCGAGCTCAGGTCTTATTTGGCGGTATGGCTCTTATCACTCTTATTATTGTCGTTCTTGCTTTTATCTCCTATAAAAACCGTAAGCTTAAGGAACAAAACAGACTAGATCAAATCCACAGTAACCTTCAAACCAAGATTATTAATGCAACCATTGATGCCAAGGAAAAAGAGCGTAAATCTATTGCTGAGATCCTCCACGATAGTGTAAGTGCTTTATTGTCATCGGCAAATTTGCATTTACAAGCGTCTAAATCTCAATTGAATTCTCATGTGCCATTAGAAATTTCAAAGGCTCAGGAAATTATAAATGAAGCCTCTGTTAAAATTAGAGACCTATCTCATGAACTAATTTCTTCAGTTTTATTAAAATTTGGACTTGCCCTTGCTGTGCATGATCTTTGTGAGAAATATTCCAATTCAGAGCTTCAACTGATCAGCGATGATAATGGAATCAAAAGATATGATCAAGAGTTTGAAATCAAGATTTACAATATCATTGAAGAACTGATCAATAATATCCTTAAGCATAGTGGCGCCAATAATGCCTCGATAAACCTGATTGAAAGAAATGGTGAAAAGTTGCTGATCCAGCTCATTGATGACGGTAAGGGTTTTGATGTAAAAACAGCAAGAAGAAAAGATGGTTTAGGTTTGAGTCATATCGAAGCCAGAATCAAGATCATGCAAGGGGTATTTAATATCAATTCTAAAAAAGGTGAAGGTACAAGTATCTTTATTTCAGTTCCAATTTTTAATCCAGAATTAGTGCAGGCCAGTTAAACTTATCTTTTCATTTCGATAACCTCAAGGTTTTTTATATCTGAATTGTGAATCTCAAATCTTAGCATTGTCCGTACTTTATGAAACCCGTGTTTACCAATTGCTCCCGGATTCATAAATAATAATTTAAACTTTTTATCATATTGAACCTTAAGGATATGTGAGTGTCCACAAATAAATATTTTAGGAGGTCGCAATGATATTGATTCTCTTATTCTATGGTTGTAGCGATATGGGTTCCCGCCAATATGAGTCATCCAGACAGTAACGCCTTCAATAGTAAACTTGAGATCTAAAGGAAATTCGCTGCGAATATTTTTATCATCAATATTTCCATAAACCGCTCTTACGCGACTTACTTCCTGAATTTTATGAATCACTTCCAAATTTCCAATATCTCCGGCATGCCATACTTCGTCAGCATCTTTACAATAATTCAAGACTTTTTCATCAATAAAGCTATGTGTGTCTGATAAAAGTAAAATTTTTTGGGGCAAAGGAGTATTGATTTAATTAATTATCTTTGTTTGGCGTAAAATTAATGGTTTTTGAGATATTTTATCGAACTTTCTTATCTAGGTAAGAACTACCACGGTTGGCAGAAACAAGCCAATGAAATTTCTGTTCAGGAAACCATTGAAAATTCCTTGTCCATTTTATTAAAAAAGAAGATTTCTGTCCTAGGATGTGGAAGAACGGATACAGGAGTTCATGCAAAACAATTCTTTTTACACTTTGACATTGCAGAAGAAATAGATAAAGAAAAGTTAAAGTACAGGTTAAATTCTTTTTTGCCAGACGATATTGCTATTTTTCAAATAAAGAAGGTAAATGAAAAAGCACATGCCAGATTTGATGCAGTTTCAAGGAGTTATCATTATCAGATTTCATTAGAGAAAAATGTATTTGAGAATGATTTGAGTTTGCAGATTTATCAAAGTAATCTGGATATTGAAAAGATGAATAAAGCGTCTGCCTTACTTTTGGACTTTACAGATTTTAAATGTTTCTCACGAAGTAAAACGGATGTGAAAACATACGATTGTGACATAACAGAGGCCTTCTGGAAATTAGATGGACAAAGTTTGAATTTTTATATCACTGCAAATCGGTTTTTAAGAAATATGGTAAGGGCCGTAGTGGGTACATTACTGGAAGTTGGCAAGGAAAAAATGACACTAGATGAATTTAAAAATGTGATTCAATCTCGTGATAGGTCCAGGGCTGGTGCTTCTGTTAAAGCAAAAGGATTATATTTAACAAGGGTTGTTTATCCCGAAAATATTTTCATAAAATAAGTATGGCTGAAAAAGAGAAAGATCATAAAAAAGTAGTCGGTAAAGTATACGATGTCAAGCTGTTTAGCAGATTAATGGGCTATGCCAAACAGTACAGACTTGAGTTTAATCTTTCGGTTTTGGCAGTATTATCTGTAGCGCTACTCGCTGCCGTCAGACCTGTTCTACTCAGAAAAATTATTGATGATTTTATCACTGATAAAGATGCCGAACAACTTGTTGTATACACAAGTTTGATGCTTTTGGTCCTTGTGATGGAAGTGATTTTCCAGTTTCTTTTTATCTATTTTGCCAATTGGTTGGGACAAAGTATCATAAGAGACATGCGGACTCAGTTGTTTAAGCATTTACTAAATTTTAAAATGCAGTATTTCAACACCTCAGCTGTAGGGAAACTTGTCACAAGAGTTGTATCAGATATTGAAACCATTTCCAGCGTTTTTGGTCAGGGCTTATTTATGATCATCAGTGACTTGTTAAAAATGTCGGTGATTGCGATTGTTATGCTTTATATGAATTGGAAGCTGGCCCTTATTGTTTTCTCAATCCTACCCGTATTGATATTTGCAACAAAGATCTTTCAAAAGGCGATGAAGTCAGCTTTTCAAGAGGTGCGAACCGAGGTGTCAAATTTGAATAGTTTTGTTCAGGAACGAATTACAGGGATGCGAATCATTCAGCTTTTCTCGAGAGAAAAAATAGAGTATGATAAATTTAAAAGCATCAATGACAAACATAAAAAGGCATGGATAAGAACCGTCTGGTACAATTCGATTTTCTTTCCTATCGCGGAAGTGCTTCCCTCTATTGCCATAGGACTTGTAGTTTGGTACGGTGGCTTAAATGCCGCAACAAATAATTCGGTTACAGCCGGAGAGATCATCAGTTTCATTATGATGAATAACATGCTTTTTAGACCCTTAAGGCAGATAGCAGATAAATTTAATACACTTCAAATGGGTATGGTAGCTGCTGAAAGAGTATTTAAGATCGTAGATGCTGATGAAATTGAAAAAGACCAGGGTAAAGTTGTTGTTGAATCCTTCAAGGGAAAAGTTCGCTTTAAAGATGTCCACTTTAGTTATATACCAAATGAAGAGGTTATTAAAGGCATTTCATTTGATGTGAATCCGGGAGAAACTGTTGCGATAGTTGGAGCCACAGGAGCCGGTAAATCAACAATTATAAATTTATTGAATCGGTTTTATGATATTAATAGTGGTTCAATTGAAATTGATGATATCAAGGTAAACGATTATAACCTTCACTCTTTAAGAAATCAAATTGCTGTCGTTTTACAGGATGTCTTTCTTTTTTCAGACAGTATTTTTAATAATATTACACTAAAGGATGATTCAATTACGCTTGAGGAGGTCCAAAAATCAGCCAAGATTATTGGAATTCATGATTTTATCATGTCTTTACCTGGTGGATACGAATATAATGTCAAAGAAAGAGGAGTGATGCTATCAGTAGGACAAAGACAGCTGATCGCGTTTCTTCGAGCATCTGTGAGTAAGCCTGGGATATTAATTCTTGATGAAGCCACTTCTTCAATCGATTCTCATTCAGAAAAATTGATTCAGGAGGCGACTGAAAAAATCACAAAGAATCGAACCTCAATTATTATCGCTCACAGATTGGCAACAATTCAAAAGGCAGACAAGATCATTGTGATGGAGAATGGAAAAATAATGGAGCAGGGAAGTCATTCAGAATTACTCGATAAAAAAGGTTATTACAGCAAACTTTATCATATCCAGTTCGTGCAGAAACAAGCCAGTTAATACCCTGTACTTTTAACTCAGGTCATCTTTAATAATTTCGGCCAATTCTCCAAAATCCTCATACAAAATAAAAGCGCCATTGTTGAAATAAGAAACCTGCCCGGATTCTTCCGAGACGATAAGCGCCAGCGCATCTGTTCTTATAGTAATTCCGAGACCTGCTCTGTGTCTGAGTCCGAAATGAGCGGGTATTTCAACAGTATTCTCTATCGGAAGAATAACTCTTGTAGCCGTAATTAATTCATTTTCTACTACGATCGCTCCGTCATGCAAAGGGCTATTCTTATAGAAAATACTTTTCAATATTGGCTTATTTACCTTGATCTGCATTGAATCACCAGTCATTTTCACGAATTCGAGGCTGTTATTTCTTTTTAGCACGATCAGTACTCCGGTTTTTAACTTACCCATTTCTTCGCAAAACTTCACAATTTCATCAATGTGATTATTCGCTACGATATCGGTCTTAAAGAACTTTAAATGCTTGAGAAATCCTTTTTTTGATGCAATGTTAGTTGAACCCACCATTAGTAGGAATTTTCTGATTTCCTGCTGAAAAACGATAATTAAAGCTATAAAACCACCGCCAAGAAATTTGCCAAGAATATCACTCAACAACTCCATTTCTAAAGCCTGAGTCAGCTTCCAGATAAGGTAGATAATGGCAATTCCAATAAATATATTGATTGCAGCAGTTCCGCGAATTAATCTGAAAATATAGAAGAGTAAAACAGCAACCAGAACAATATCAAGAATGTCTAAAAAGCCGATGTTTAAAAAATTAAATTGATCCAATTCTGAGCTAGTTTTTGTAAATGTATGAATTATTTCACAGTATAAACATATTCATCCTCTGTGCATTTGATTTCATTGAACATAAGAAATGTCTTTACTCTCAGATATTCCTGATAGCTTGTTTTAGCATCATAGCAGAGCAGTATAGTTAACTTTTCTTTTTGTTTGCAAGTCTCATTACTTTCTAAAACTGAAAGCAGTGATTCGAAAGCTACTATTTCTTGGTTCAACTTTATCTGGTTCCCCCATATTTCAAGGGTGATCACACATGGTTCGATTAGTTTATTTGCATCAGCTTTAGGTATTGTAATAAAGTTAGTTTGCTGAAAAGGTGTAAGCGAAATTTTCTCTGTGGAAATGTCTGCATAACTAAAATAACTTTTCATTCCCTCTTTTTTATGCATAGAGTCTTTATTCTTGGCTTTCTGCATTTCGGTTAATAGCGGTACAACCTGATCCATGCTTAATCGTTTATCTATATTGAATATCCAGTGGGTATTAATAATTTTATTGTTCTTATTCAATTTTGCAAGCCTTTCGCCATTTTCAGTTTCCATAAAGATCCAAATACTCGAATGATTTTGAATCTCTGACATGCCCTTAATCTCTAACAAGGGCAATTGTACTTGCTTTTTTTGACAACTAATAAACAATAGTGAATTTAAAAATAGAAGAAGGTAAATTCTTTTAATCATGAGCTTGTTTTATTCATCATTTTTTGAAATATTTTTACAGTCTCAACAGCTTCCCTAACATCATGCACTCTCAGGATACTGGCTCCTTTCATTAATGATATGGTATTTGCCGCAGTTGTTGCATTCAAGGCCCTTGCAGGATCTGTATCGAGTAATTTATAAAGCATTGATTTTCTCGATAATCCTGCCAGCAACGGAAGCTCCAACCCCGAAAAGAGTTCTAGCTTATCTAATAGCTCATAATTCTGATCAAGTGTTTTACTAAATCCAAAGCCTGGGTCCAAAATCAGATCATTCACTCCAAGTTTTCTAAGTTCAAAAACTTTTTGAGAGAAATAAAAAATAATGTCTTTGATCAGATTTTCATATTGAACATTTTGTTGCATGTTTTGCGGGGTTCCTCTCATATGCATCAGGATATAAGGCACCTGAAGTTCCGCAATAGTCTGAAACATATGCTCATCCAAAGATCCACCTGAAATATCATTCACTATGCAAGCTCCGGCATCTATGGCTTTTCTGGCAACATGACTTCGAAAAGTATCAATTGAAATAAGCACTTCTGGAAATTCTTTGACAACGATTTCAAGTACCGGAAGCAACCTAGCCACTTCTTCCTCCTGAGAAATATGCGTTGCTTTTGGTCTGGATGAATAAGCTCCAATATCAATAAAGGTGGCTTCTTCACGCAGCATTTTTTCGATCTGACCCAGAATAGCTGAGTCCGATTTGAATTTACCACCGTCATAAAACGAATCAGGAGTCAGGTTCAGGATTCCCATAACTTTTGGGCGATCAAGATCTATTAAATGGCCTTTACAATTGATATACATATTCGCTTGTTTTCGATCAACTGGCAACCGTATTGACTACTTTGCTCAAAACAGGCGCTTTATATGATTGCATCTTACTGATAAGATCTTCTATTGAATCACTCACCATGATCATATCTCTGTTTTCTTTTTTTAAAAAGCCTTCCTTCACCATATGGTCAAGCTGTAATAAAGCGTGATGGAAAAAGTTATTCGTATTCAAAATGCCAATGGCCTTATTTTCAATGCCAAGCTGACCTAATGTAAGGGCCTCAAAAATCTCATCAAGGGTTCCAAATCCGCCAGGCAAGGCTATATAGCCATCAACTAATTTACTGATCTTGACTTTTCTTTTTGACATTTTACGAGTAACGATCATTTCCGTTATTTTCGTATGGGCTACCTCTTCATGCTTGAGTAATCCGGGAATTACTCCAATGACTTCAGAATTATTTTTGATCATCGTATCTGCAATGACACCCATGATGCCAATTTTGCCACCTCCATAGACCAAACCGATTCCTTGTTTTGAGAAATATTCACCTAATTTAACAGCCGCTTGGGCATATTCTTGGTTAAAGCCTTTACTCGAACCACAAAAAACAGCAATACGTTTCATTTTAGAAGGATTTTAAAGAGGTTAATTTTTGTAAAAATAAGCAAACCGCAGATATTATATCATGAGTTTTTTATAAATTCGTTTCGATATTACATTAAATTTTCTGATTTCAATATACATGCAGAATACATCGAAACAATATGATGAAGTAACGGCTAAATGCCGTTCTCTTTTTATAAATAAAATGAGTGACTATGGCAGTGCCTGGAGGATTTTAAGACTGCCGTCTCTAACGGATCAAATATTTATCAAGGCACAAAGAATAAGACAGCTGCAAGAAAATGATACTCGTAAAGTGGATGAAGATGAAGTGTCTGAGTTTATTGGTATTATCAATTACTCCATCATGGCGCTGATTCAACTGGAAAAAGGCGTTGTTGAACAACCTGACCTTGATGTTGACCAGGCTGTTTCATTATATGATCAACATATGCTGACGACAAAGACTTTAATGGAAAATAAAAATCATGATTACGGAGAGGCTTGGCGAGATATGAGAGTGAGTTCACTTACTGATCTGATTTTACAAAAACTACTCAGGGTAAAGCAAATTGAAGATAATCAGGGTAAAACAATTGTCTCTGAAGGAATAGATGCGAATTATCAGGATATGATCAATTATGCGGTATTTGCCTTAATATTAATGAATGAATAAGCAAACGAGACAATGAACATTTTGACACATATCATACGTTTTTTGGTCGCTGTGACTTTTATATTTTCAGGATTTGTAAAACTGGTCGACCCCTTGGGTTCTGCCTATAAATTTGAGGAATATTTTGGTGCAGATGTGTTGAATTTAGAATTTTTAATTCCTTATGCCTTACAGTTTTCAGTATTACTGATTCTTGCCGAGATCATGTTAGGTGTCATGCTTTTGATAGGATATAAAGCCAAACTTACGGTTTGGAGCTTATTTATCATAACAATTTTGTTCCTCTTCTTAACTTGGTATTCAGCTTACTTTGATAAAGTCACTGATTGCGGTTGTTTTGGTGACGCCGTAAAATTGACACCCTGGGAAACATTTTATAAAAATGTTGTTCTGATTGTTTTAGTCATTTATTTGCTGGTCAGGGTATACGAGATTCAACCCATTTCCTCAGAGAAATTTTCGAGAAAAGTGAGTTTGATCTCATTTTTGGTTTTTGTCGGTATTGTTTTTTACGTACTGCGTTATCTGCCGCTTATCGATTTTAGACCCTATGCAATTGGTGAAAACATACCAGAAGGAATGCTTTTTCCGGAAGGAGCGGAACAGCCTGTATTTGAAGATACCTGGATTTATAATGTTGACGGAGAGGATCAGGTATATTCTACTGAAGAAAAACCTTGGAATATAGAGGGAGCTACTTTTGTGGACCGTAAAACAAGAACCTTAAAAGAAGGCTATGTACCGCCCATCCATGACTTCACAATGGAAAATGGAGGAGAAGATCTGACAGAAGTATTAATGCAAAAAGAAAAATTGATGCTCGTGGTCGCTTATAACCTGAAGCTAACAAGTGAACAAGGTATGAGTTCTGTCAAAGAATTGTCAGAAAGGGCTATGGAAAAAGGTTATTCAGTGTTTTGTTTTTCTGCTTCAACACAAGAAGATTATGAAAAGGTTAAAGAAAGATTTGATTTAGATTTTGATTTGTTATTTTGTGATGAAACTACCTTGAAAACGATTATAAGATCCAACCCGGGTATAATAATTCTGGACAAGGGAACTGTCAAAGGAAAATGGAGTTGGAGAGAAATGGAAAGTATAAATCTTGACTAATTAAAAATGAAGCAGGCATTATTGGTATTTCTTGGAGGAGGTTTGGGCAGTGTATTACGCTATTGGTTGAGTTTGAAGTTGAATAATTTTGAAAGTGCTATTCCTTTTGGCACATTATTGGCCAATGTTCTCGGGAGTCTTTTTATCGGGATAATTTTTGGTTACACGGCTAGAACCGGAGTATTGAGTGAGAACCATTCACTACTCCTAGCTACAGGATTTTGCGGAGGTTTTACAACTTTTTCCACTTTTGCATACGAAAATCATATTTATCTTAAAGGTGGAGATTACTTTGGTTTTTTACCCTACATAATCATTACTTTTATTTTGGCAATTTCTGCAGTTTTTTTAGGAATGTACGTATCAAAGTTCATCTAAAATTTAATGTTCATAGTTTTTAACTCCTGCTAAAATGGCAATATCCAAATGGTTAGATTTTGGAGGTATAGGACATGAATATTTTTCATTATATGCACAATGAGGGTTATAAGCCTGGTTAAAATCAATGACAATATTGTTCCCTTTAGGAGGTCTTAAATCAATATATCTGCCCCCACCATAACTACTATCACCATTCGAGAGGTCTGTAAAAGGTAAAAATAAATAATCCTTATAATCCGGACTTAGAAGTTTTTCATTTTGATAAATCTCCAAAGAATAATTATTACCATACAATTCAAAATTTGCCGTTGCATATAGCTTATAGAGAGGTCGTCTGTCAGTGGTAGTTTTCATTTGAAAAGCTTCACTGTCTTTATGAAGAATAAGAGAGGCAGTTACGATAAAATTAATATCAATTGGAAAAAAATCCAGCGAATCAAATTCTTCTAAATCTTTCTCAGTAAGGGGAGATTCCTCCATGCTGGAAAACTCTTTATTCAGGTTCTGTTGAAATTTTTTAGCGTCTTTAACTTGTTTTGATTCCTGGGCATATGAAACGGTCACAAATAAAAGTAAAAGTATCAATAGGGATTTCTTCATTGTTCAGCTTTTAAGCCAAATATACCATAAATATTGAAAGGTTAGGTGGATTATTGGTTGAATAAATTTATTCAATTCAGAATAATTCATAAGATGAAGAAACCATATCTTTAGCGAATGCTGCAAAAGATTCTTAAGCCTTATCAGGGACTTTCCAGGGAAATTTGGTTGATGGCACTTACAATGCTTATTAACAGGGCCGGAGCGATGGTAATTCCATTTCTGTCTTTATATCTGACTAATTTTCTTGATTTTACTTTAGAAGATGTTGGTTGGATCATGTCCTGTTATGGATTTGGATCACTTGCAGGAGTTTTTATTGGAGGTAAACTTTCTGATACATTCGGTTATTACAAAGTGATGTATCTGAGTTTATTAGGAACAAGTCTTATTTTTTTTAGTATACAGTTTGTCACAGATTTTTATAGTTTATGTTTAGGTGTTTTTTCGCTGACACTGATTGCAGACATGTTTCGACCTGCTGTATGGGTAGCGCTTGATGATTATAGCGAGGTTGAAAACAGGACCCGTTCGGTGACCTTGATCAGATTGGCGATCAATCTTGGGTTTTCTCTTGGACCAGCTTTGGGAGGTCTCCTAATCACCTATATCAGTTATAGCAGTCTCTTTTGGGTGGATGGCATCACTTGCCTGATCGCCTCATTTATAATTATCAGATTCTTACATCAGAAGAGTCAGATAAAGAAGGACTCTAAGGATACTAAAAAGCTTAAATTATCACCCTATAAAGACGGTCGTTATTTGATATTTTGGTTTGCGATGTTTTTAATTGGCTTTACCTTTATGCAATATTTTTCTACGATACCACTGTATTACAGCCAAAGATTGGGAATGGAAGAAGATAAAATTGGTTTGATGCTGGCCATGAACGGACTGTTAATTTTTTTATTAGAGATGCCCATTGTTCATTTTCTCGAAAAAGGAAAACTTGACAGTCTTAAAATAGTCATAGGTGGATCTTTCTTATTGGTATTAAGCTTTCTGGTACTGAACATAGCTCCTTTAATTTTACTGGCAGTTGTAGGTATCTTTTTGATGACCTTCGGAGAAATGCTGGGATTTCCGTTTTCCAATTCATACGCACTTGACAGATCTAAATTGGGAAATCAAGGGGCCTATATGGCCCTGTATAGTATGTCTTTTTCTATGGCTCATATATTAGGACCCAACATAGGGATGCAATTTTCGGCTCAGTACGGATTTGAATCAACCTGGTACCTCATGGCAGGAATTTGTTTTATTGCTTGTTTGATACTTTTGGTTTTGCAAAGAAAAGAATCGATCTGAGCTTTTAAGAAAAACTCAACCTTGCCAGGTAATCATAATGTGATCCTTTTTTAAGGAGTTCGCATTGCATATCTAAATTCTGAGCCTGTTGTTGAAGGTTATTAAAATCAATATAGATCCATGGATAAGAACCGCTGTTTTCACCCAAATACTTTGATTGGAATGTGACCTCTCCATAATAGTGATCTACCTCAGACAGATCTGTATTTCCGTCCTGATCTTCATACATGTAAATAATATCTGAAGAATCCATTAAAATTTGTCCTCCTGGCTTAAGAAGTGATTTTAAATGTTTCAAAAAAGCAGGAAAATTTTTCATAGAACCACAGATACCTGCTCCGTTCATCAATGCAAGAATGGTATCGTATTGAGCGTCTTTAATGTTCCAAAGATTGATTATTTCTGCATGGTTCAAACCTCTCTCTTTACAAACTTCAATAGCTCCACCGGAAATATCAATGGGCTTTACTGAAAGACCTCTATTTTGTAGATAAAGTGAATGACTCCCGGCTCCACAGCCGAGATCTAAAACCTCACCAAAAGTCAATTTCAGAGCATTTTGCTCTATAACAGGCATTTCTTCAAACGAGCGAAATAGATATTTTACAGGTAGCTTATCCCAACCACCGATACTCGAATAGGTATCTATCACTGCATCCTTGCCATTGTGATAATCTTTAATGGCTTTGCCGAATACATCTGATAAATGATTGAGATCCATGTAATGTTGTTTTTACTTAGTTAATAGCTGTAATTTACTTTTTATGCTGCCCAGGCAGGAAATTCTGTCAGTGAAATACTAAAGATAAAAGTGGCCAGGTAATAGGTAGCCATAGTAATAATTGCTATTCCAATAAAATTGAGGACCAATCCGGTCCTGGACATATTTATAACTTTTAATCGTTTGGTTCCAAAAATAATAGCATTTGGTGCTGTAGCTGTCGGTAGCATAAATGCCAAAGATGCGGAAATGGTGGCTGGTAGCATAAATAGTAATGGATTTATTTCAATACTCATTGCCAAGCCAGCTAATACGGGTAAAAAAGTTTCTACGGTAGCCACATTTGACGTTAATTCTGTTAGAAATGTAATCAATAAAGAAACAGAGAGTATGATGATCAGTGGATGAACTTCTTTGAGCCATATCATTTGATCACCAAACCATTGTGATAGACCGGATACTTTAAATCCGCTGGCAAGCGCAAATCCACCTCCAAATAACAAAATGATGTCCCAAGGTATGCCTTCAGCAGTTTTCCAATCCATAATAAATCTTGTATTGCCGTTTTTAGATGGAATCAGAAATAATAAAACCGCAACAGTAATGGCAACTGTTCCATCATTTAAGAATTTTGGGTTTTCAAATATGTTTGACCAACCATGCATGGTTAGAAAACCGAAGTCTAAATCAGCTCTTGTAAACCAAAGAACTGCCAATAGTACAAAAAGTATTGCAACAATGCGCTGCTCAGCCACCCAAGGCCCCAATGAATTGTATTCTAATGCAATATCTTTTGCGTCAATGTTTGTCCAGTCATTCGATTTGTTTTTAATGAAAGCCAGATATAAATAGCCATATGTAATTGAAAATAGTATGATTACAATTGGAAAGGCATAGAAAAACCAGGATGCAAAAGAGATCTCAGGTGCATCAGGAAAGTAAATAACAAAAATACGGGCAAAAGAGAGGTTTGGGGGCGTGCCAACTAAAGTTGAAATACCTCCAATTGAGGCGCTATAGGCAACTGCTAAAAGCAGTCCGGTTGAAAAAGATTTGATACCATTATCCGAATTGACTTCTTCCATTTTTAAAATGATCGACAATAATATTGGAACCATAAGCATGGTGGTTGCCGTGTTGGAAATCCACATTGATAAAAATGAGGTGGCCAGCATAAAACCCAACATGATTCTCGCCGGACTATTCCCAACAATCAACAAAAGTTTTAGTGCGATCCTTCGATGTAAATTCCATTTTTGCATGGCCAGAGCAAACAGAAATCCTCCGAGAAATAAGAAAATAATATCATTAAAGTAATTTGATGCAACTTCTTTCCCATTCATTATGCCTAAAACAGGGAAAAGAATAAAGGGAAGTAAAGAGGTAATTCCGAGAGGAATAATCTCTGTAACCCACCATAAAGCCATCAATAAGGCAACAGCCAAGGTATAAGTAATCGCTGGATGGTCTTTATCCAGTTCGACAAAAAACACCAGATATAAAAACAGAACAGGTGCTGCCAGAAACACAATGGTTTTAATCTTTTCGCCCCTGCTGTTATTTCTGAAATGAAGCATCGTTTATTCTAATACGTTTAATTCTATTGATGAAGACGTAAATAAAGTATGTGTTTGTGTTTTAAAATCACTTTCCTCAGCTTTAAAAATATTAGGCACAAAAGTTTGAGGATTCAAGTCTATCAGAGGAAACCATGTACTTTGTACCTGAACCTGTAATTTATGACCTTTTTTGAAGGTGTGAAAAACATCTTGAAGTTTAATGTTTACTACAGCTTTTTGATTTGGAGTAAAAGGTTCAGGTCGTGAAAAACTATTTCTGAATTTTCCTCGCATAACTTCACTTCTCACCATTAAATGGTAATTACTCATCTTCAAGTGGTCCTGCATTTCTTCTTTATTATTTTCTGTCTCTGCAGGATGAACATCGATGACTTTTACGATCCAATCTGCATCTGTTCCGGTTGTAGCGACCAAAAGTTTCGCGAGAATATCTCCGGCAAGAGTAAGGTCCTCTTCAAGAATTTCTGTTTCAAAGACCAATACATCTGGTCTGCGAGCAGCAAACCTTTGATCATCGGTCATATATTTTCTTGGGGTAAAAACAGTTTTAATATCTTCTGAATAAGGAACCGGTCTTTTTAGGTCACTGATAAATGAAATTTTTTCTTCAGGACCTTTATTTTTTACAAGCTTTTGATTTTCTGATAAATACCATGTTTGCCTTTTAACATTTTCAGGAGGCCATGAGCTATAAGTTTTCCAGATTTTTTTTCCTGAATCAAAAACATAAGCTTCCGGAAGTCCAGAGTTATGATCACCACTATCTTTCAGAAAGTGTTCGAAAAATCGTGACTCGATCTCTTGTTGAAAAAAGTCAGAAATTGAGTCTCCAAAATAATAGTTGCCAACACTGGTTCTTTCTTTTGACCTGGCCCAACCGCCATGGTCCCAAGGTCCAAATACCAGGGTATTGTAATTATCAGGATTATTGGCTTCAATGGTTTTATAGGTTTCCAGTGGTCCGTAAAGATCTTCGGCATCGAACCAACCACCTACAATCATAGTGGCGACGCTTGGTTTGATATTTTTAAGATGCTGTATGATACCTTTCCTTTGCCAAACACTATCGTAATTTGGATGGTCAATGAGCTCTTGCCAAAAGAAGTCATCAATAAGATTTTCTTTTTTCAAACCAGGATTGTCAATACTTTCATATTCAAAGTATTTATTGAGGTTACTCAATGGCCCTGCATCAAGAAAAAACTGGTATTGATCCTCTGTTTTAAGATCTGGAGTTTTATACCAAGCGGTATCAACCGGCTGATCTCTTGGTGTTCCAAAAACGGCAGTAGCTCTGAAATAACTCAGCAGGTAGGCGCCATTATGGTGAAAGTCATCGAAAAAGAAATCACCAATGCAGGCTTGTGGAGAGGCTGCTTTTAGAGCGGGATGCGCATCGATTGTTGAATAAGTCGAATAAAAACCGGGATAGGAAATACCCCAGGTTCCGACCCTTCCATTGTTATTGTCAACATTTTTAACAAGCCAGTCAATAGTGTCAAACGTGTCAGAGCTTTCGTCGATGTCTTTTTCTGATTGCTTGTTTGGAATATAGGCTCGCATATTATCATAAGTACCTTCACTCATCCATCGACCCCTTACGTCCTGATAAACAACAATATATCCATGTTTCATCATATACTTGTTTGGGCCTATGTTTGTAGGATACTCATCCGGTCCGTAGGGTTTTGAACTATACGGTGTTCGTTTTAAAACTATCGGATAAGACTTTGAGGTATCTACAGGAGAATAAACTGTTGTATGCAACTTGATACCGTCTCGCATTTCGATCAGGACCTCTTTTTTATCAAAATGATCCTTGACATAGGTATCCTTAACAAGGTTGTCTTCAGCTTGGTTTTTGCTACATGATATAAATGAAAGGCTGCTCAAAAAGAGCAGAACAATCAGGAATGTTCTATTTTTCATTCGTGAGTTAATTATATAGCCGTAAATCTACAAAAGAAATCTCAGTCATAAATTAGAAAGAATTTACAACATAAATAAAAGCAGTTGTGGTTTTTAAGATATCTAAATTACATGTTACGACGGTATTGTCCGCCAACTTCAAATAATGCAGCAGTAATTTGCCCCAAGGTACAGACCTTTGTTGCTTCCATGAGTTGTTCAAAAATATTTTCATTATTGACAGCAACTTCTTTCAGTTTTGAAATTTCCAATTCACATAATTCCTTATTCGCCTGATGTAGTTTTTCAATAACTTCGATCTGGTACTGTTTCTCTATTTCCGTGGCCCGGATTACTTCCTGAGGAAGGATTGTAGGAGACCCCTTGCTGTTGAGAAAAGTATTGACTCCAATGATGTCAATTTCACCATTGTGTTTCATTTCCTCATAGTAAAGACTCTCTTCCTGAATTTTTGACCGCTGGTACATGGTTTCCATGGCACCCAATACACCTCCGCGTTCGGTGATCTTATCAAATTCCAAATAGACGGCTTGCTCTACCAGTTCGGTAAGCTCCTCAATAATAAATGATCCTTGCAGAGGATTTTCATTTTTTGCCAGTCCTAACTCCTTATTTATAATGAGTTGGATGGCCATGGCTCGTCTTACAGATTCTTCTGTAGGAGTTGTTATAGCTTCATCATAGGCATTGGTGTGTAATGAATTACAATTGTCATATATAGCATATAGGGCCTGTAGCGTTGTTCTGATATCATTGAAATCTATCTCTTGGGCATGCAAAGATCTACCGGATGTCTGGATATGGTATTTAAGCATCTGAGCTCGTTCATTCGCACCATATTTTAGTTTCATGGCTTTGGCCCATATTCTTCTGGCCACCCTACCTATAACAGCATATTCAGGATCTATTCCGTTCGAAAAGAAGAAGGACAAGTTCGGTCCGAACTTATTGATATCCATACCTCTGCTGAGGTAATATTCAACATAAGTAAATCCGTTAGACAAGGTAAAAGCTAATTGTGAGATAGGATTTGCACCGGCTTCAGCAATATGGTATCCTGAGATAGATACTGAATAAAAATTTCGGATCATATTATCTGTAAAATATTCCTGAACGTCTCCCATCATTTTCAGTGCAAATTCAGTAGAAAAAATACAGGTATTTTGGGCCTGATCTTCTTTAAGAATATCTGCCTGAACCGTACCTCTTACTTTTGATAAAGTTTCTTGTTTTATCTTTCTATAAATATTGGTAGGTAATACTTCGTCTCCTGTTACGCCCAACAACATCAATCCAAGACCATTGTTGCCCTCAGGAAGCTCTCCCTGATATGCAGGTCTGGACACTCCTTTTTTCTTGTAAATATTCTTTATTTTATCTTCTGTATCTTTTTGAAGATCGTTGGCAGTGATGTATTTTTCACATTCCTGATCTATGGCTGCATTCATAAAGAATCCCAGTAACATTGGTGCAGGTCCATTGATGGTCATTGAAACTGAAGTCATAGGATTGCTAAGGTCAAAACCTGAATATAATTTTTTTGCATCGTCCAGACAGCAAACAGAAACACCTGCATTCCCTATTTTTCCATAGATATCCGGCCTGTGATCAGGGTCATTTCCATATAATGTGACCGAATCAAAAGCGGTTGAAAGCCTCTTTGCAGGAGAATTTAAACTCACATAATGAAATCTTCTGTTGGTTCTTTCCGGACCACCTTCACCCGCAAACATTCTTGTTGGATCTTCGCCTGTTCTTTTGAAAGGATAAATACCTGCTGTAAACGGAAATTCACCGGCCACATTTTCTTGCAGAATCCATTGAAGTAAGTCACCCCATGCTTCGTATTTCGGTAATGAGATCTTAGGAATTTTTAGATGAGATAGGGTAGTGGCATGCGTCTCTATTTCAATATTCTTGTTTCTCACTTTAAAGTGATAGATCTCGTTTTTATAAGCCTGCTTTTTTGCTTGAAAGCCAATGATATGCTCCCAATTGAATGGGGACAGATTCATTTTTACAGCATTAAATTCAAGTAATAACCTTTCCATTAAAGATTTCGTCTCTTCATCTGTTTTTTCATCTAAAGTTGAAAAAATCAGACCATTATTATCGAGTCCTATTTCTTTATTTGAAAGGCTTTGCAGCGTAAGATAAATTCCATAAAGTTTTTGCGCAAGTGCGCTTTGATCTTTGCTCCATTGGTCATATTGAGAATTTGTATCAGAAATTTCCGATAGGTATCTGACTCTTTTTGGAGGTATGATAAATAATTTTTCGCTGAGATCAGCACTAACTTCCATCGAACTGATAAATGACTTTTGGGACATGTCATTGAGTTTGTCAATAATATGTTTGTATAAATTATTGGTCCCCGGGTCGTTAAATTGAGAGGCGATAGTTCCATAGACAGGCATTTTATCTACTTCTGTATCCCAAAGTTGTTGGTTTCTTTGAAATTGTTTTTTGACATCCCTTAGCGCATCGAGCCCACCTTTTTTATCAAATTTATTAAGTGCGATCACATCCGCAAAATCGAGCATATCAATTTTCTCCAGCTGGGTCGCTGCTCCATATTCAGGTGTCATAACATAAAGTGAAAAATCTGAATGATCAAGAATCTCCGTATCAGACTGACCGATACCTGAGGTTTCAAGAACGATCAGATCAAAGGAGGCAGCTTTCAATATATTGACAGCCTCATTGACATGCTTAGAAAGAGCAAGATTTGACTGACGTGTGGCCAAAGAGCGCATATACACCCTGTCATTGTTGACAGAATTCATTCTGATCCTATCACCAAGAAGCGCTCCGCCAGTTTTTCTTTTAGAGGGGTCAACAGAGACAATTCCTATTTTTTTAGATGGGAAGTCAGTTAAAAATCGTCTCACTAATTCATCTACCAGTGAGGATTTACCCGCACCTCCTGTGCCTGTAATTCCTAATACAAGTGTATCACTTTCTTTTCTGCTGAGTTCACCGAAGGTACTTTTAAAAATTTCCGGATGATTTTCTGCTAAAGAAATTAGCCTTGCAATAACAGGTTTGTCATTTGCCTTCAAATGATTTTCGATCGAGCCTTTTTTCAGAGTTATAGCTGAGGGATCAAAATCACATTGTTGGATCATATCATTGATCATTCCCTGTAATCCCATATGTCGGCCATCATCTGGTGAATAAATTCTTGTAATTCCGTAGGCCATTAGTTCTTCGATTTCTTTGGGAAGAATAACACCACCGCCACCACCAAATATTTTGATCTGCGATCCACCTTTTTCCTGAAGTAAGTCATACATATACTTGAAGTACTCATTATGACCACCTTGATAGGAGGTCATGGCTATCGCATTCGCATCTTCCTGAATAGCAGTATTAACAACCTCTTCCACACTTCTGTCGTGGCCAAGATGAATTACCTCAACACCGGTAGACTGTATGATTCGCCTCATGATATTGATTGCGGCGTCATGTCCGTCGAATAAAGACGCAGCTGTCACAATTCTTATTTTATTTTTTGGAATATATGGCTTGATAATGTTCATAAAAAGGATTTCATTTCTGGATTGCAAGGTACTGATTTTAGAAAATAAATCAGGTTAGGAACTTCTTTTGAATTATAAAATTGAAAAAAATATAGTGTAATTTACTTTTGACTTAGTTGTTTCTCCAAAAATACGGTGTAAAAATTATCAATACTGTAAATAATTCTAACCTTCCGCAAAGCATCAACATACAAGACCACCATTTTCCAAATGGAGGTAAACTGGAATAATTATTCACAGGACTCAGATCACCAAAAGCGGGTCCTACATTTCCAAGTGAAGAAGCAGCGGCTCCTACAGAGGTCATAAAATCATTTCCCATAAAACTAAAAACCAAGGAGCCCACAGCGAATATGATAAGATATAAAATAAAGAAGGCCATGATATTAAAAACAATACCTCGGGTCACCGTTTTGGTATTATATCGTACAGGAACAATAGCGTTAGGATGTAGACTTCTTTTAAATTCAAGAAATCCATTTTTGATCATGATAATATGTCTTACAATTTTAACACCCCCGGCTGTTGATCCGGCAGAGGCTCCCAAAAACATCATGGTTAAAAACATTACAGATAAAAAGGGTGTCCAAATGGTAAAATCAGCCGAAACAAATCCTGTTGTTGTCACCACAGCAAGTACCTGAAATAGGGCATGTCGGAAAGAACTTTCTAATTGTCCAAATACCATTGGATGCCCAATCACCTGAACATCAGTGGGATTTACAGAAACATTTGCATAAAAGTACACCACAAGGGTAGTCACAATGGTAAGACAGACTATAATCGTGGCATAATACCGAAATTCTTCATCTTTTCGATATCTGGAAAAATTACCTTTAACCGCGAAATAACTCAATACAAAATTTGTTCCTGCAATAAACATAAATACAATGATGATATATTGGATCAGTGGTTGGTCGTTCCAATGCGCTATACTGGTATTTTTTGTTGAAAAGCCTCCTGTTGACAAGGTACTCATGGCATGATTTATCGCATCGAAAAACCCCATACCTGCCAGTTTTAACAAAATAGCCTCTGTCATGGTGAGTCCAAAATAAAGAAACCACAATCTTTTGGCAGTATCTGCAATTCTGGGATGTAACTTATCTGAAGACGGTCCTGGTGCTTCTGCAGCGAACATCTGCATTCCTCCGATCCCCAATAATGGGAGAATCGCTATGGCAAGAACTATAATTCCCATACCGCCAATCCAATGGGTTGTACTTCTCCAAAACAGAATACTTTCAGGCATGATTTCAATATCATTTAGGATCGATGCACCCGTTGTGGTATAACCAGACATGGTTTCGAAAAAAGCATCAGTAAATGAAGGAATTGCTCCTGAAAAGATATAAGGCAATGCACCCGATAATGACATGGTCACCCAACCCAAAGTCACCACAAGATAGCCTTCTCGCTTTTTGATCTTTTTTTCAAACCCTTTTGTAACAAATCTTAGCATTAAGCCAATGGTCAGTGTAACAGCTCCTGCCAAAAGTATTGCATTGATAGCTCCATCGTCAAAATACCAACTGACAATTGCAGAGATCAGCATAAACCCTCCATTGAACAGAAGCAATATGCCCATGAGTTGCAGAATGATCTTAAAATTGAATTTTTTCATCTAAGGATCAGTTAAAGAATCGCTCAACTTTCGAAATTGTTTTTGGAAAACAGCAAACAACAACCTTATCATCTTCCTGAATTTGAAAGTCTCCAAGTGCAATCAATCCGGTATCATCTCTTATGACACCTCCGATAATTGCATTTCTGGGAAATTTCAAATCCTTGATAGGTTTTTTGGTAATTTTCGAGCCTTTATGCGCGTGAAATTCTATGATTTCAGCATTTACATCATTGAGAATTGTCATTTCCAGGACATCTCCTTTTCTGATATATCTGAAAATACTATTTGCTGCAAGTAGCTTTTTATTGATCAGGGTATCGATCCCAATATTCTTGCTTAGACTAAAATAGTCGACATTTTGAACAAGTGCAATGGTTCTGTCTACACCTTTGGACTGTGCCATAAGACAAGACATGATATTGGTTTCGGACCTTCCGGTTACAGCAATTACGGCATCCATTTCTGAAACATTTTCTTCTTCCAATAATTCGACATCTCTTCCATCACCATAGATGATCATGGCATTGGGAAGTTCTTCAGCCAATTCTATGGCACGTTTTTTCTTGTACTCTATGATCTTGATATTTAGATTTTTGCTGCAGAGGTCTCTGGCTGTTTTTTCGCCAATTTTACTTCCACCTAAAATCAATACATTTTTGATTTGCTTATTTCTTGAATCAGACAAGCGATTCAACTCTTCAACTCCTTTTTGAAGCGTTATAAAATAAAGCTGATCGCCCTCTTGGAAAATAGTATTCCCACGAGGAATAATAGTTTCTCCGGAGTTTTTTCTTTTGATAACAATTGGCATAAAATTGATTCCAACATATATTCCAGCTGCTTCCATCACTGTTTTGCCAATTACAGGAGCAGTTTTCGAGAGGATCATGGCTACCATGGTTAGTTTACCACCTTCAAACTCATGCGTTTCATTAAATGTGACTTTTTCAAGAAGTAATTTGATCTCGTTTGTTGCAAGTTCTTCTGTTGAAATGAGTTCATCAATCCCTAAATCTGCAAAATTAAGTTCCTCTTTATTGTCTGTAAATTCAGAATTACTGATTCGGGCAATTGTTTTCTTGGCTCCAAGTTTTTTAGAGATCACACAAGCCGTAATATTTGTTGTCTCTGACGAGGTTACTGCAATAAAAAGATCTGAATATTCAATTTTGGCGTCTTTTAAAGCCTGAATAGAAGTCGCGTCTTTTTGAAGTGTTTTGATATCTAATTTGGAATCAGCATACAGTAACCTGTCTTTATCCTGATCGATAAGAATGATCTCGTGAGATTCGTAGGACAGAAGTTTAGATAAGTGAAAACCAACCTCTCCTGCACCTGCAATAATTATTTTCATCTATATTTTATTGATTGAACAATTCAATAAACAGAATGAATGAATTGAAATTCATCATATTGAATATACAAATGTAT